>JBOGZL010000222.1:0-1707 GCA_050697195.1 Solirubrobacterales bacterium
TGACAGCCGACAGCACATCTGTTCCCTGTAGCCGACAGCGCATCCGCTCCATCGTCGGGGGCTGAGCCGACAGCACATCTGTTCCCGGAGGGCGTCCGCGCCCCGCTCGACCCTCGAGCTCGCAAAGAAAGCGAGACGAGGAGGATGCAGTGTCGAGAAGCGAGGAAGCGGTCAGACGCGAGGCGGTGGCGAGGCGGCTCTCCGGAGAGTCTCCGGAGGCGATCGGGCGCTCTTTGGGCCGTCCGCGCCAGTGGGTGGCGCGCTGGGCGCGCCGCTATGACCCCGGCGACCGCGACTGGGCGGCCGATCGCTCCCGGGCGCCGCACACGGTCGCGAACCGCACCCCGGGCGAGCTGGTCTCCCAGGTGCTTTCGGTCCGGGAGCGCCTGGAGGCGAACCCGTGGGCCCAGATCGGCGCCGAGGCGATCGCCTGGGAGCTCTCCAAGATGGGTGTCCCCCCGCCGGCGACGCGCACGATCGAGCGCATCCTCTCGCGCGCCGGGAAGGTGCGCCGCCGCCGGGAGCGCTACGAGCCCAAGGGCACGCCCTACCCGACCCCACCGGCAGCGGCACCGGGGGACCTCTGGCAGGCCGACATCGTCGGCCCCCGCCACCTCGACGGCGGGATGCCGTTCTCGGCCCTGAACGCGATCGACATCGCCCCGCATGCCGCCGCGATCGAGATCGTCGCCGACGAGCGCGAGGCCACCTTCACGGGCGCCGTGATCGCGCTGATGGGGCGCCTGGGAGTTCCCCGGCGCCTGCAGCTCGACAACGGCAAGCCGTTCGTGCTCGGCGGCGCCACCCTGGGGGAGGTGGTCCGGATCGCGCTCCACCAGGGCGCGACCCCGGTCTTCATCCCCCAGGGGGAGCCGTGGCGAAACGGCGTCGTCGAGCACTTCAACGACACCTTCGATCAGCGCTTCTTTCGCTCGGAGCGCTTCATCGACCGCACCCAGCTCGCCGAGCGCGCGGCCGTCTTCGAGCGCTTCCACAACGCCAACCACCGCTACCGGGCCACCGGCCGCCGCACCCCGGACGAGCTCACGGCCAGCGCCCGGCGCCAGCAACCCGTGCCCCTCGCCGAGCTCCCCGGCGGCTGGCCGGCCGAGGGCAAGGTCGAGTTCATCCGCTTCATCCGCTCCGATCGCAAGCTGCGCCTCCTGCGGCGAGAGCTGACCATGCCTGAGCACGCGGTCTACCGCTACCTCACTGCAACGCTCGACCTCGCCGCCCCCAAGGCCGAGAACAACCTGACCGTCTGTGATTGCGAGGGAGAGCTGATGGCCAAAGTGCGCGTCGCAGCGCCCGGGGGCGGCTGAGCCGCCGCCTCTGCGCTCGCCTACGGCTCGCTCCGAGGCGGCGGGAACGGAACGGAACTCCTGTCGGCTATCTGGGCACGAGGGATGGAACAGATGCGGTGGCGGTCCTCAGTTTAGCCCCGGCCGCTTGACAAAGCGCCCCGACTCCGAAAGGGTGGCGGGCGCAAGCGAAAGGCGGGGACCCGATTCCAAGGACTGGGGAGTCGTGGGACCCGCTCCGACAGGGAGGTATGCATGACGCGACTGAAGCGGTCGCGACCGAGCCCGGCGCTGATCGTGGCGATCGTGGCCTTGGTTGCGGCACTCGCGGGCACCGCTGTCGCCGCCGACCCGGTGGCGAGCACCAGTGTGACCAAGAAGAAGACGAAGCAGATCGCGAAGCGGA
>JBOGZL010000223.1:0-13083 GCA_050697195.1 Solirubrobacterales bacterium
GTCGCGGCGTGGTTCGTCCTCGGCGGAGGGCGCGGCCGGCTCGCGGTCCTGCTCGCGGCGCCGGTGGCGGCGCTCGCGGGCCTGGTCGGCCTCGAGCTCGTGCTCGGCGGCGACGCGCACCTGACCAGCTCGGTGCTCGAGGCGGGAGGGCTGGACGACGTCGCGGACGTGCTCGAGCGGCGCCTGCGCCTCTCGGCCGACAGCTTCGCGCGCAACATCGACTCCCCGTCGATGCTGGTGTGCGTGGCGCTGATCGTCACCGGCGTCGTCCTGCGAGCTCGGATCGCCGCCTGGTTCGATGGGCGGCGGCCGGCGCTCGCCGGCCTTCTCGGCGCGGTCGCGGCGACGATCGTGGGCACGCTCGCGAACGATTCCGGCGCCCTGCTGCTGATGATCGGGACGGGTTTCGCAGCCCTGTTCGTCGCGTTCGTTTGGGCCCAGCGCGTTGTTACGATCAGCTAATGCGTATCGCCCTCGTTACGCCGTACTCCTGGACCTACGAGGGGGGTGTCAACCGGCACGTCGAGGCGCTCGCCGAGCAGTTCTCAGCGCGCGGGGACGATGTGCGGGTGCTCGCCCCGTGGGATCCCCCTGACCGCCTCAGCAAGGTGCTCCATCGCGCGCCCGCGTCGCCCCACACGCGCCCCGACTACCTGATCCCGCTCGGCCGCACGGTCGGGATCTCGGCAAACGGGTCCGTCTCGAACCTCGTCCCGTTCCCCGAGTCGGTGCTCAGGATGCGGCGCGAGCTGCGCGCCGGCGGCTACGACGTGATCCACGTTCACGAGCCCGTCGCCCCGCTGATCGCGTGGGACGCGGCCTCGTTCCCCGATACACCGGTTGTCGGGACCTTCCACGCGTACTCGACGAAGCTCGTCCCGAACCAGATCGCGAACCTGCTCGGCGTCCGCCGAAAGCTCAACCAGCTGAACGCGCGGATCGCGGTCTCTCGTGCCGCCGAATGGACCGGCCGAAGGTGGTTCGGGGGCGAGTACCGGATCGTGCCCAACGGCGTCGACGTCGGCGCTCCGCCCTCCACGCCGAAGCCCGAGTCGGAGGAGATGCGGCTGCTGTTCGTCGGCCGCCCGGATGAGCGCAAGGGTCTCCCGGTCCTGCTGCGCGCGTTCGAGGAGCTCGTGCGACACCTTCCCGCCCGCCTGACGGTGATCGGGGTCGACTCCCAGGACGTATCCCGCTACGTCGCCGACCCCGAGGTCTGCGAACACATAGACGCTCGGGGGCGGATCTCGGGGGACGAGCTGTGGCGCGCTCTGCATGAGGCCGATGTCCTGTGCGCGCCCTCGCTCGACGCCGAGAGCTTCGGAATGGTGCTGATCGAGGCCTTCGCCGCCGGCACCCCGGTGGTCGCCTCGGCGATCGCCGGGTACGCCGACGTCGTCACGGACGGCGTCGATGGCGTCCTCGTTTCGCCCGCGGATCCCCAGCGCCTCGCCGAGGAGCTTCAGGCCCTGTACTACGAGCCGCGGCGACGCGCAGCGATGGGCGAGGCAGCCCGTGCCGCGGCGCAGCGCTACGCGTGGCCTCACGTCGCGGACGAGGTGACGCAGGTCTACGAGCAGGCCCGCGCGACCCCCCAGCCCGCGGGCGGTCCGGGCAGGCTCGCACGCCGCACCGGCCTCGCTCCCGCCGACGGAGGTCCGCCCCGGCCGCCTCGCCGTCTTCCCTCGCTTGATCCAGCCCCCGCCCGGCGGAGCGGCCGGCGACACCGAGTTGCGCGTGGGATCGGCCTCGGGCTCGCGGCGGTGATCGGAATCGGGCTCACCGCGCTCGCCGCCAACCGGATCGGCTTCGACAGCGTCGTCGCCAGCGCGGTGCGCTCCAACGCCGCCTGGGTGCTCGTCGCGACGGGCCTGATGATGGCCTCCCTGTTCCTGCGTGCGGCGTCGTGGTACGCGATCGCCCGCGCCGCGCTTCCTCGCCGTCCGATCCGCCGCCGCGACGTGACCTCGGCGACGATGATCGGGGTGCTGATGTCGGCGACCCTGCCCGCGCGGCTCGGCGAGCCGGCGCGCGCCCTCGTGCTCTCGCGGCGCACGGGCCGGATGCGCGAGACGCTCCCGGTGCTGCTCGGGACGCTCGTCTCCCAGACCGCGCTCAACCTTCTCGCGCTGGCGATCCTCGGCGCGATCATCGTTTTCTCCACCGACCTGTTCCACTCCGGGCAGAAGAGGCTCTTCATCGCGAGCCTCGCGCCGCTCGCACTCCTCGTCGCCCTCGTGGTGGCGCCGGTGCTGATGCGGGGGGGCGGATCGGGTCGGATCGCGCGCGCCCGCGAATCGGTTCGCAGCGCGCTGGTCCAGGTGCGAAGCGGCCTCAGCGTGTTCCGCGACCCGCGCCGGGGGCCGTTCGCCGCCGCGGCGCAGCTTGGCGCGTGGAGCGTGCAGCTCCTGTCGTGCTACGCGCTCGCGGTCGCGATGGGCCTCGAGGCGAAGGCGGGGATCGGAGCGTGCGCCGCGGTCCTGTTCGCGGTCAACGTGACCGCCGTGGTGCCGGCGACCCCGTCCAACATCGGCGTGTTCCAGCTCGCCGTCATCAGCGTGCTCAGCGGCGGCTTCGGGGTCGGGGCGGCGGACGCGCTCGCCTACGGAGTGATCCTGCAGGCGATCGAGATCGCGACCGCGGTCGCGCTCGGGCTCCCTGCCCTGGTCCGGGAGGGCGTCACGTGGAGCGACATGAGGCTGCGCGCGCTGAGCGCCGCCCCGGTGCGGCTCTCGCCGCGTTCGGGCAGTGGAGCGCCCTCGGGTGTCACTTCCTAGGGCACCTCAGTAGGTAGTCTCTCGCCTCCGATGGCAGCTTCGAACGTCTCAGGGTTTCCGCGGATCGGCCCCGCGCGCGAGCTCAAGTTCGCGACCGAGGGCCACTGGCGTGGCGAGGTCTCGGCCGACGACCTGCTCGCGACCGGGCGCGAGATCAGGCTCGAGAACTGGCGCTTCATGCAATCGGCCGGGATCGACCTGATCCCGTCCAACGACTTCTCGCTCTACGACCAGGTCCTCGACGCGATCTGCCTCGTCGGCGCCGTGCCCGAGCGCTACGGGCACGGCGGCGGCTCGGTGGACCTCGACACCTACTTCGCGATGGCGCGCGGCCGCCAGGACGGCGGGGTGGACGTCACCGCGATGGAGATGACGAAGTGGTTCGACACCAACTACCACTACATCGTCCCCGAGCTCGGGCCCGGCATCGAGTTCTCGCTCTCGTCCACGAAGCCGTTCGACGAGCACGCGGAGGCGATGGAGGGGGTCGGCATCGACACGGTCCCGGTGCTGGTCGGCCCGGTGTCGCTGCTGCTGCTCGGCAAGCCGGCCGACGGGGTGGACGAGGACTTCGACCGCCTCACCCTGCTCGAGCCCTTGATCCAGGTCTACGGCGAGGTCCTTGAGCGGCTCGCCGAGCAGGGCGCGACCTGGGTCCAGTTCGACGAGCCGTGCTTCGTCGAGGACCGCCCCGAGCGCGAGCTCGACGCCCTGCGGCTCGCGTACGAGGAGCTGGCGAAGGTCCAGGAGCGGACCCGGATCCTCGTCAAGACCTATTTCGACCACGTCGGCGACGCATACGGCGTGCTGCGTGACCTCCCGGTCGAGGGAATCGGCCTCGACCTCCATCGCGGGCGCCACAACGTCGAGCTGATCGCGAGCCAGGGCGGCCTGGAGGACCAGGCGCTGTTCGCGGGGATCGTGGACGGGCGCAACGTGTGGATCGCGGACCTCGAGCACAGCCTCGACCTGCTCGAGGGGCTCCGTGACCGCTGCGGCGAGCTCGTCGTCTCGACGTCGTGCTCGTTGCTTCACACGCCGATCGACCTCGATGCGGAGACCGGCCTCGACGACGAGCTGCGCTCGTGGATGGCGTTCGCGCGCCAGAAGGTGGGCGAGGTCGCGACGCTGGCCCGCGGCCTCGGCGGGGGGCGCGAGGCGATCGCCGGCGAGCTCGACGCCAACGACCGCGCCCTGGAGGACCGGCGCAACTCGCACCGCACCCGCACGCCGCTCGTCCGCGAGCGGGTCGAGGCGCTGTCCGACGCCGACGCGCGCCGCGCGAGCGGCTTCGACGTCCGCCGCGAGGCCCAGCGCCCGCACCTCGACCTGCCGCTTTTCCCCACGACGACGATCGGCTCCTACCCCCAGACCGCGGAGATCCGCAAGGCGCGCGCCGCGCTGCGCGAGGGCGAGATCGACCGTGATGGCTACGACGAGCGGATGAGGTCCGAGATCAAGCGCGTGATCGACTTCCAGGAGGAGGTGGGGCTCGACGTCCTCGTCCACGGCGAGCCGGAGCGCAACGACATGGTCCAGTACTTCGCCGAGCAGATGGACGGCTACGCGTTCACGCAGAACGCCTGGGTCCAGTCCTACGGCTCGCGGTACGTGCGCCCGCCGATCCTCTACGGGGACGTCAACCGGCCGGACCCGATGACGGTCGCGTGGACGCTGTACGCGCAGTCGCTGTCCGAGAAGCCGGTCAAGGGGATGCTGACCGGCCCGGTGACGATGCTCCAGTGGTCGTTCGTCCGCGACGACCAGCCGCGGGCGGAGACCTGCGAGCAGCTCGCGCTCGCGATCCGCGACGAGGTCGCGGACCTCGAGGAGGCCGGGATCCGGGTGATCCAGGTCGACGAGCCCGCGATCCGCGAGGGGCTCCCGCTGCGGCGCGACCGCTGGGACGAGTACCTGAAGTGGGCGGTGTACTGCTTCCGGGTCGCGACCTCGCCGGTGCGCGACGAGACCCAGGTCCAGACCCACATGTGCTACTCGGACTTCGGAGACATCATGGAGCGGATCCAGGAGATGGACGCCGACGTGCTCCTGATCGAGGCGGCGCGCTCGCGGATGGGGCTCCTGCACGACTGGGAGCGCACCGGCTACGACAACGAGATCGGCCCCGGCGTGTACGACATCCACTCGCCGCGGGTTCCACCCGCCGACGAGATGGTCGAGCTGCTGCGGGCGGCCGCGAACGTGCTCCGCGCCGAGCAGCTATGGGTGAACCCGGACTGCGGGCTGAAGACCCGTGGCTGGGAGGAGGTCGACGCCAGCCTCCGCAACATGGTCCAGGCCGCGAAGCAGCTCCGCGAGGAGCTCGTCCCCGCGGGCTAGAGCCCCCGGCGCCTACTGCCTCTCGGCGCTCCAGTCGGCGGCTCCGGAACAGGACGCCCCGGCCGAGGTAATTCCCTCTGCGTGGAGCGAGCCGCTCGCCTTCTGTCGTTTGAGCCTTCCCTTGAGGACGGTGGTGCTTTCAACTCCGCCGGAGATCTGGGTGGTGAAAATCGCCTTGAACTTGCCGCGATCGTCGGTCGGCGCCTGCGCGCCCGAGGGCTCGAGGAGATCGAAAGCCGACCCGTCATCGCAATCGACGCGCAGCGCGAAGTCGAATTTCTTCACGGAGAGCTTCTTCGCCTTGAAGCCGATCGACTCGCCCTGGGAGGTCTCGCCCGCGTAGTGCCCGGTCTTGTACCCGGCCGCCGCCACCGACGCCGCGAGCAGCGTCACCAGCGCCACCGCGCAGCCCACCGCCGCGGCCGTCCTCATCGTGCTTCGCATCGTCGCGTCCCCCGCCTCGTGTTGGTTTCCCTCCCGTCGAAGACTAGCGGCGCCGCAGCGCGCGCAGGCGGTTGCCGAGCCCGCGGGCGTTGACGAAGCGTCCGAGGGCGCCGAGCACCCGGCCCTTGACGCGCGAGTATGGGAACCACATCGGCTCCGCCTTGCCGCGCGCGAACCGCGTGACCACGAGCGACTCGGTGCGGCAGAACTTCCGGATTCCCCCCGGCCCCCATCGCGCGCCGATCCCGGATTCCTTCCATCCGCCCATCGGCACGTCGTAGGCGAGGTAGTTGACGAGCACGTCGTTGACGTTCGCGGCGCCGCTCTCGAGGCGGCGCGCCACCGCCTCCGCGTGATCGCGTTCGCCGAACACCGCCGCCGAGAGCCCGTAGCGGGAGTCGTTCGCGAGCCGAACCGCCTCGTCCTCGTCGGCGACCTTCATCACCGGGATCACGGGTCCGAACGTCTCGTCGCGCATCACCCTCATCGAGTGGTCCACGTCGACGAGGATCGTCGGCTCGAAGTAGTCGCCGGCGCCGTCGCGCCGCCTTCCGCCCGTAACGATCCGCGCTCCTCGGTCCACCGCGTCGCGGACGTGGTCCTCGACGATCTCGACCTGCGCCGGAGAGGTCATCGCTCCGATCTCGTGCGTGAAGGCGGGTCGGTCGGGGCCCTGGCGGAGGCCGGAAACGCGGTCGGTGAGCGCGGCGAGGAAGCGGTCGTACACCGGCTCGGTCACGTACACGCGCTCGGTCGAGATGCAGATCTGTCCCGAGTTGGCGAGTCCGCCCCACGCGGCGCCGTTCGCGGCGCGCTCGGGATCGGCGTCGTCGAGCACGATCAGGGGGTCCTTGCCGCCGAGCTCGAGGCTGACCGGCGTCAGGGTCTCCGCGGCGCGCGCCATCACCCTCTTCCCGGTCGCGACCGAGCCCGTGAAGTGGATGAAGTCCACCTCGTCGACGACCGCGGCCCCGCACTCCCCGAGACCGGTCACTGCCTGGATCACCTCCGGGCCTCCGACCTCCTCACGCCAGCCGCGAACGAGCTCGAGCGGCGACAGCGGCGTGAACTCGGAGGGCTTGATGATCACCGCGCAGCCCGCCGCGAGGGCGGGGATCGCGTCGCCGATCGTGAGCAGGAGGGGAAAGTTCCACGGGGCGATCACCCCTACGACGGGATATGGCCGGTGCGTGACCTTGAGCGCCTTCGCCTTCATCAGCGGGTTGTGCGCGCGGAGGCGCTCGTCGGCGAGGAAGCGGGCCGAGCTGGCACCGTAGAAATTGATCGCGTCCGCGACGCCGGGGAGCTCCAGCGTGGCGTCCTGGCGGACCTTGCCGGTCTCGGCCTCCATGATGTCGGCGATTCCCTCCCCGTTGGCGAACATCCAGTCGCGCCACCGGCCCAGCAGGACGTAGCGACCATCGTGACCCAGGGCCTCCCAGGCGGGCTGCGCCTCGCGCGCCCGGGCGACCGCGTCCCGTACCTCCGCCGGTCCCTGCACCGGAAGAGAGGTGATCACCGAGCCGTCGGCCGGGTTGTGGACCTCGAAGGTCTCGCCCGACGATCCCGCGGGAGAGCCGGCGCCGTCGCCGTCGGGCTGCGGCGGCGCGCCGGTCTCGGTGGGCTTGGTGCCGCGCTCCATCCCGGCCCGGAGACTACCCGGCGACTTGCGCGGGCGCGCCTCAGTCGGTCTGCGCGAGCCGGAAGACCTGCCCCGAGGTCGCCGACGCGTAGTAGATCCGCCCGCGGGCGTCCTCCCCGAACGTGGAGAGCCCCGGCTCGGCCGGGACCCCGACCCGCCTGTCGTCGCGGGCGCCGCCGAGCTGCGGGACCAGGCTCCGGATCTCCCCGCTGCACAGGTCCCCGTACACGTACCGACCCCGCAGCGCAGGGAGCGCGGGATCCTCGACGACATAGCCGCCGGTGATCGAGCAGTTCGCGCCGCCGTGGCCGTACTCGGCGATCGGCCGGGTGTGGCGCTTCGGCGGCCGGCTCGCGTCCGAGGACCTGAAGCGCGCGGAGCCCTCGAACGCGTCCCACCCGAAGTTCGCTCCCCGAGCGCCGTCGAGGGTCTCGTAGTCAATCTCCTCGCGGCGGTCCTGGCCCACGTCGCCGATCACGATCCGGTTGCCGTCGAAGGAGAATCGCCACGGGTTTCGCAGCCCGCGCGCGTAGATCTCGTTCTCGCCCTTGCCGTTCACGTACGGGTTCGTCCCCGGAACCCCGTGGCCGGGCCCGCCCTTGCGCGGGACCGGATCGATGCGAAGGAGCTTGCCGAGCAGGCTTCCCTTGGCCTGCGCGTTCTCATCCGGGTCGCCGGAGCCGCCCCCGTCGCCCGTCGCGACGTACAGCCGCCCGTCGGGCCCGAACTGGAGCTGGCCGCCGTTGTGGTTCGAGAACCGCCGGTGGCGGACCTGGATCACCTTGCGGCGGGTCCCCTTCCTCGCGCGCAGGGGATCGTCCGCGCTGCGCCGGTACTCCTCGACCCTGATGTCCCCCTGGCGGTCCGTGAAGCAGACGTAGAGCCGGCCCGAGGTCTCGTAGTCGGGGGCGAACGCGACCGAGAACAGGCCGCGCTCCCCGACGCAGCACGAGACCCGCCGCTTGATGTTCAGGAACGATCCCTTCAGCGCGCGGTCGTCCACGAGCACCTTGATCTTCCCCCGGCGCTCGACGACGAACACGGCGCCGTCGGCCCCCTCGGGACCGTGGACGTAGGTGGGGCTCTTGAAGCGCGCGATCTGCTTCGTCACGATCGCGGCTGGGGCCGCCGCCGGCACGGCGACCCCCGCGAGGATCGCAAGGGCCGCCACCACCGGCGCGCGCCTCACCTTTGCTTCAGCCTCCAGACCCCGCCCTCGAGGGAGGTGACGTAGATCCGGTTGCGCACCCCCTCGCCGAACGAGGTCGGCGAGGAGATCGCCTTCCCGAGCGGCCGATCCTTGCGCGCCCCGTCGAGGTCGGGAACGAAGCTGCGCAGCTGTCCCGCGCACAGGTCCGCGTACAGGTAGCGGCCGTAGAGCGACTTCAGCTTGCGGTCGCGGACCACGTAGCCGCCGACGACCGCGCAGTTGACTCCACCGTTCTCGTACTCGTGGATCGGCGGCTCGTGCAGCGCCGGCACCGGGGTCGTCTCGTCGAAGCGCCGTGTGCCCTCGAACGCGTCCCAGCCGAAGTTCGCCCCGCTGGCGCCCGAAAGCGTCTTGTGGCTGACCTCCTCCCACGATCCCTGCCCGACGTCCGCGATCGAGATCCGGTCGGTCTTCGCGTCGAAGGAGAAGCGCCACGGGTTGCGCAGACCGAGCGAGTAGATCTCGTCGAGGCCGGGCGTCGGTCCCGCGAGCGGGTTGCCGGAGGGAACTCCGTACGCGCCGGCGCTCCCCGGCCGGGGATCGATCCGCAGCAGCTTGCCGAGCGGGTCGTTCGGGTTCTGGGCCCGGGCGAACGGATCGCCGCCGCTCCCGCCGTCGCCCGTGCCGATGTAGAGGAACCCGTCGGGGCCGAACTGGAGCTGGCCGCCGTTGTGGTTCCCGAAGCTGGGGTGGGCGAACTCGATCACGGTGCGCCGCGAGCCCGGATCGGCCGTGGTCGCGCCGGTCGCCCGGAACTCGTCCACGCGGTTGACCTCGCCTCCGTTGCCCGTGTAGTAGACGTAGAAGAGTCCCGACCGCGCGTAGTCGGGCGCGAACGCCACCGACAGCAGCCCCTCCTCGCCGCAGCACTCAACGAGGTTCTGGATGTCTAGGAACGGACGCCCGATCTCTCTGCGGCCGCGCAGGACCCGGATTGCGCCCGGCTGCTCGACGACGAACAGGAGCTTCCTCGAGCCTGGCGCGTTGTCGACGTGGACCGGCGAGTCGAACTCGCCGAGCCGCTTCAGCTTCACTCCGCCCCGGCCGTCGCCGAGCTTCGGCTTCGCGGCCGCCCCGGCGGGCAGCGCGGCCGTCACGGCGAGCGCGAGCGCGATTGTGGCGAGGCGGGCGAGCACGACTTCCCTAACACCCTATTGGCCGCAAAGCTGCGGCAAGGCGGCATCGCGACGCCGCGATCACCTCGGCTCGAGCCGAAACACCGGTCCGTTCAGGGACGTCGCGTAGATCCGGCCCCGATTGTCCTCGCCGAAAGAGCTCAGCTGCGGAACCTCGACCCCGAGCGGGCGATCGTCCTCGGCCTCACGCCCCGGGCGCGCGGTGAAGCTGCGCAGCTCGCCGACGCAGAAGTCGCCGTACAGGTAGCGGCCGTAGAGGGAGCGCAGGCTCTCGTCGCGCACGACGTAGCCGCCGGTCACGGCGCAGGCGTCGGTGAGCGGGTACGTCAGCACGGGAGGGATCGCGCCCTCGGCCTCCTGGCCGGAGTCGAAGGGCTCGTTCCCCTCGAACGCCGACCAGCCGAAGTTCGCGCCGCGGCCCTGTCCCCGCGCGACGAGGTCGATCTCCTCGAGGGAGTCCTGCCCCACGTCGCCGATCGAAAGCGCGCGATCGAGGCGATCGAAGCTAAAGCGCCACGGGTTACGGAGCCCGTAGGAGTAGATCTCGCCGCGCGCGTCGGACTCGTCCGCGAACGGGTTCGACGACGGGATTCCGTACGGCCGTCCCCCGGCGGGCTCGGGATCGATCCGGAGGATCTTGCCGAGCAGGGTGGAGAGATCCTGGCCGTTTCCCATCGGGTCCCCGGCGGAGCCGCCGTCGCCGGTGCCGGCGTAGAGGAGCTCGTCGGGGCCGAACAGCAACAGTCCGCCGTTGTGGTTCTCGAACGGTTGCTCGATGCGAAGCAGCTCGCGGCGGCTCGCGGGGTCGGCTCGGGATTCGTCGTCGGTGTCGCGCCGGAACTCCTGGATCCGGGTGTCGCCCTCGGTGTCGGTGAAGTTGACGTAGAGGCGCCCCGAGTCCGAGTAGTCGGGCGCGAAGGCGACCGAGAGAAGACCCTGCTCGCTTCCGGTCGAGACCTCGCCCCCGAGGTCGAGGAACGGCTCGCCGAGCGGCTTGCCGTCGTCGACCAGGATGATCCGCCCGGTCTTCTCGACGACGTAGAGGTCCTCGCCCTCGCCCGGCGGCTGGGCGACGTACAGGGGTTGCTCGAACTCGCCGACCTCGGCGAGCCGGACGCCGCCGCGTCCGTCGCCGACGGGGGGCGTGTCGGTGCCGTTTCGGTCCTCTCTCGGGGGCGCGGTCTGTGCCTCCGTCGTCGTGGGCTCGTCGTCATCGCCGCATCCCGGCGCGATCGCCGCCGCGGCGGCGAGCAGCACGACCAGGCCGACCGACCCCGGCCCTCTACTCCTCGATTTCGACCTTGCCCGCGTCATCTACCGTTGCCTTCGGTGGCTTCGTTGCGATGGTGACGACGAACTTCCCGCGCGGTGGACCGTCCGCGGTCACCGCCTCCGCCCTGCCGTGGAGGCCGGCGGCGATCTCGTAGTTGACCGTGTAGGTCCCGCCGCGAACCGGCGTCACCCGCCAGATCATCTCACGCGTGTCCCCGGGCTCGAGCGCGCCGAACGCGTATGTGTTCGTCGCCGCGACGTCGGCCGGCGAGGATCCCGCGGGCCGGCCCTCGCCCGCGAGGCGCGGGTACTTGTCTTCCAGCACCCAGACGGGGCGGTTGGGGTTCGCGAGGCCGGGCTGGTCGAGCCGGATCGAGAACGAGCCCTGGGCGCCGTCCTCGAGAAAGATCGTCACCGCGAGATCGGGGATCGTCTCGTCGCCGGTGTTCTCGACCCCGAGCCGCAGGTCGGTGGTCTCCGCGAGCCGTTGGCGGTTCGGGAACTTCGCCGTCGTCACCTCGACCGGGAACTCCGCCTCCGGCTCGCCGGCGTCCTGGCGCTCCCCGCCGCCCCCGCAGGCGGAGAGCAACAGCACGCCGATCCCCACCACGGCAATTGTCGCTCCGGCCCTCCTCAAGCGTCCACCTCGGGTGATGTCGCCTCTCTCCCCAAGGCGCGGAGCAACATACCACGGGTGCTGTGGCCCACCGGAGGGGTACCCGACAGTTGTGGGTGGCGCGGGGGAGGCCGATCAAATACCCTTCGGCTGCTGGTCCGGAGACGTCCGGACCCGGAGGAGAACATGGTCAGAGGCTTCGCCGACAGGGCATTCCTGCCCGCCAAGTCGCTGTTCGAGCAGGTCGGGAACATGATGATCCTGACCGGCAAGGCGATCGTCGCCACGGTCAGGCCCCCGTACCCGTACGGCGGCGAGTTCATCGGCCAGTTCCTGTTCGCACTCCAGCTCACCTGGTTCCCGATGCTGATCTCGACCGTCGCGTTCGGGTTCGGAGCGCCGGGGCTCCAGGCCGCAAACTTCCTGTCCTTGTTCGGCGCGCTGGACAGGCTCGGCGGGTTCTTCGTCTTGGCCTCGATCCGCGAGTTCGCCCCCTTTGTCACCGCGGTCGTCGTCGCCGGGGTGGCGGGGACCGCGATCACCGCCGATCTGGGGGCGCGGAAGATCCGCGAGGAGCTCGACGCGCTCCAGGTGCTTGGCGTCGATCCGATCAAGAACCTCGTCGTCCCGCGCTTCCTCGCCCTGATGCTGATCACCGGCCTTCTGGACATCTACGCGCTGATGTTCGGGATCGCGGGCGGGATCGGCGCCGAGCTGCTCTACGGCCAGCCCCTCGGGGGGTTCTTCGCGACCCTGCTCACCAACGCCTCGACGACCGACTTATGGGGCTCGGTCGTCAAGACGACCCTGTTCGGGGCGATCATCGCGATCGTCAGCTGTTACAAGGGGATGAACGCCTCCGGGGGGGCCGAGGGGGTCGGACGGGCGGTGAACGAGTCGGTGGTGATCAGCTTCATGGGCGTGTTCGCGTTCAACTACGTGTTCACGCAGACGTTGCTCGCCACCCACCCCGAATTGCTGGTGATCAAGTAGATGCCCGGCTGGCTCGCGATACCGCGCGACTGGCTCGCCTCGCTGGGCGACATCGCGCGCTTCTGTGGCCGCGTGATGGGGCTCGTGTACTCGGGGCGCGTGTTCCAGTTCTTCGGCGAGGCGCTGCGCCAGGCGGGGATCCTGATCCTGGGGTCGACGATCGTGATCTGGGGGCTCGTGTTCATCCTCGGGCTCCAGTGCGGGATCGAGGGCGCCTACTTCAACCGCGCGGTCGGGGCGCCCGCCTACGCCGGCGTGTTCGCCGCGTGGTGCGATCTGCGCGAGGTGATCCCCTACGCCTTCGGCTACATGATGTCGGCCAAGGTGGGCACCGGGATCGTCGCCGAGCTCGGCGCGATGCGGATCTCCGACGAGATCGACGCGCTCGAGGTGATGGGCGTCAACCCGATGATCTTCCTCTGCGGCACCCGGCTGCTGGCGTGCTGGATGGTGTTCCCGTTCATGTACCTGGCGGCGATCGGGGTGATGTTCTTCGCCTCCTACATCGCCGTCGTCCAGCAGATCGCCGAGACCTCCTCGGGGGGCTACTTCCTGATCTTCTGGATGTTCCAGAACCCGCCCGATCTGCTCTTCTCGATCGCCAAGGCGATGGTTATGGCGACCGCGATCGTGCTCGTCGGCTGCTATTACGG
>JBOGZL010000224.1:0-2084 GCA_050697195.1 Solirubrobacterales bacterium
ATGTGTCCGTTTCGACCGTACACGGCTGGACACGGGACATCGAGCTCACTCCCGAACAGCGAGCGCGCAATTTGGCGCGGGCAGGTCAGCCAGGCAGGATGCTCGCCGAGGGCAGAAGGCGCCAGGCGCGCAACGCCCGCCTCGAGTACCAGCTAGAGGGCCGGCGACGGGCCCGTGAAGGGGACCCCCTGCACCTCGCTGGCTGCATGCTCTACTGGGCCGAGGGAACGAAGAATCGCAACAGGGCCCAGCTCGTCAACTCGGACGTCGAGATGGTCCGGTTCTTCTGCAGCTTCCTGCGGCGCTGCTTCGGGGTCCAGCCCGAGGACTTCCGCGTCTCCCTGAACTTCTATACGGGCAACGGAGTCTCCCCCGCCGAGATAGAACGTCATTGGCTCGAGGCACTCGACCCTCCGCCATCGGTCCTGACGAAGCACATCGTTGATTCGTTGCCGACATCGAGCAGCGGTCGGAGGACCAACCGGCTTCCGTACGGCGTCTGCAAGGTCACGGTGCGGCGCAGCGTCGGGATCATCCAACACATCTACGGCGCGATTCAGGAGTACGTCGGCTCGGACAAGCCGCGCTGGCTCGACTGATCGGCTGATTACGCGAGCAGCAGCTCAAGCAGCGCCTTCTGCGCGTGGAGGCGGTTCTCTGCCTGGTCCCATACCGCGGAGCGCTCACCGTAGAGCACGTCCTCGGTGATCTCCTCGCCAGGGTGGGCGGGGAGGCAGTGGAGGGCTATCGCGCACTCCGACGCGGTGTCGAGGAGCTCGCCGTCGACGCGGTACGGGGCGAGGTCCTCTCGCCGTCGCGCCGCATCGGCCTCGTCGCCCATGCTCACCCATACGTCCGTGTACAGCGCGTCGGCGTCGGCGACCGCCTCCCGCGGGTCGCCCGTGTCCAGCGCCGCGAGCCCGGGCTCGATCCGGTAGCCCTCGGGCGAGGCGATCGCCACCTCCACCCCGGCCGTCCGGCCGACGATCGCGAGCGAGCGCGCGACGTTGTTGCCGTCGCCCACGTACGCGACACGCAGCCCGTTCAGCTCACCGAACCGCTCCCGGAGAGTCAGCAGGTCGGCGAGCGCCTGGCACGGATGGTGGGCCGGAGTGAGCGCGTTGATCACCGGTACCCCGGCCCCCCCGGCGAGCTCGACCACGCTCTCGTGCGAGCCGGATCGGATCGCGATCCCGTGCACGTAGCGCGACAGGGTCCGCGCCGTGTCGGCGATCGACTCGCCGCGGGCGAGCTGGAGCTCGTCTCCGCGGAGGACGACCGGCGTCGCGCCGAGCTCGACGGCTCCGACCTCGAACGACACCCGGGTCCGCGTCGAGGGCCGCTCGAACACGAGCGCCACCGACCGCCCCGCGAGGGCCTCCGCCCCGAGGCGGGAGGCCCGCCCCCGCTTGAGCTCGAGCCCGCGGTCGAGCACCGCCTCGAGCTCGGCGGCCGAGAGCTCCTCGCCGGTGAGGAAATGGCGCGTCATCGAAGCCGCCGATACTACGCCGCATGGAGATCCGCGCCCTGAGCTGGAACCTCTTCCACGGCCGCGACGCGCCTCCCGACCCGGCCCTTTTCACGCTGCGCTCGAAGCTGCTGCGGATCACCGAGCGCAACGAGACCCACGTCCAGGTCAACCGCGACCTCCTCGACGAGTTCGCCCGCGTGCTCGCCGGGGCCGAGTGGGACGTCGCCCTCCTCCAGGAGTCCCCGCCGCGGTGGGCCGACCCGCTCGCGGTCGCCTGCCAGGCCGACCCCCACCGCGTGCTCACTGCGCGGAATCGCATTCCGGCGATTCAGGGCGCGCTCCACCGCTGGAATCCCGACCTGATGGGCTCGTGGGAAGGGGGTTCGAACCTCACCCTGGTGCGCAGGCTCGGGATCGCCGAGCGGCGCGAGCTCGTCCTCCGCCGCGGCCCTCCCGAGCGGCGGGTGATGGCGTTCACCCGACTCACGAGCGGCCCCTGCGTCGGCAACCTCCACGCGACCACCCGCGACCAGCCGCTCGCCGAGGAAGAGGCGCGGCTCGCCGCCGAGACCGCGGTTCGGTGGGCGGACGGCGCGCCGCTGATCCTCGGCGG
>JBOGZL010000225.1:0-4931 GCA_050697195.1 Solirubrobacterales bacterium
CTAGCGACGGGCCATAATCGACACCAGGGCCGGTAGCTCAGCTGGTCAGAGCAGCGGACTCATAATCCGTTGGTCGGAGGTTCGAGTCCTCCCCGGCCCATCGCAACGGCTGGCAGTTGGCGGCCAAGCGCTGCGGAGCGGTGGGGAAGCGCCCTCGAGTTGGCTGGCAGGGTCGCACATGTGGCACGCGATGTCTCACGACATGGACGCTTTGTGTGCGGCGTCTCTTGACTGCAGAGCAGCGGTCTGGTTGGGTTGATGCGGACCGGAATGAGAGACATATGTCTCACATTCGGGACACTGGCAGTGGAGGCGTTGAGAGAGAAGACCGTCGAACGTTCGGCTACCGAAGCCGACGCGTTCGGGACGCGTCGCTTGCGTGACGCGGAAGCCCAGTTCGATCGCGCCGCTGACCAGCTCGAGCTCGGCACCGGACTCCGCGAGTACCTGCGGCAGCCGCGTCGCTCACTTGAGGTCGCGGTGCCGGTGCAACTTGAGTCTGGCGAGGTACGCACCTTTGCCGGCTTCCGCGTACAGCACAGCCTGACGCGCGGTCCGGCGAAGGGAGGGCTTCGCTATCAGCCGATGGCCTCACTCGACGAAACGAAGGCGCTCGCGATGGGCATGACGTGGAAATGCGCCTTGGTCAACATTCCCTACGGGGGCGGAAAGGGAGCAGTGCGATGTACTCCGGGATCGTTGACCGAGGCCGAACTAGAGCGCATCACCCGGCGCTACGCCAGCGAGATCGCTCCACTGATCGGGCCCGGACGCGACATCCTCGCGCCGGACATCGGCACCGGCGCGCGCGAGATGGCGTGGGTCCTCGACACCTACGCAGCGATGATGGGCGGTTCGTTTGGATCGCCCGTCACGGGCCGGCCGGTCGTCGTCGGTGGGTCCAGGGCTCGACGCACCGCAACCGGCCGTGGGGTCGCGGAGGTGGCCAGGATCGCTGCTCGCCATCTCCAACTGTCCCCTCCCGTACGCGTCGCCGTTGCCGGCTTCGGAGAGGTCGGCCGGAGCGCGGCCGAGGATCTCGCGAGCGATTCGAGCTTTCTTATCGTCGGTGCGAGCGACATCAGCGGCGGCCGCCTCGATCCGCATGGCTTGGATATCGATGTCTTGTCTGCGTGTTCGAAATCGGGCGGCCCGTTGATCGAGGCCGAAACTGGTGAAGCAGTGCCATTGGACGCGGTACTTGAAGCCAGCTGCGATGTCCTCGTCCCCGCCGCCGTCGCCGGCGTCGTCAACGACCTGAATGCCGACAGCATTCGGGCCGATGTAATTGTCGAGGGCGCTAACGCGCCGACCACGCACGCCGCTGAGGAGATCCTGCTCGCAAACGGCGTCGTGGTTGTGCCCGACACCCTGGCCAACGCCGGCGGCGTGATCGCGAGCTACTACGAGTCGGTTCAGGAAGCAAACGGGCTGCCGCTCTCGGAGCAGGAGATGGTGGAACGAGTTGGTCGCCGACTTGACACGGCGTGTTCTCCGGTCATCGGGCTCGCCACCGAACGAGGGATCTCCTGGCGAGATGCGGCGACATGCATTGGCGTTGAGCGCGTGGCCGAAGCCCACCTGGCCAGGGGGTTGTATCCATGAGCAGCGGCGGTAGCCCGAGGCCGATGCCTGCAAGGTCCGCACAGCGGGCTCTCTCGGTGTTGGTCCTGTTGGCTCAGCGGCTGCGACCTCTCCCGACCATGACCATCGCGCGCGATCTGGGCATTCCAAAGTCGAGCACGCATCATCTGCTCAACACGATGCTCGAGCAGGGCTTCGTCACGTACTACGAGGCGGAGCACGCCTGGGGGCTCGGCGTGCGTGTGTTCGAGATCGGATCGGCATACGTACGGAGCGCTCCGCTCCAGCGCCTCGGCCGGCCGGTGTTGGCCAGGCTGACGGATGCTCTTGGCGAGACAGCTCACCTGGCCGTGCTTCACGGTTGCGATGTCCTCTACATCGACAAGGAACAGGCCGGTGGCTCGGCCCCCCAGCTCGTGACCGAGGTGGGCGTTCGGCTGCCAGCTCATCTGACCGCGGTCGGCCGCGCCATTCTCGCCGGCGTGCCCGAGGCTCAGGTCAAGGCGCTGTTCGCCAACCAGCCACTCGTGCAGCGCACGGGTACCGGTCCGACGTCCGTCTCGCGCCTGATCGATGAGCTCGTCGACGTTCGCGACGCCGGTTACGCAGTTGACCGCGAGATGGTCACCCCGGGCATCGCCTGTGTCGCCGCCCCCGTGCTCTCCCATGAGTCGGTCACGTTGGCTGCGATTGGCGTCACCTTCCTCTCCGCCAAGTACTCCGCCCGCGACCTGGAGCGAATTGCCGCGCGAGTCCGAGAAGCCAGCCAGGGCTTGTCGCACTCCCTGGGCTGGAACCCGGGCGCGGACGATCAGGCCCAGGAGGCGGCATGAAGTCCTCCCCTAGGGGTGGAGGCGGCGATGCTTGTCGGAGCTCCGCTGCGGAGGGCGCCGCGAGCCCGCTTCGGGTCATGCGTTGGCACGAGGTAGACGACGTGGGGCGCGCCCGATTGCTCGGCCGCGGCCTGGCCAACTTTGACCCTGACCTGCTTGAGGGCATCCGGCGCCTGATTGAGGACGTGCGCCTGAACGGCGACGATGCCGTGGTTCGGGCGCTCCGCGATTTCGATGGCTGCCAGCTCGAGCCCGACGAACTTGCCGTAACGGAGTCCGAGTTCGCCAAGGCCAAGGCGGAGATCCCCGATGATCTCCTGCGCGCGATTCGGGAGTCGATCGGACGCGTACGGGCCTTCAACGAGCGCGTCCTCGGCGAGCGCGATTGGATGGCGGAGATCGAAGCCGGGATCGAGGTTGGCCAGAAGACGACGCCGATCACCAGCGCTGGATTGTTCGTTCCAAGCGGCAAGGGCTCGTATCCGTCCTCGCTGTTTCAGATCGTTACGCCAGCGGTCGTCGCGGGCGTGCCCAAGATTGCCATCGCGGTGCCTCCGCTTCCGGGATCAGAAGGCAAGGTCGACCCGGCGGTCCTCGTGGTTGCGACCGAGCTCGGGATCGATCGTGTCTTTCGCACCAACGGTCCCGCAGGCATCGCCGCCCTCGCCTTTGGGACAGCGTCGATTCCGCAAGCGGTCAAGGTCTTGGGGCCAGGGAGCCCACCCGTACAGGCGGCCCAGGTCGAGATCCAGCGCTATGGCACCGCGACCGTGATGATGCTCGGTCCCACCGAGAGCATGATCGTCGCCGATGGCTCCGCAGATCCTCGCCTTCTCGCCGCCGATCTTCTGAGCGAAGCCGAGCATGGCTCCGACTCGGCCGCGGTGTTGGTGACAGCCGCGGAGGAGCTGCTCGAAGCCGTTCACGCGGAGATCGCATCGCAACTCGCGGCCTTGCCCGAGCCGAGGCGTGCGTACGCGCGCGCCGCAATCAGCCAGGTCGGTGGCGCCATCGTCATCGAGGATCTCGAACAGGCTGTGGACTTCGCCAACCTCTACGCCCCGGAGCACCTGCAGGTGGCCACGGCCCAACCGCACGAGCTCCTGTCGGTGCTCGACAACGCTGCCGAGGTCCTGCTTGGGCAGGGAACACCGTTCGCGGCCGCCAACTACGCCATCGGTGTTCCGGCTGCGCTGCCGACGGGCCGTTTCGCCCG
Source organism: Solirubrobacterales bacterium (assembly GCA_050697195.1). Taxonomy (GTDB): domain Bacteria; phylum Actinomycetota; class Thermoleophilia; order Solirubrobacterales; family 70-9; genus DASPWW01. Next base: position 3,634 of record JBOGZL010000225.1, read on the forward strand.
TGTGTCGTCGGGCGTCACCGCTGAGGCCTTTGTCAAGAAAGTGTCCGTTGCTCGGCTTGATGAGCAGGCGATTGAGAACTTGGGCCCGGCAGCTCTCGCTTTGGCCGAGTGGGAGGGATTCCCGGCTCATGCGGCGGCGGTGCGGATGCGCCGAACCGCCGAAACAGCCCTACACCAGGAGGTGAGATAGATGAAGCGACTCAACAAGGTCGCTTTCCCTTGCGCATTCATCGTCATGGCGATGGTGCTCGCTCTGGGCCTGGCAGCTTGTGGAGGGGACGACGACTCCTCAAGCGCCACCGGCGGCGAGATTCCCGCCGAGCCGGAAAGCGGAGAGATCACCATGGGGACCCAGCCGTGGATCGGCTACGGCCCCTGGCACGTCGCCGATCAAGAGGGGTTCTTCGCCGACCAGGGCGTTGACGTGAACTTGACCAACTTCACGACCGACAACGACCTGAATTCGGCCTTCGCCAGCGGGAAGATGGACGTTTCCAACGTCGCCACCCATACCGCCCTGAAACTGATCGAGGCTGGTCTCGATGCCAAGATCGTGTTGCTCGAGGACGTGTCGACGGCGGCTGACGCGATCCTCGCCGGGCCCGACATCGGCTCGATCGAGGACCTGGAGGGCCAGCGGGTTGCTTACGAGGAGGGCACGACGAGCGACATCCTGCTGCGATACGCGCTGCAGCAGAACGGGATGTCAATTGACGACGTCGAGAAGGTTCCGCTCCCGGCCGCCGACGCCGGCAGCGCCGCGATAGCGGGGCGCGTCCCGGCAGCGGTCACCTATGAGCCGTACCTGACCACGGCTCTCAGTGAGGATCCCCAGTTCGAGCTCCTCTACACGGCCGGCGAGAACCCGGGTCTGATCAGCGACGTGCTGATCGTCAGCGGGGACGCTCTCGAGGAACGCCCGGGCCAGATCCTGGCGCTGATGCGCGCCTGGCAACAGGCGATCGAGTTCTACAACTCCGACACCGGCCCGGCTCAGTCAGTCGTCGCTGACGCCGTCGGCGCCGACGTCGGTGAGCTCAAGACGGCTTTCGAGGGGGTCGAGTTCTTCGACCTCCAGCAGAACGTCGACGAGCTGACCGGCAGCTTCGCCGAGGAGACCGTGCCCAACGTGGTGGAGGTCGGCGTCGACGCCGAGATCCTCGGCGGCGAGCCGGACATCGACTCGATCATCGATCCCCGCTTCGTCGAGGAGGCCGCGGGGGAGTAGTGGCCGAATCGCCGCCAGTGGACGAGGTGCACGCTGCCTCTGAGAGGGCGGCGGGGACGCACGTGCGTCC
>JBOGZL010000226.1:0-15704 GCA_050697195.1 Solirubrobacterales bacterium
GAAAGAGCGCGGGGCAGGAGACGGTTCACGTCGGGCTGCTGGTCGACGAGACGGGCTCGATGGGCGGGATGGAGGTGGCGGTCGTCGGCGGGATCAACGAGTTCATCGAGAGCCTACGTGCCGACGAGAGCGAGGCAAACGTTCTCGCGACGCTGTCGATGTTCGACCTGCACGGAAACGACCCCGTCGTGCGGCCGAGGTTCAAGGCGATCCCGCTCGACGAGGTGACCCTGCTCGAGGCGGGCGACTACACCCCTCGCGGCGCGACGCCCCTGAACGACGCCGTCGCGAGGACGATCCGCTCGATGAGCCGGGCGGTGAAGAAGGGCGACCGGGCGATGCTCGTGATCCTCACCGACGGGCTCGAGAACGCGAGCGAGACATCGAGCCGCGACGTTCGCAAGCTGATCCACCGCAAGGAGAAGGCCGGGTGGGAGTTCATCTACCTGGGCGCGAACCAGGACGCGTGGGCCGAGTCCGAGAAGGTCGGCCTCGGCGAGACGGGGAAGAACCTGCGCTGGGATGCGTCGCCCGCGGGCACGCAGGATGCGCTGGAGGTCTCCGCCGATCGCGCGAAGAGCTTCCGCGACGGCCCGGCGCGGTACAAGCGCGAGGCGCTCGGCCTGGGCCGCAGTGTCGAGAGCGCGAAGCGGTGGCGGCGGGATCGCGAGTAGGGGAGGAACGCCGACACGAAGCGGGGTCCCGAGTGGCGTCAATGAGGCTGCGATAGGCCTCTTCGTGATTGGGCGCCTCCGGGACCCCGCGTCTGGCCGAATCGTATCGTCAGGTTCGCGTGCCGGCGAGCGACGCACGAGGCATGACGGTCGGGTGCATGGCGTTCACGACCGACGACGCTCGCGCCTACATCGCCGAGGTTCGCTGGCAGTTCGCCAAGACGATGCCGCAGTGGCCACATGAATACACCGTGCGCGAGTGGCGGCCAGATCTTGGACGTGAGTTCTTCGAGTTCGTGGTGCTGATCCGCCGTAGCGGCATCGTGAAGCCGTGGCCAGGGAGGCGGCCAACCCGCGCTACCACCTCACCTACCTCGAGCGCGACGGCTGGGAGTACTGGACCATGGGTGCGCCGGTGCCCGAGACCACCGTGATCAATCGGGCCCATTGCGCCAGCCCGTAAACGCAGCGAGCCCGCCTCACGGCGGGCTCGTCGCAGTGAGTCTGTGAAGCGTCTAGCTCTGCTGGACGTTGGCGCTGCGACGCCTCAGCCGAGGCGGCGCGCGAGCTCGTCGGGATACTCGGGGAAGTAGCGCGAGATGTCGTCGAGCGAGAACCGCGGCAGGATCGACGACGCGGGCTCGCGCTCGAGCAGGAACTCGAACGACTTGCGTACGACCGTCTCGAGCCCGTTCTCGTCGGGGTCGATGGAGTCGCCGATCCAGTCGGGGACGGTGACCTGGTGAGTCGTCTCGCCGCCGCCGTCGCTGATCCGCACCTCGAACTCGCGCTCGCCGGCCGCGCTGATCTCGATCTCGGCCATCGCGACGCGCTCTAGGCGCGAGTAGCGATCACGCTGGCGATCGTCGCGAGAAAGGCGACGAGCGTGGCGCCACCGATCTGAATCATCGTTCGCTGAAGCCCGCTCATCTCGGTGCGGATCTCGCGCAGGTCTGCGTCGACCCGGTTGAACCCGTCGTCAACGCGACGGGATAGGTCATCGAGCCGCTCGTCGGTCCAGGTTGGGTGCGCGCGCTCCATCGAGAACCAGAATAGACCGCCGAGCGTCACGAAACGTACGTGCTCTGTGCCGATTTCGCCCGACCGATCTCGGATTCGCTCTTGGTGGCGCAACCAGCGCGCGAGCTCGATGTCGGAGGGCGCGCTGTCGCTGTCACATCCGCGCGCGCCGGTCCGTCACTTCTTTTGAAAGCGATCGAAGGAGATGTGATGGACGCACGCACAACCTCCCCGGTGAGCCGGGCCTCGGATCCGCACACGGCGGCGGACGTCGCCGACACGCTGTCCGTGTGGGGGGTCGGCGCGGGCATGATCACGATGGCGCTGTTCCCGCTCGCGATACCGATCCTCGTGCTGACCGCGGTCGCGCTGCTGCCGCTGCTGGTGCCGGTCGTCGCGCTGGGACTGGTCGTGGCGCTCGTCGCGCTGCCGGTCCTGGCGGCACGTGCGGTCGGCCGGTGGGCACGCAGGGCGCGGGGTCGCGCGAGCGCGGCCGAGCGGCCGCAGACCCTCGCCCGCCGTGGCGTGTAGCGACCCGCGTCAGTCGTCGAGAAAGGCCAGGTCGAGCTCGCGCACGCGGTCTCGATCGGCGAGTCGGGACCCGGCACCCGGACGTGTCGAAGCAGAAGCCGAGTTCGATCCCGCTGTCGGTGCGGACCGGAAGTCGCCACGTACTAGGCTCGGTCTGCGCGCGACACGTGCGCGCGGAGGTGGGAACGTGCCGCCGTGGCGCAAGCCGGGACACCGAACCACCGTGATGCCGAGCGGCGGATGCGCGAGATCGTGCGCAACGCGGACCTTCCGGAGCCCGACGAGGTGCGCTACGAGTTCGACCCCGACGAGGTCGTCCTAACGTGGAACGAGCCGAAGCTCGCGGTGGTCATCGACCTCGGCGACGACGGGACCGAGGGGATCGAGTTCCGGTCGCCGGGTGATCCGCTCCCGGCTTCTCCGTAGACAGCGCTGTGGACGGTCAGATCGAAGCGGCCGCGGCTGCTCTGGGTCTCGTGAGCTTGCTGATCGTCGCGCGTCTGAATCCAGATCCCGAGCTCGGCGTCGTTCTCCAGGCGATGGGGGCCGGCGGGGCGATTGGACTTCTGGTCGCATTCGTCAGGCACCGGGATGATCCGGATGCCGATCGCCGGCGAACGGTCACCGGCTTCAGCCTGCTCGGACTCGCGGCCGGCACACTGTTGGTCCTCGGGGAGCGACTACTCTTCGGTTGATCGTGAGCAAGGTTGTTGCATATATCCCGCTGGCGATCTATCTCATCGCTGCGTCGATCGTGATCAACGTGATCGAAAACGAGTGGGGGCTGAGCTCTGGAGTCCTCCTCGCGGCCACCTTCGCGATCATCGCCGTCGGCGGCTTCCTGATGCCGAGCCGACCGTACAGGCGCATCCACTAAGAACCGCACTCCAGCGCAGCGGGATCCCGAGTGGCCTCAGTGGGTCCGCTCGACCGCGACCGGCCGCGTGGGAGGATCTTGCGCGACCCGTAGCGGACGTTGGTGCGCGGCGAGCACACGTTGATTAGGTAGGCGCGGCGGCGGCATATCTTCCGACGGCGCGGCTTGTCACATCCGCGCCGGCGATTCCGTCACATCGGTGGAAGCGATCGAAGGAGATGCGATGGACGCAGGCACAACCTCCCGGGTGAGCCGGGCCTCGGATCCGCACTCGGCGGCGGACGTCGCCGACACGCTGTCCGCGTGGGGGGTCGGCGCCGGCATGGTCATGGTGGCGCTGTTCCCGCTCGCGATCCCGATCCTCGCGCTGACCGCGGTCGCGCTGCTGCCGCCGCTGGTGCCGGTCGTCGCGCTGGGACTGGTGGTGGCGCTCGTCGCGCTCCCGGTCCTGGCGGCACGTGCGGTCGTACGGTGGGCACGCAGGGCGCGGGGTCGCGCGGGCGCGACCGAGCGGGCGCCGACCCTCGCCCGCCGCGGCGGGTAGGAACCCGCGTTAGTCGTCGAGAAAGGCCAGGTCGAGCTCGCGCACGCGGTCGCGATCGGCGAGTACGTCGATCTCGACGATCCTGCCGCCGGCGACCGTGAACCCGGCGAGCGCGATCGGCCGCCCGGCGGGCGCGACCACGAGGCCGGCGGCGCCGTTGACAAGCGCCGGGCGGGCGAAGCGGGCCCCGCCCGCGAAGCCGCGGGCCTGGTTGACGACGGCGGTCGCGCCCTGGAGCGAAATGCCCGGTCGGGTCGCGCCGCGGTCGACCCGCAGCACCACCTCGGGGTCGAGCACCTCGAGCAGCGCGTCGAAGTCGCCGTCGCGGGCGGCGTCGAGGAAGGCGTCGACGACCTCCCGCTGGCGCGCGAGATCGACGTCCGGAGGCGGGGCGCCGCCGCGAACCCTGCGTCGCGCGCGGCTCGCGAGCTGTCGCGCCGCGGCGGGGGATCGGTCGACGATCGGGGCGATCTCATCGAACGGCACGCCGAACATGTCGTGGAGGACGAACGCGAGCCGCTCCGCCGGGGTCAGGGTGTCGAGGACGACCTGGAGCGCGAGGCCGACGGAGTCGGCGAGAAGCGTCTCGTGCTCGGGGTCGACCTCGTCCTCGACGCTGACGATCGGCTCGGGGACGTGCGTTCCCAGCGGCTCCTCGCGTCGCGCCTTGCGCGAGCGCAGCATGTCGAGGCACACCCGGGAGACGATCGTCGTCAGCCACCCGCCGAGGTTCTCGACCTCGCCCGCGTCGGCGCGGCTGACTCGCAGCCACGACTCCTGCAGCGCGTCGTCCGCCTCGCTCACGGAGCCGAGCATCCGGTAGGCGACCGCCCTCAGGTGGTCGCGGCGGGCCTCGAACTGCTGTGTCAGGTACTCGCGCTCGTCCACTGTCACATCCCTTCGTCGCGTTCCGTCATCGGGGTGACGAACGAACGCCCCTCGATGTGACGACGGACCGGCTGGACCTGTTCGACTGCTCTGCGTCGACGCTAGGCGCCGGTGGCGATGACGCTCGCAAGCGTCGCGAGAACCGCGACGATCGCGCCGCCCCCAACCTGGATGATGGTGCGCTGCAAGCCATCGAAACGCGCGTTCATCTCGCTACGCAACTCGCGTATGTCCTGGTCCACGCGGTTGAAGCCGCCATCGACGCGGCGCGAGAGATCATCGAGGCGCTCGTCGGTCCAGGTCGCCCGGGCTCGCTCCATCGGGTCTCAGGATAGACCCGTGCATGTCACGAGTTGCGCGGGCACGGCCACTATCCCGCACCGGCGTCCACAACGCAACGAGCCCGCCTCTCGGCGGGCTCGCTCGCAGTGAGTCTGTGAAGCGGTCTAGCTCTGCTGGACGTTGGCGGCCTTGGGGCCCTTGTCGCTCGACTCGACGTCGTAGGTGACCTTCGCGCCCTCTGCGAGGGTGCGGAAGCCGTCACCGGTGATCGCCGTGTGATGGACGAAGACGTCCTTCGAGCCGTCCTCGGGCGTGATGAACCCGAAGCCCTTGTCGTCGCTGAACCACTTCACGGTTCCGGTAGGCATGTCGTGTCCTCCGTGTGTCTCGTGTGCTGCGAACGCGGAGGATCCGACTGTGAAACGTCTCCCTGCGAGCGCTGGCACTACTTGATGTTGTCGGGCCTATGCCCGACCTGACGTTCGCGACCTTAGCAGCCCGCGCTCGCGTAACCGGTGCGCCTACGCCCGCTCGGCACCCGCGCCGGCGGGATCTGTGATAGCGCGCTTCGGCGGGCCCTCGAGCAGGAAGAGCTCCGTCGCGACTCCGGTCTCGGCGTCGTGATGGCTGATGAACGCCACCACCTTCCGCTGGGAGGCCTTCTTCACCGCCGCCATCGCGTCCCTCCGGAAGGTGGACTCGGTCAGCCTGCGGCCGTCCTGGGCGCCGTCCGTCGCATCCCCGTCGGATAGGCGAGTCTCGAGCTTGCCCACCGGGGCCGTGAGCACGCACTTGACCCGATTGCCGAGGATCTGCGTCTCCGCATCGGTCGGGCGCTCGCCGGTGTAGTGCTTCCACACCGATCCGAGCGAGCCGCTCACCTCCGCGGACATGCCGGTCGCGCTGGACGTCTTCGAGTCGGACATAGCCGGGCACTCTTTCCCGTCTCCCTCGGTCGAAAAGCGCTCGGCGGGCGGAGGGGGACGAGGAGAACCCAGCGGGCTAGTCCGACAAGCCTACCGCGATCACTTGACCGGGAGGCCCTGTCCGCGGTCGGGACCGCCGCCGGACGGCTCCGTGAGCGGGGCCGCCTCGCGCTCGGCGGCCGCCTCCTCGGGTGAGACCGGTTCTAACGGCGACGCGGGGCGCAGCCCGTGCCGCGCCTCGGTCGGCTTCACCCACAGCTCCTCGCTCAGGATCACCGCCATCGAGATGATCGGGACGGCGACGAACAGCCCGATGAACCCGAACAGCTGGCCGACCACGAGGACGCCGATCGCGATCAGCGCCGGATGGAGCCGCGTGCGGTTGGACATGATCATCGGGATCAGGAGGTTGCCCTCGATCTGCTGGACGGCGATGTAGATCGCGAGGACGGCGAGCGCCTTCCCCGGCGAGTCGGTGAGCGCGAACAGGGTCGGCGGGATCGCCCCGACGATCGCGCCGAAGTAGGGGATCACGACGAGCAGCGCGGTGAGGACGGCGAAGAAGATCGCGAACTCGAGGTCGATGATCGTCAGCCCGACGAACAGCAGGACGCCGGAGATCACCATGTCGGCGCCGACCCCCTCCATCCATCCGATCCACGACTTCGTCAGCCGGTCCAAGATCTCCCGACCGTGGTCGCGCCGCGACGGTGGGATGAGCGACAGGATCCCGGTCACGAGCGGCTGGGGCCGGATCGCGATGTACATCGCGGTGATGATCATGAACAGGATCGCCCCGAGCACCGCCGCGACCCCGATCCCGATCGAGGTCAGCGGGCCGAGGAGCGGTCGGGCTCGTCGGTGTAGCCCTCGAGGAAGGCCTGGACGTCGTGGCCGACGACGTCGGGCTCTGACCCGGTGACGTCGGCGACCGTCGCGGTGAGGTCGTCGACGATCCCCGGGACCTCCTCGACGAACTCGTTCGTCTGGTCGACGAACGGCGGGATCAGGAGGAAGAGGAGCAGCGCGATCACCCCGATCCCGGTGAAGAGGCCGATCGCCGCCCCGACGGGACGCGGAATCCGGTAGCGCTCGAGCCGGTTCGCGGCTCCGGTGAGCGGGATCGAGATCAGGATCGTCATCAGGACCGCGATCAGAAGCGTCGTCAGCTGCCGGAAGAGCAGCCCGAGCACGAGCAGCCCCGCGGCGAGGAGCACCGCGCGGTACAGGACGCGGCCGTTGAGCGGTTCGGTCATGCGAATGGGGCCCGCGCGGAAAGGCGCGGGCCCCAATGATCAGACATGACGCGGCGTAGCGCTACTTGCGGTCGGGGTCGAGCTCGGCCGCGCGCTTCTGCTCGCGCTCGGCGCGCTCGCGCTCGCGCTCGGCGCCGCGGGCGCGCTCCTCGGCCTCGGCGGTCTCGCGGCGGGCGCGGGCCTCCTGCTCGTCGGCGCCGGCGGCCTCCTTGTCGGCTTGGGTGCGCCTGATCTCCGCGCGGTCGCGCATGTCACGGGCCTTTGCGCGGCGCTCCTCCTTCGCGGGTCCCCTGGTCGCAAAGTACGCGATCAGCGCGATCACGACCACCGCGGCGATGATCAAGACGATTGCGAGTGTGCTCATTGCGGGTCTCCTTCCCTTGACTTCCGTGCGGGGCAGGGACGCGGGTACCCGGTTCCAAGCTTCCCAACCGAAATGGTGGTAACGCGATGCTCGCTGACAGCCGCGACCGTCTTGGCGCAGCCTCGTGGCATCTTTGACCAATGAGTATGATTACGGAGTTCATACTTCAGCGCTGTGATGGCCCGCCGAACGATCCATATCCCCGACAGCACCGAGGCGCGTGTCCGCGAACTCGCCGGCGAGGACGAGTCGTTCTCCGCCGCCGTGACGAGGCTGATCGAGGCCGGCGCCGCGGCAACCGGCGGCAAGCGCCCGCCTCGGTACGTGGGGATCGGCGATGGTCCGCCGGGTGAGCATGGTCGGCGAGCCGAGGAGTACCTGAAAGAGCTCGCGACCAGCGAGTGAAGGTCGTCGCGGACACCGGTCCACTCTTCGCCGCGGCCCACCGCTCCGACTCGGCACACGGCCTGGCGAGCGCCATCGTCACCGCGCTCGGGCGGGACCTGATCGTGCTCGACTCCGTGATCGTCGAGGTCGACCAACTCCTGCGGTCGCGCATCGGGGTGCCTGCCGGGCGCGGGTTCCTCGCTGCGCTCGTCGCGGGCGAGCACACGACGACCTTTCTCTCGCCGGGCATTCTGGGACGGGCGGCCGAGATCGACTCTCGGTTCGCCGATCTCGGCCTTGGCCTCGTGGACGGGTCGGTGATGGCGTACGCCGAGCGCCAGGAGCTCCCGATCCTCACGTTCGACTTCGAGCACTTTCGGGCGGCGACCCCTGCGCGCGGACACTGGCGCCTGGTGGTCGACGAGGCGCGCTACCGCGACGAGACGGGAACCTGATCACTCAGGCGCGGGCACCAGCACCTGCTCGATCGAGTCGGCGAGCCCGTCGTCGCGGACCTCGATCACCACGCCGTTGATCCACACGTCGTCCTCCGACGTCTCGAACCGGATCGGCATCTGGGTCCGGAAAGCCTCCAACGCCTGGTGGCGCTTCACCCCGATGATCCCGGCGCGCGAGCCGGTCATCCCCGCGTCGGAGATGTACGCGGTGCCGCCGTCGAGCACGCGCGCGTCGGCGGTCGGGACGTGGGTGTGGGTGCCGAGCACGGCGGCGACGCGGCCGTCGAGGTGCCACCCCATCGCGACCTTCTCGCTCGTCAACTCGCAGTGGAAGTCGACGATCAGCGCGTCGGTCTCGCCCCCGAGCCGCTCGACGAGCTCATCGGCGGCCGGGAACGGGTACCGCGCGACCTGGAGGTAGAGCGCGCCGCTGAGGTTGATCACCCCGACCCGCTTCCCCGCCGCCTCGACGATCGTGTGCCCGTGCCCCGGGTTCCCGCTCGGGTAGTTCGCGGGCCGGATCACGCGCTCGGCGCGATCGAGGAACTCGTACGAGTCGCGGTGCTTGTAGACGTGGTTGCCGGTCGTGATCACTTCGACGCCGGACGCGAAGATCTCGCCCGCGACCTTCTCGGTGATCCCCAGCCCGCCGGCGGAGTTCTCGCCGTTCGCGATCACCAGATCGGGGGAGTGGCGCTCGCGCAGCCCGGGCATCGCGCGGGCGAGCCCGGCCCGCCCGGGCTTGCCGACGATGTCGCCGATGAACAGAACCCGCATCGCGGGAGCGTAGCCGTCCGCCGATCCGGGGAACCCGCGTCCGCGAACGTCTAGCGTTCCGCGGGTGGAAGGGAGCATTCCCGAGGGCGGGACCGCGGCGCCCGCGCGCGAGCGCGAGGTGGTGATCGAGGGGCGCGGGCTCGTGAAGCGCTACGGCGAGCAGGTCGCGCTGCGCGGGGTGAGCTTCGAGGCCCATCGCGGCGAGCTCCTCGCGGTGATCGGCCCGAACGGCGCCGGGAAGACGACCCTGCTCTCGATCCTCGCCGGGATCTGGCGCCCCGACGAGGGGACGGTCAGCCGCACCCCGGGCGAGATCGGGTGGATCCCCCAGCAGGCGGCGCTCTACCGCCGGCTCACGGTGGAGGAGAACCTGCGCCTGTTCGCCCACCTCGAGCGCGTCCCCGACGTCGACGCGACCGTCGACGAGATGCTCGACCAGACCGCGCTTCGCGACCGCCGCTCTGACCAGGTCGGCACGCTGTCGGGCGGAAACCAGCAGCGGATCAACATCGCGATCGGACTCCTCGCACGGCCCGCGGTCCTCCTCCTCGACGAGCCGAGCGCGGGCCTCGACCCGCGCCAGCGCGAGCGCCTGTGGGAGTTCGTCGGCGGGCTCGCGGGCGGCGGGACGACGGTGATCTTCTCCACCCACAACATCCAGGAGGCGGAGCGCTACGGCGAGCGCCTGCTCGTGCTCGCCGACGGCGAGCGGCTCTTCGACGGCTCGGCGCGCGAGCTCCACGAGGCGGTTGACGCCGAGGCGGAGGCCGGCGCGCGCGCCGCGGCGGCGGACGACTTCGAGGCGGCGTTCGTCGCCTTCCTCCACCAGCGGGGGCACTGATGCGGTGGCTGCTGCTCAAGGACCTCCAGATCCTGCGGCGCTCGCCGCTCGTCACCGCGCTCCTGATCGTCTACCCGGTCGCGATCGCGGTCCTGATCGGGTTCGCGCTCTCGCGCGGCCCTGAGGAGCCCCGGATCGCGTTCCTGAACGAGCTCCCGCCCGAGGAGCGGATCGACTTCGGCGAGGGGGGCGAGATCGACGCGGTCGCGGCGAAGGACGAGCTGTGCGCGCGGGTCGAGTGCGTCGACGTGTCCTCCCGCGAGGAGGCCGAGCAGGCGGTCGAGGACGGCGAGGTGCTCGGGGCGCTGATCATCCCGCCGGACCTGATCGAGGAGCTCGAGTCGCTCCAGACCCTGAATCCCGAGGAGCCGAGCGTCGAGGTGCTGGTCAACGAGGAGGATCCGGTCAAGGGCCAGATCGTCGACGACCGGATCCAGGCGCTGATCACGGAGGGAAACCTGCTGATCTCGCAGCAGGTCTCCGACCAGGCGGCGAACTACCTCGACCTGCTCGTCGAGGGGGGCGAGTTCGGCTTCCTCGGCCAGACCGTCGAGATCCTCGGGCTCGCGCGCTCGGGGGAGGTGCTCGAGGCGGTCCAGGACGAGCTCCCCCGCGAGCAGGCGGTCGAGGTCGAGCGGGTGATCAGGTTCGGCGACCTGGCGCGCGAGAACCTTGACCTCGCGCTCCCGCTGCTCGACGCGGTCGCGCAGCCGATCCAGGTCGATAAGCAGGTCGTGGAGGGCGAGACGCCCTCGCTGGACGCGTTCGCGATCGCCGTCGCGGCGACGGTGACGCTGATGTTCGTCACCGTCCTGCTCGTCGCCGGGTCGCTCGCGCTCGAGCGCGAGGAGAACGCCTACCCGCGCCTCACCCGGGGGCTGGTCGGGCGCACCGCGTTGCTCGCGGAGAAGGTCGCGCTCGGGATCGCGTGCTCGCTCGTCGTCACGCTCGTGATGCTCGCCGGGCTGGAGCTGTTCCTGTCGCTCGACTGGGGCCGGTTCTTGCTCTGGATCCCCGCGATCGCGGTCGGCGGGGCGGGATTCGCCGCGTTCGGCGCGGCGATCGGAGGCGCGGCGCGCGAGGTCCGCGCGAGCTCATTGCTGGCGTTCATGATCTCGCTCCCGATCGCGTTCCTCTCCCTCGTGCCGTCGGGGAGCGTCGCCCCGGCGCTTTTCGACGTGATCGAGGTGCTCGCGGCGCTGTTCCCGTTCGCGCCCGCGCTCGACGCGATGTCGGGCGCGCTCGACTCCGCCGGCCCCTCGATCGTCGGCCCGCTCCTCCACCTCGCGGCGCTGACGCTCGCCTACGGCGCCCTCGCGCGGCTCGCGCTGCGGCGGTTCGGGTAGTTCTCGGTCGTCAAGTACGCCGGCGCCGCGTACCTGATCTACCTCGGGATACGCGCGCTGCTCGATCGCGCCGAGCAGCGCCGACGCTGTTCCCGCAAAGCGACCGCAGCGACCGGCGGCTGTTCTGGGAGGGTTTCTTGGTCGACCTCCTGAACCCGAAGACGGCGCTCTTCTTCCTCGTCTTCCTGCCCCAGTTCGTGGACCCGTCCCAGGGCACGGTCGCCCCGCAGATGCTGGTTCTCGGGGCGACGTTCACCACCCTCGGCCTGCTCAGCGACGGCACTTACGCCGTGGCCGCCGGGACGCTCGGCCGCCGGCTTCGCACCGCGCGCGCGGAGCGCCGACTGCGGCGCGCGAGCGGCGCCGTCTACCTCGGGCTCGGGGTTTCAGCCACCCTTGCAGAGGGCCGGATCGATCGGGCGTAGCCGCTACGCAGCCGGCTGGCCGACGACCGCCTCCACTCCCTCGGCCTCGACCTTCTGGCCGTTCGGCAGGGTGATCACCAACGTTCCGCCGCGCTCCAGCCGCCGCCGCGCATCGAAGAGATCCACGCCAACCAGCTTCCCGGCCACCGTGTAGTTGAACGTGCTGGTCCCATCGTCCTCCATGGGCTCTCCGGTGGTCGCTTGTGCTGCGCCGGTCCACGCATACAGGATGTCGTGCTCAGCGTCGTAGTCGACGTTCTCGAACTGGTGGGGGCCGATCCTGATGCTCACAGTCGTTCCAGGTGTCGCGGTAGATAACGAATGGTCTGCGCGTGGATCACGATAGCCGGCCGTTCGCCGAAATCAACAATCACGCGAAGCCACCCGCGCCGTCGTTCGAGCTTCCTGTAGTGGTGCTCGCGGTGGCGGCGGCGAAAGTCGCGAAACACGACATCCGCGGCCTCGATCGTCTTCGCTACAGCGTCAACCTGACCTCTCATCTCTCGGTGGCGGGCGACCACCCTCGTCCATGTGAGCCGCCGCAGAACGATCTTGCGGCCCACCGAGCTGGTTTCGAGGATGACTTCATCAGCGTCTTGGCCTCGGATGAGGTCCACGTATTGGGAAGCCCGCGGCAGCCGCGAGCGCCCCGAGGCCTCCCCGCCGATACGATCGTGGACGTGCGCATGTGCAGCAAACCCTAGGCCCGCTGATCTGGCTCATATGGGAGCCCGTAACGGTTGGGCCAATAGGAGGGAGTTGCCATGCGTATTCGTAGGCCCAGTGGACGGCGGGGTCCGCGCCGCGGCGCTCACGAGCCGGACTGCGTCAAGCTCAGTCACCCTGAGTTCGGCGACCGCCTTGTGATCGGGATTTGTGGGGAGCTTGGCGTGTGGCGGCTTCGCGCTTACCACGTGGATCGCTGCGGGACGCTTGGGCCCGATGACACGGTCGATCCGCTCATCCATGCGATGGCCGACGCGGCCGACGAGCTCGCGGGTGAGCATCCCGATGCCTCGGAGGCCCTTGCCCGCCTGGTTGATGAGATCGACCCGGCCTAGAATGCGATCCGTGAGCTTTCCCGAGACGCGGATGCGGCGGATGCGGCGGACGAAGACGCTTCGCGACCTCGTCCGCGAGACCGACCTCTCGGCGGCGCACCTCGTACAGCCGCTGTTCGTGGTCGCCGGCGAGGGCGTGCGCGAGCCGGTCCCGTCGATGCCCGGCGTCGAGCGGTTCTCGATCTCCGAGCTCGTCGGCGAGGCGGGCGAGGTCGCCGACTCCGGCGTCAAGGCCGTGATCCTGTTCGGGGTCCCGGCGGAGAAGGACGAGCTCGCGTCGGGCGCCTACGATGAGGAGGGCGTCGTGCAGATGGCGGTCCGGGCGCTGAAGGAGGCGCACCCCGACCTGCTCGTGATCACCGACGTTTGCCTGTGCGAGTACACCTCGCACGGCCACTGCGGGGTCGTGCGAGAGGACGGCGAGGTCGACAACGACGTCACCGTCGAGCTGCTCGCGAAGACCGCGATCTCCCACGTCGAGGCGGGCGCCGACATGGTTGCCCCGAGCGACATGATGGACGGCCGCGTCGGCGCGATCCGCTCCCAGCTCGACGAGCTCGGCCACACCACGCTTCCGATCATCGCCTACTCGGCGAAGTACGCGTCCGCGTTCTATGGGCCATTTCGCGACGCCGCGGAGTCGACACCGGAGTTCGGCGATCGCCGCGGGTACCAGATGGATCCCGCGAACGCCGCCGAGGGGGTGCGCGAGGCGCGGCTCGACCTCGACGAGGGCGCCGACGTGCTGATGGTGAAGCCCGCGCTTCCCTACCTCGACGTGATCCGGCGGGTGAAGGACGAGACCGGCGCGCCGGTCGCCGCCTACCAGGTCTCGGGCGAGTACTCGATGCTGAAGGCGGCCGCCGACGCGGGGTGGATCGACGAGCGCACCGCGGTGCTCGAGACGCTGACCTCGATCCGCCGCGCCGGCGCGGACATCGTCTTCACGTACTTCGCGAAGCAGGCCGCCGGGTGGCTGTAGCCCGCCCCAAGCTCCGCTCCCGCAAGGGCGGGGCCGCGGTCGCGCTCGACGAGACCGACCGCAGGCTGATGAACCTGCTCCAGTCGCGGTTCGCGCTCGAGCCCGAGCCATTCGCGCTGATCGCCCAGCACGCGGAGCTCGACGCCAACGAGGTGAAGGCGCGCACCCAGCGCCTCCTCGACGAGCGGATCATCCGCGAGATCACACCGATATTCGACACCCGCGCGCTCGGGTACAGCTCGATGCTCGTCGCCGCGAAGGTCGACTCGGAGAACCCCCAGCGGGCGGCGAAGATCATCAACGCCCACCCCGGCGTGTCGCACAACTACCTCCGCACGCACGAGTTCAACCTCTGGTTCACGATCGCCACCCCGCCGGACTCGAAGCTCGGGCTCGAGGGGACGCTCGACGTGCTCCAGCGGCTCACCGGGGCTGAGTCGATCCGCCAGCTCCCGACACTCGTCCTGTTCAAGATCAACATGAACCTCGAGATGGAGCAGGGGACCGAGGCGCTCGCGAGCGAGGTCGCCGCCGCCCCGCCGCGCGAGCTCGACGCGCAGCCCTACGACGACGTCGACATCGCCGTGATCCGCGCGCTCCAGGGCCCGATGGAGGTCGCCGACCGCCCCTACGACGCCGCCGCGGCCGAGGCGGGGATGAGCACGGACGACTTCCTCGTCCATCTGCGGGGGATGGTCGACCGCAAGCTCCTGCGCCGCGTCGCGGCGATCCTCTATCACCGGCGGGCGGGGTTCTCCGCGAACGGGATGGGCGTGTGGCGGGTCCCGGAGGACCGGGTGCTGGATACGGGGCGGAGGATGGCCGCGGTGCGCGGGATCTCGCACTGCTACCAGCGCCCCACCTACCGCGACTGGCCCTACAGCGTGTTCACGATGGCCCACGGGCGCTCGAAGGAGGAGTGCGACGCGATCCTCGACCGTATCGCCGACGAGCACGCCCTCCACGGCGACGATCGCGCGGTGCTCTATTCCTCGACCGAGTACAAGAAGGTCCGCCTCCGCTACTTCGTCGACGACTACGCGCGGTGGGAGCAGGAGAACACGGGCTGAACACCCCGCGATCCGAGGAGCTCTACCGCCGGGCGGTCGAGGTGCTCCCCGGAGGCGTGAACTCGCCGGTCCGCGCGATGCGCGCGATCGGCCGCGACCCGATCTTCATCGAGCGCGGCGAGGGGTGCGAGCTCGTCGACGTGGACGGGAACCGCTACCTCGACTTCGTGTGCTCGTGGGGGCCGCTGATCCTCGGCCACGCCGATCCCGACGTCGTGAAGGCGGTGGGGGACGCGGCCGGGCGGGGGACGAGCTACGGCGCGCCGACCGAGGGCGAGGTCGCGCTCGCGGCCGAGGTCACCGATCGGTTTCAGTCTGTGGAGATGGTGCGGATGGTCAATTCGGGGACCGAGGCGACGATGAGCGCGGTGCGGCTCGCGCGCGCCGCGACCGAGCGCGAGGCGGTGCTGAAGTTCGCCGGCGCGTACCACGGCCACGTCGACGGCCTCCTCGCCGACGCCGGATCGGGGCTCGCGACCCACGGGATCCCGGCGAGCCCCGGAGTCACCGAGGCTCAGATCGCCGACACGGTCGTCGTGCCGTGGAACGACGCCGACGCTGTGGGGGCGGCGCTCGCCGAGCGCCCGGTCGCGGCGATCCTCGCCGAGCCGGTGCCGGCGAACATGGGCGTCGTCCCGCCCGGGAAGGGGTTTCTCGAGTTCCTGCGCGAGCGCGCAGACGAGCACGGCGCGCTGCTCGTCCTCGACGAGGTGATCAGCGGCTTTCGCGTCGCGCGCGGCGGCGCCCAGGAGCTCTACGACGTCGAGGCCGACCTGACGGTGGTGGGGAAGGTGCTCGGCGGCGGCGTGCCCGCGGCCGCCTACGGTGGCGATCGCAAGCTGATGGAGCGCGTCGTCCCGGCCGGCGACGTCTACCAGGCGGGCACCCTGTCCGGCAACCCGCTCGCGGTCGCCGCCGGGCTCGCGACGCTTCGCAAGCTCGACGCGGGCGCGTACGGCGAGCTCGGGCGGCTGACAGGGCGGCTCGCCGCCGGC
>JBOGZL010000227.1:0-4210 GCA_050697195.1 Solirubrobacterales bacterium
GCCGACAGGTAGCGCCGGCCGACCAGCCACTCGTCGTTCTGTTCGATCAGAAGCGCGCCGGCGAGCCGGATCGCCGAGGCGTCGTTGGGAAAGATCCCCACGACGTCGCTTCTGCGCCCGATCTCGCGGTTGACGCGCTCCAGAGGGTTCGTGCTCCGAAGCTTCGACCAGTGCGCGGCCGGGAATCGATAGAAGGCGAGCAGGTCCTCCTCGGCCGCGGCGAGCAGCTCGCAGACCTTCGGCGCCGCCTCGCCGAGGCGCTCGATCACCTCCGAGACGCGGGCCCTCGCCTGCTCGTGGTCGGAGGCGTTGAAGACCTCGCGCAGCGCCGCGGCGACGAGCCCGCGCTGGGCCGGCCGGCAGTGCTGGAGCATGTTGCGCACGAAGTGGACCGCGCAGCGCTGCCACGGGCAGCCGAGGATCCGCGCGATCGCCGCCTTCAGCCCCTCGTGGTGGTCGGAGACCGCCACTCGGACGCGGCGAGGCCGCGGAAGCGAAGCGAGCGCAGGAACTCCGTCCAGAACGCCTCGGTCTCAATCTCCCCGAGGTCGATGCCGATCACCTCGCGGCGGCCGGTCTCGTGGACCGCGTAGGCGACGACAAGCGCCTTGGAGCGAACGTGACCGCCTGATCTCACCTTCAGGTGCTTGGCGTCGAGCCACAGGTAGGGGAACTCTCCTTCGAGCGGTCGTTCGCGGAAGGCGGCGACCTGGCGGTCGAGTCCTCGGCAGAGCGCCGAGACGCGGTCCTTTGACATCCCGTGGATGCCGAGCTGCTCGACGAGGCGGTCGACCTCGCGGGTCGAGACCCCGTTCACGTAGGCCTCCATCACGCAGGCGACGATCGCCTGCTCCGAGCGCCGGCGCGGCTCGAGGAAGCTCGGGAAGTAGGCCTCGCCCGATCGCTTGCGCGGCACCAGGAGCTCGATCTCGCCGACCCTCGTCTCCCAGGCCCGCGATCGGTAGCCGTTCCGGTGCGTTTGCCGCTCGGGCGAGACCTCGCCCCGGGCGGCGCCGATCTCGGCCGTGATCTCGGCGTCCATCAGCTGCGCGGCGACCGTCGCCACCGCCTCGCGCAGGAAGTCGGCGTGCTCGGACTCCATCACCTTCCGGACGACCTCGGCGGTCGTCATGCTCTGGCCCTCGGCCATCGTGGTGCTCCTCTCATCGGTTGGGTTGACGTTCAACCGACGAGTCTGGGGCCCGCGGTGGCCGGAACTTCTCCGGCGCTACCTCGGGCTCGTTACACCACTTCTACCGACGTGACCTCGGTCGACCTACTGCTCGTCGCTGAAGCGCCACCGACGACCCTGGACAGATGCTTCTATTTCGAGGACGTGCGGGAGCAGGACGCGCTCTTCCGGTACGTCGTGCGGGGAGTTCTGAAGGCCGAGCCTACCCGCGATACAAAGCGTGAGCACCTGGCTGCTCTTCGCGACCGCGGCGCTTTCTTGCTCGACCTCCAGCCGGAGCCCACGAGCGAGTCAGAACTCACCGATGAGGTACCCGGACTCCTCCGCCGAATCAAGCGGCTCAACCAGAGGGCAATCATCCTGATCAAGGCGACGGTCTACAACGCTGCTTTCGCCAGTCTGCGCAATGCGGGCCTGCCGGTCGTGGATGAGCGCGTGCCGTTCCCCGGCAGCGCGCAGCAGCGTCGCTTCGAGAAGGCATTCGCACGCGCGCTGACGCGAGCAAGGCGGGCGCGTTCCCGAGGACCCGCCGCGTCGGCCTGACGGGCCGTTTCGCCCCGGGGCGTCAAACGGACGTCAAACGAACCACGACGGACGAGGCTAATGGCCGACCGGACCAGGCGGACAGCTGAGCCCGAATCCCGCATGACCATGCGTCGTCCGCGGATCGAGCCGGACTGCGCATCAGGCGCTCGCCGGTGTCAACGCTCACCGAATCTCCCCAGCCCTGCTCACGCAATGTCCTCACCCCTCTGGGGTAGGAGCCCGGAGCGAAGCTCGGTGAGTCGCGCCTGGTGTCGGCGCATGCGGTAGCTCTCACCGTCGATCGAGACCACGGTCGCGTGGTGGAGCAGGCGGTCGAGGATTGCCGCGGCGACGGTCGAGTCCTCGAAGATCTCGCCCCAGTTCGCGATCCCCCGGTTGGTGGTGAGCACGATCGAGCCGCGCTCGTAGCGGCGGCTGATCACCTGGAAGAGGTGCGATGCGGCCTCACCCGGCATCGGCAGGTAGCCGAGCTCGTCGATGATCAGAAGCGCCGGTCCTGACCAGAAGCGCATCGTCGCCGCCCAGCGCCCGTCGATCACCGAGCGCGCCGTGCGCGTCACGAGGTCGGCCGCCGTCGTGTAGTAGACGCGATGGCCGGCCTCCACCGCCCGCAGGCCGAGCCCGATCGCGAGTGTCGTCTTGCCGACCCCCGGCGGCCCGATGAAGATCGCGTTGCCGGCCTCCTCGACGAAGCGCAGCGTGGAAAGCTCGTCGATCAGGCGCCGGTCGAGCGCCGGCTGGGCGGCGAAGTCGAACCCTTCGAGCGGCTTTCGGTGGGGGAAGCCGGCGAAGCGAAGCCGCCGTTCGAGTCGCCGCGCCTCGGTTGCCTCGACCTCGGCGGCCAGGAGCTGCTCGAGGAACTCGGTGTAGCCGGGGCGCTCTGATTGGGCGCGCTCCAGGTGCGACGCGAGCGCCTCGGCGGCAGCGCCCAGCTTCAGGTAGGCGAGGTGGGAGCGGAGCTCCTGGTAGGCGGCCTTGCTCGACTTCGCGCGAGCGCTCATCGGGCCAGCTCCGCGAGCTCGGCGTAGCGGTCGAGGTCCGGCGCCGCGGGCGCCTGGGGTGAGTGTCCGCGAAGCCTCGCGGCCTCGGCGAGCGCCGCCTCGCCCGGCGGGCGGTTTTGCTTTCGCCGGCACGGCGGCCGGGTGGTGAAGGCGGCGAGCACGGCCTGCTCGAGCTCCGCCCGCTGCTCGGCCGAGCGCAGGAGCTGTCCGGAGCCGGCGGGGGCGCGGCGGTGGATGGCGAGCACCGATCCCGCCGGGCCGAGGATCCGCAGCTCCGGCTCGCCGAGGACGGCGCTGACGGTGACGAGCTGGCCCGCGTGTTCGGCCCCAACCCCGTAGCGGTTGCCCTCGAAGGCGACCGTCGCAGTCCGATCGACCTTGCGCTCGGTGCGCAGCTCGGCCGGGAACAGGGCGGCGGGAAGCGCGAGCAGGGACTCGAGCTCGGCGAGCTCGGCGACCGTCTGGCCGCCCGGCCGCGGGCGCTGATCGCCGACGTCGCGGCAGAAGCGATCGAGGCTCGCCTGGGCTTCGGCCGGCGTTCTCACCTGCGCCGAGCGCCACCAGGACTGCCCGAGGTAGCGGTTGCCCGACTCGACCGAGCCCTTGCGCCGGGCGCGGCGCGGCGGGCATGGCGAGACACCGACCCCGTAGTGGCGGGCAAGCTCGGCGAACTCGGCTCGCAGGCGGTCGGTGCCCGGGATCACCGCCGTCGACATGCGGTCGATCCGCCAGCGTCGAGCAGTGCCGCCGAAGCGGCGAAGCAGGGCGTCGAGCGCGCCGGCGAGGTGGGCGAACGTCATCCCGTCGCAAAAGACGCCGCGCACGCGGCCCGAGTGCGGCAGGGTGCCGACGAGCACGTAGGCGGGTTCGCCCCAGGGGGTCTCGCAAAGCTCCCACCAGTCGATCTGCAGCTCCTCCCCCGGTGGGTGCTCGATCTCGGTCGTCAGGTCGGGCCCGCCGCGGCGGCAGGCCTCGCAGCGGGGGCGCAGCCCGAGACGGCGAAGCTCGCGGGTGAGCGTTTGGTAGCTGCGCTCAAAGCCGAGTTCGACAAGCTCGCGCCAGAGCACCGTCGCCGGCAGGTGGGGATCGTCGGCGAAGCGGGCGCCAACGTAGCCGCGGAACGGCTCGAGCGCCGAGGGGCGCTCCCGGCGCCCCTCACGCGGGCGCTTGAGCCAGGCGCGGACCGTCTTGCGGTCGCAGCCGCTGTGGCGGGCGATCGCCGAGATCGTCCAGCCCCTTCGCCGCAGCGCCACTATCTCCACGTGCTCCTCCTCTGCCAGCATCCACTCGCCCTCCCGATTCGTCGACGGCCGTCTATCCGCCGCGACGATCGGGAGGGCCTCGGACGCGATCGCCGCGCCGCGCAGCTTCGCTTCGCCCTACGGGCTTCGCTTCGCAGCGCGGCCGTCAGCTCATTCGAGGTGGGGAATTTCCGTGAGCGGATGTGGGGAGATTGGCGTGAGCGGCGCCA
>JBOGZL010000228.1:0-7756 GCA_050697195.1 Solirubrobacterales bacterium
CCGCGAGGACCATCCCCGGCAGGTCCCGGACGACAAGGAGGGCTGGTTCGGCCTCGAGCGCCGCGACGGCTCACACAAGCCCGCCTATGAGGTGTACCGCACCGCCGCGATCGCCGCACGGACTAACCCGGATTCCCAAACAGCGAATTGACCCCTACTTTCGCCGCTTCGGCGACGAGTCGAACTCGAACCGAAGGCGCCGGCCGCCCCACCAGGGCACCTGGACCTCGGGCAGCCCCGCGGCGCGCATCACCGGGGAGTAGGTCCGCGAGCGCAGCCTGACGACGACCTCCTCGGGCCCCAGCGTGACCCAGCCGGGCGGTGGAGACGAAGCGCCGCCAGATCGTGTCGGGGGTGGCCGACTCATACCCGCGCAGGCGCCGGCGCAGGGCGTCGTAGGCGGCCGCTGCCCAGACGGTCAGCGTCACGTCCAAGTCGACGTTGAGCGCGACCGCCGAGGAGAGCGCGTCGAGGTGGAAGCTGCGGATTCCTTCGGCGAGGCGCTGCTCGATCAGGGCCCGGCCGCGGTAGCGCTCCAGGAGCTGCTTGGCGCTGCGCCAGCTCGCAGCCACGGACCGTGACCTCGTCCTCGTGGACCTGGGGGCGACTGTGGGGCCCGCCGTGGCCGAGACGGATCGTCTGCCACTCGCCGTCATCGAGCGCCGCGGGCGCTCGATCAGCGGAAGCTATCTCAGGGCCCCGTCGGCGGCTTGAGGGCGCGCCCATGCAGAAAGCACGGCTGCTCGCGCCACCGGACGACCCCCGGGCGACTCCTCACGTGATCCTCATCGGGCACGGGTTCGCGCAACGTTTCAATCAGGAAGCCAGCGGTTTCCAGGGCGGCGCAGATGTCCGAGAGCGAGCGGTGCACATCGTGAAAGGTCATGCGTAGGCCGTCGCGCTCTGCCGTGTCCGCAAACCGGAGCTCGTTGAAGTAGCTGCACGGGCCGAGCACGTTGCGGGCGGCTGCTATCGAATGGAGCGGGTGGAGCGTGGCAAAGCAGAGCTTGCCGCCGGGGACGAGAATCCGGCTGACTTCCCGGACAGCCGCGCTGAGATTCTCGATGTTCAGCAGCGACATGCAGGCGACCGCAATGTCGGCTTGCTCGTCTTCGAGCGGCATGGCCGTCGCGTCGGCGATCAAGACTCGCACCGAGGGGCGTGCCGCCCCTGCGGCAGCCGCCAGACGACGCGACGGCTCCACACCGACAACCTGATGGCCGCAGCGCTGAAGCTCGCGCGCCAGCCGCCCTTCTCCGCAGCCGATGTCCACCGTCAGCCGGCGCGGAGGCGGGATCAGGTCGAGCAGGTGAGGACGAATGAAGCGCCAGTAGAAGTGGTCATGATCCGGTGCACGTGCCCAGCGGATCCAATCCTCTGCTGCCGCGTCCCATGCCTCGGCGAGCGTGCTCATGTTCCCGCCGTGCTCAGCAGTGGCTCTCTACTCCTTCCGCCGATCCGGTCGATGGTCTTCACGGCCGCCTTGCCCTGGACGATCGGTGAGCCAAGCGGCCCAATCGCTCGAGGTCGGCGTCACGGAGCAGCCCGCCGAAGATACGACTGCCGAGCGCGATCGCCTCATCCATCTCCAGGATGCCTCCCTCCGAAGCCGCGAGCTGTTCGAGGAGCGCCGGGGCTCGTTCGCGGGTTCCTATGAAGTTCACGTAGGGACAGCAACAGGTCGCGCTCGGTCCATCACCCGAGACAGCAGCGACGACGACCGCCCCCTGCGGATTCCAGTCCCGTCTGCCGGCCGGGTCGACCCAGACCTCGATCGCGCCCCCGGTCGCCGCATCGGTTGAGATCACAGTGGCGGTCTCCCGAGCTAGGAAGGGAACCCCGAGCGCATCCAGCGCGCACATCGCGAAGACTCGCCTGTCGGACATCGGCAGGTGGACCTGGTGCGCCGTCTTCGCGGCCGAGAACGGATAGGCCACCGCGACGAAGTCGCGCTTCGCGTCGAGCCGCAGCACGTCGCGGCGCTCGAGCTCAGCCAGCGCCTCGTCCACGCGGACGCTGGGTTCCTGCGCGCTGCGTCGCAGCTCCTCGACGTCCGCGGGCCCCTGCGTCAGGAAGCAGGAAAGGACCCGGCCGTGGAATCTGCGGAACGCAGGCGGGAGGCCGTCGAGGCGCCGCTCGAGCGGCCT
The DNA here is from genome assembly GCA_050697195.1 of Solirubrobacterales bacterium. GTDB lineage: Bacteria > Actinomycetota > Thermoleophilia > Solirubrobacterales > 70-9 > DASPWW01. The sequence goes on from JBOGZL010000228.1 coordinate 2,148, forward strand.
CCCCGTGAGGACGTCGGGTGACCGCTCCGCGGAGGGTTTCGCGGCCAAGGCGGCGAGGATCAGTGCGTCCGGCGGCGCCCCCGCGATGCCGCCGGCGGTGCGGTAGAGCCGGCAGCCGAGTCCGTAGTCCGATCGCGCCTCGGCGTCCGGTTCGACGTCGCGACCCTGGACACGCACGGTGGGTGAGCCGAGGAAGCGGAGCCGCTGCGCCTGCTCCTCGGATCCGATCCGCCGCAGCTCGATCTCGGCGTCGACACCGGCGCCATCCAGCAGCTCGCGCAGGTGGGCCACGAGCGCCTGGTGATTCGGGCAGCCGTCGAAGTAGAGAACCTCGATCGTGATCCCCCGGTGACCGGGTGGGGTCGTCACCTCTGCGCCCCCGCCGCCTCACGCGCTCGTGCCGCCTGGTGTCTCGTCTCGGCCGCGTCGATCGGCGTGTAGAGGATGCAGCCGATCCGGTCTCTGCGTCCGGTGATCGCGTTGGGGAACGCGAGCACCTCGCAGCCGGCATAGCCGCGCGCGCCGGCGACCAGCATCGAGGCGCCGAAGAACACCCAGATCGAGGCCTCGTTCGCGGGCGTTACGAACGTTAGCGCCGAGGCAATCCCGATCACGCCAAACAGCAGCGCGCAGCCGGGGCCCGAGCAGATCGCGTGGCTTCGACCGAGGGACTCTGGGGCGAAGCGCTGGAAGCCCACCGTGACGAGCGCCGCGGCGGCCGTCGCGATCAGAGGGATCGCGAGAAGGGCGGCAGCGACATCCCACCACCCGATTCCACCGAGGGCAGCGGGCACCGCGATCCAGAGCAGCCCACCCGCCAGCCGGCTCGCCGTGCCGATTGGCCCGATCTCGCGACGCTGCGACCGCAGCGGGCCGCCTGCCTCTCGCTGTGCTGGGACGACTCTCATCTGTGACCCTCCAGTCCATCCATCGGCTAAAGGCGATATCGTAATGCATCGAAATGACCACCGCCCTCTCCGCGGGCCCATTCGCCCTGACCGACGCGCCGAGCCGCACGGAACTGCTCGCCAAGTACTTCCGCGGGCTCGGCGACCCGACCCGGCTGCGCATCCTGCGGCTCCTAGCCGAGGAGGGCGAGCTCTCGGCCGGCGAGCTGGTGCGGCGGCTCGAAATGCCTCAGGCGACCGTCTCGACCCATCTCGGCTGCCTGCGCTGGTGCGGATTCGTCACCACCCGCCGCGCCCATCGCTCGGTGATCTACAGGCTCGCCGACCCACGCGTCAGCGAACTGATCGCGCTGGCGGAGTCGCTGCTCGACGACAACGCCGAGCACGTCGCCTGCTGCCAGACGATCGACCGCTCCGGAGCGCGCTGAGCGGCGAGTCTGGGTTGGGGATGGCCGACTCTGGAGGGATTGCGCGGCAACCACGAGACCGCGAGGCGCGGCTTCACCGCGACGGACAGGACACGGTCGTCGATCTTGTGCCGTTCGTCTTGGTCACCGATGTCGCTCGCTCGATCGCGTTCTACGAGGCGCTCGGATTCAAGGTCGTCAAGACCTACGAGCCGCGCGGGACGCTCGAGTTCGCGGGACTCGAGGCGACCTCGTCGGCCAAGATCATGCTCGCGCGAGTGGACGAGCTGACGCCCCGGGAACCTGACCCGCCGGGTCCGGGCTTCCTCTATCTCTACACGCCTGACCTGGATGCCTTCCGCGAGCGTCTGATTCACATGGGGATAGATCCGGGCGACATCGAAGACGGACCCGGGCCGGGGCCGAACCGCCAGCTGTGCGTCATGGATCCAGACGGCCACGGCCACATGGTCACCGAGCTCTGGGACGGCTCGATCGGCCACGATCCCACAGCTGATCTGTGAGCGAGCCGGCGGCGGACACGCCGAGGTGCGGGGTGAGGCGCGATGAGATCAGCTTCGTCGCGGATCGCGTTCTCCTGGTCCCGGATGCTGCGCACCAGAGAATTCGACGAACAGGTCGTGACCGCCGGGACCAGTCGCACCGGCGACGGTTTCGAGCAACCCCACCTGCGGCTCTGGGCAACCGCTCGGACTGCTTGACAACTCACGGTCCGGGCTAGCTCAAGGCGGCGCCCCGGGAGGGTGTTCGAGTCGCCCGCCCCTGACCTGACACTGCGAGCACGTCGGACTCCGCGAGGTACGAGGACGTGGCCAACTTGCGCCACCGCTGCGACCCCCCGGACGTCGACGCCCGTGCCACCCAGCGCTACCTGCATCGCTCAGCTCGTCGACTCGGATTCGAGCGCTCGGAGCGGCCCGACCGCCTCCCGGTCGATCGGCTCCCGCCGTCGGAACAAGAGCAGTGCCAGTAAGCCGCCGAGCACGGCGAAGCCAATCGCGACGACGAATGCGGTCTGGAAGCCCTCGGTCATCGCCTGCAGCGGCTCTGCCGGCTGATCGCCGCCTGCGAGTATGCCCTCGGTGCGCGAGACCGCGACGGTCGAGAGAATCGCGAGCCCGAGCGCGCTGCCGATGTTGAACGAGGTGTCGACGAGGCCGGCGGCCAGGCCGGACTCCTCCTCGGCGATCCCGGCCAGCGCAGCGATCTGAGACGCGACGAAGGCGGCGCCCAGGCCCACGCCGAAGATCGCCAGGCCGACGAACAGGTCGCCGAAGTAGCTGCCGTCGGCGGAGACCTGGCTCAGAAGCGCGCACGCGCCGGCAAGCAGGGTCATGCCGGTGAGAGCGACGGGCCGCAGGCCGATCCTCGTCACGAGTGCTTGCCCGCACAGCGCCCCGACGACCGACATCACGGTCATCACCGCCACCATCAGGCCGAACTCGATCGCCGAGTAGCCGAGCACTTCCTGCGCATAGAGGGTGACGATGATCAGCATGCCGTCGATCGTGGCGCCGGCAGTGAACAACAGGAGGTTGCCGCCGACGAGCGTTCGCGATCGGAAGATGCGAAGCGGCACGAGCGGCGCCGCGGAGCGCGTCTCGATCATCACGAAGAGCAGGAAAAGCGCGCTCGCGCCCGCAACAAAGCCGATCGTTTGCGCCCCCGTCCAGCCGACGTCCGGAGCCTGCGAAATCGCGTAGACGAGCATGACGAGCGCAGTGGTGATCGTCACCGCACCGGCGATATCGAAGATGTGTCGAGCTCCGCGCTCGCGGCTCTCGGGCACGAGCAGTGGGCACAGCGCGAGCAAACCGAGCCCGATGGGTACGTTGATGAAGAAGACCCATTCCCAGCCGAGGCCATCGGTCACGGGGCCGCCGATCAGGAGCCCCGAGGTGGCCCCTGTGCCGCCGATCCCACCCCAGATGCCGAGTGCCTTGTTGCGCTCGGCGCCGTCGTTGAAGATACTCATGACCAGCGACAGCGCAGTCGGCGCCATGATCGCCGCGGCCATGCCCTGGCCGACCCGGGCCCCGATCAGGACCTCGGCCGACCAGGCCATGCCGCAAAGGAGCGACGAGCCGGCGAACAGCGAGACGCCGAGCATGAACATACGCCGGCGGCCAAGCAAATCGGCGGAGCGGCCACCCAAGAGCAGCAGGCCGCCGAACGTCAGCAGGTAGGCGCTGAGCACCCACTGAAGCCCAGCGTCGGAGAACCCCAGCGCTTCGTCAATGCTCGGCAAGGCGACGTAGACGATCGTCCCGTCGAGAATCACCATGAAGAACGCGGTGCCGAGGAGCGCCAGCGCCCACCACCGGCGCGCCTCGGGCTGTGCCTTTGCCGTGCTCATTCGGGCACCGAGAGGGTTGTGTTCATGGTGCTTCGACCATGAGACCGACGGCAGCCCCCACACTCATCGCGCGAGGCGTGACGTTGAACCAATCGACCACGGGCGGTCGACGCCCGCGCCGCGCCCCTTCTGGGGGCGGGCTCGAGACCGGACTCCTCGTCGAGCGCGCCTGAGACTCACGAACGCTGCAGCACGCCGGCCCGCGGGGCGCTCTGTCCACGAGCTAGCTCGGAGCGCGGCAGCCGCTCTCCGCTACGGGCCGCGTTAGGCGCAGTCGCCAAGCCATGAGTGCGCCGGCCGAGGCAAGCAATGCGACCACCCAGGCGAGGGTGATGAGCGCCATCGCACCAGCCGACCCGGGCTCGCCTACCGCGAGCTCGAGCATCCGCCGCGGCCCCCAGAAGGGCAGCGCCTTGGCGACCGCATCCGAACTCGCCAGGCTGAGCTCGATGCCCACCGCCGCGATCATGACCAGGACCGCTTCGAGTTCGCGCGGCGCGAGCGCCCCCACCGCGATCCCGAACGGAACGCTCACCGCGGCAACCAACTGCACGCCGCCCACGAGCGCCCAGGGGCGATCGGGCGCCGACCCCAGAACGATCACGAGCGCGAAGCCGGCGGCGACCAGCGCGCCAAAGCCCGTGAGCAGGAGCAGGCGCCCCACCACGAGCTCCCACGCCCGGTACCCGGCCAGCGCCAGGCGGCGGTCGACCTCGCGCGCCGACAGCACGGCGAAGATCGCCGCACCCGAGACCGAGAACGCCATCGCCACGCCGCCCACCTCGACGGCGTGCTCGGGCTCGCCCAGCGAGGCGCCGTAGAAGGCGAGCGGTAGCACGGTGAGCAGCGCCAGCGCCGTGCGCCGCCGAGCCAGCTCGCGGCCCGCCATCTCGGCCGGAGTCAGCACGCGAGCGAGCCGGGTCACGCCGCCACCCGCAGCTCAACCACCCGGTCGACCCCGACCGACTCGGCCAGCAGGTGGGTGACCACCACGACCGCCCGGCCGTCCTCGCGCCAGCGGTTGACATGCTCCCAGAAACTCACATACGCCCCGCGGTCGAAGCCCTGGTAGGGCTCGTCGAGCACCAGCACGCGCGGGTTTCCCAGCAGCGCCAGCGCGAGGTTCAGCTTCTGCCGCCCGCCGCCAGACAGTTCCCCGGCCGGCGTCTCCCTGTCGCTCGCCGATAGGCCCAGACCGGCCAGCAGCACTCGCCCCTCCGAGAGCGCGCGCTCGCGTGGCAGGCGCAGTCCGGGGGCGAACAGCGCGAGGTGCTCGTCGGCGGTGAGAAGGTCGAGCAGGCCCGGCTCCTGGGGGCAGTAGCCGACCCGGCCCCGTACGGCGACCTCTCCCGAGTCGGGAGCGAGCAGGCCGGCGCAGATGCGCAGCAGCGTCGTCTTGCCGGCGCCGTTCTCACCCACCACCGCGACCGCCTCGCCGGCGCGGACGTGGAGCGACGCCCCCTCGAGCGCCCGCCGCTGCCCGAACCGCTTGCTGGCTCCGGACACGCGCAGCTCCGCCTGCCGGTTCGACAAGATCATCTCGCACGGCTCCTGGCGTCGCCTCGCACCCCAGCGTCCTTCATCCCGCAGCGCACCCGCCCCGCGATCTGTGCCCAAGCGGGAACACCCAGCGGAACATCCCGAGACCCGGCCTCTTGCACCGGCAGGCTTCCAGGCAGTCGCACGTGATTGCACCGCGCCGCTCCCGCGCGTGGCCGATCAGCGCAGCGCTCAGGTAGAGCGTTCCGAGGAGCGGAAGGACCCGCTTGAGCATGCGACCCAGCAACGGCCGGGCTGCGCCTCGCTGTGCTGGGACGACTCTCATCTGTGACCCTCCAGTCCATCCATCGGCTAAAGGCGATATCGTAATGCATCGAAATGACCACCGCCCTCTCCGCGGGCCCATTCGCCCTGACC
>JBOGZL010000229.1:0-13611 GCA_050697195.1 Solirubrobacterales bacterium
AGTAGCGGCCCGGCGGATCCCCGGGCATCTCCCCCGGGTCAGTGAAGTCCCACCCGAACACACCGCCGTAGAAGCGGGCCGCAGCGTCGGGATCCGGGTGCGCGATGTCGACCCAGCACGGGACGCCGGGCTTGTATCCGCTGCGCTCGCTCATCCTCCACCTCTTTTTCGATCGCCGTCTAAGTTGGAAGACCATATCATATGATTGGATGTAACAACCATTCGGATGGTTATCCGAAGTTCGGGCTAACGTGAACCGATAGTGGCGGCGAAGCGCACATACAGAGACCTCTGCGGGATCGCGCGGGCGCTCGACGTCGTCGGCGAGCGCTGGGCGCTGCTCGTCATCCGCGAGCTGCTGCTCGGCCCGAAGCGGTTCACCGACCTGCGGGCGGGCCTGCCCCACGTCAGCCCCGATGTGCTCTCCCAGCGCCTTCGCGAGCTCGAGGCGGATGGAGTGATCCGGCGCCGCACACTCGCGCCGCCGGCCGGTTCGCGAGTGTATGAGCTCACCGACCGGGGCGCGGAGCTCGAGCCGGTCGTGCTCGCGCTCGGCCGCTGGGGCAGCGGCGCCCCGTTCCCGCCCGGAGACGCGAAGCTCGGCGTCGACTCGACCGTGATCGCGCTGATGACGGTCTTCGACCCGTCCGCCGCCGACGGCCTCGACGCGCTCTTCGAGCTGCGACTCGACGGCCAGCCCTTCCGCGCACGGGTCGCGGACGACCGGTTCGAGATCGCCCGCGGGAGCGCCGAGGCCCCTGACGCGACGATCGAGACCGACCCCGGAACGCTCGCTGAGGTCCTGTGGGGCGGTCGCGAGCTCGCCGCCGCCGAGAGGTCCGGTCGCTTCGAGATCGAGGGAAGCCGGTCGGCCGCGACCCGCTTCCTGCGCCTCTTCGCGCTGCCCGACGTCTAGAACGAACGTCCGGGCACGGGGTCCCGTGCTGAGATACTCGCCCTCCTGGTCGCCCCTGGGAGGCGACCCATAAACACGGGAGGGAAGCGGGCCATGGACCCGATCAACATCACTGACCTCGATCTGGCCGAGTTCACGTCGAGCACGACCGACGACGGCTACTGGCTCGGCGGGTTCTTCGCCTACGGCGGCGCGGGCGCCGACAGCTCCACGGTGATCTACTTCTCGGTGCCCGCGGGCAAGCGCCTCGGGCGCCACACGGACACCGCCGAGGAGACCCAGTTCATCCTCTCCGGCAGCGGCGATCTGCTGCGCGACGATGGCTCCAAGCCGCTCAAGGCCGGCGACGTCGTCGTGCTCGCCGAGGGAGAGGCGCACGACCTCCACAACACCGGCTCCGAGGATCTGCGCGTGATCGGCTTCTTCTCCGCCCCGAAGGTTCAGCAGCACTGGTCCGAGGAGGTCTGGGAGCCGGGCGACCTCAAGGTCACCGGCAGCCCGAACGCCTGACTACTCCCACTCGATCGTCGACGGGGGCTTCGAGGAGATGTCGAGCGTGACCCGGTTGACGTGGCGGATCTCGTTGATTATCCGGCCCGAGACCCGCTCGAGCAGCTCGTAGGGAAGCCGCGCCCAGTCGGCCGTCATCGCGTCCTGGGAGGTGACGGCCCGGATCACGATCGGGTACGCATAGGTGCGCTCGTCGCCCTGGACGCCGACCGAGCGAACGACCGGGAGCACGCAGAACGACTGCCACAGCTCCCGGTACAGCTCCGCGGCGCGGATCTCCTCCTGGAGGATCGCGTCGGCCTCGCGCAGGATGTCGAGCCGCTCCCTGGTCACCTCGCCGCCGACCACCCGGATCGCGAGACCCGGACCGGGGAAAGGCTGGCGCCATACGATCCGCTCGGGAAGCCCAAGCTCCTCGGCGACCGCGCGGACCTCGTCCTTGAACAGCATCCGCAGCGGCTCGACGAGGTCGAGGTCGAGGTCGTCGGGCAGGCCGCCGACGTTGTGGTGCGACTTGATCGTCGCCGCCGTGCGCCCGTCGCCGCCTGACTCGATCACGTCCGAGTACAGCGTCCCCTGGACGAGGAAGCGGGCGTCGGTCAGGGTCGCGGCCTCGTCCTCGAACACCCGGATGAACTCCTCGCCGACGATCCTGCGCTTCAGCTCGGGCTCGGTGACCCCGGCGAGGCGATCGAGGAACCGGTCGGCGGCGTCGACGTGCACGAGCTGGATCCCAAGCCCCTCCCGGAACGCCTTCACCACCTGCTCGGCCTCGCTCCTTCGCAACAGGCCGTGGTCGACCAGAACGCACGTGAGCTGGTCTCCGACGGCGCGGTGGACGAGCGCGGCCGCGGTCGCCGAGTCGACGCCGCCCGAGAGCCCGCAGATCACCCCCGCCCCGCCCACCTGGGCCCGGACCGCGGCCACCTGCTCCTCGATCACCGAGGCGGGCGACCAGCGCTCCACGCAGCCGGCGATGTCGCGCAGGAACCGGGTCAGGATCTCGGTCCCGTAGGGCGTATGGACGACCTCGGGATGGAACTGGATCCCGTACAGCCCTCTGCCGGGGTGCTCGAACGCCGCGACCGGGGAGCCGGGGCTCGAGGCGAGCGCGGCGAACCCGGGCGGGGGCTCGAAGACCGTGTCGCGATGGCTCATCCAGCACTGCTGGTCGGGGGGAGTCCCGGCAAGCAGCCGCCCCTCCTCGCGGACGGTGAGCGGGGTGCGGCCGAACTCGCCCGCCTCGGCCTCCTCGACTCGCCCGCCGAGCGTCTGGACCATCGCCTGCATCCCGTAGCAGATCCCCAGCACCGGGAGGCCGAGCTCGAGCAGATCGGTGCGGAGCTCGGGCGCGCCGTCCTCGTACACCGAGGCCGGCCCGCCGGACAGGACGAGCGCCGCGGGACGCCGGGCACGGATCGCCTCGAGCTCGATGTCGTGCGGAAGAAGCTCCGCGAACACGCCGCAGTCGCGGATCCGCCGCGCGATCAGCTGCGAGTACTGGCCCCCGAAGTCCAGCACCAACACCTCTTCCCCCACTGGCCCCCCGCCGTTCTCCCCGGCGCGCTCCCCTCCCGCGACCTCAGTCGGCGCGGGGGACTCAGTCATCCGAGACGGCTACCCCCGCCGAGACCGCGGCGCGGCCGTTCGATCCCATCCCCACGGCCTGGTCGCGCTGGAGCTGCTTGCCCTCGGTCTGAAGCGCCGGGGCGACCATCACCTCGGCGCGGTGGAACGACGGGATGTCCTCGTACCCGCAGGTCGCCATCGAGGTCCGCAGCGCGCCCATCAGGTTGAAGGTGCCGTCGTTCTCCTGTGCCGGGCCCATCAGGATCTGCTCCAGGGTCCCGTCCTGGGTCGTCGCAACCCGGGTGCCGCGCGGAAGCGAGGGATGGAAGGTCGCCATCCCCCAGTGGAACCCGCGCCCGGGCGCCTCGGTCGCGCGCGCCAGCGGCGAGCCGATCATCACCGCGTCCGCACCGCACGCGACGGCCTTTGCGACGTCGCCGCCGGTCCGCATCCCGCCGTCGGCGATCACGTTGCAGTAGGCGCCGGTCTCCAGCATGTGCTGGGAGCGCGCGGCGGCCACGTCGGCGATCGCGGTCGCCTGGGGGACGCCGATCCCGAGCACCCCGCGGGTCGTGCACGCCGCGCCCGGCCCGACCCCGACCAGGACGCCGACCGCGCCGGTTCGCATCAGGTGGAGCCCGGTCGCGTAGGAGGCGCACCCGCCGACGATGCAGGGGACCGAGAGCTCGGCGATGAACTGCTTCAGGTTCAACGGCTCGGTGCTCGAGGACACGTGCTCGGCCGAGATCACCGTCCCCTGGATCACGAGGATGTCCAGCCCCGCCTCGAGCGCGATCTCGTAGTGGTCGCGCACGCGCTGCGGCGTCAGCGACCCGGCCGCCACCGCGCCGAGCTCCTTGATCTCCTCGATCCGCCGCCCGATCAGCTCCGGCTTGACGGGCTCGGAGTAGATCTCCTGCATCGTCTTGGTCGCCGCCTCGGGCGCCGCGCCGGCGATTCGCTCGAGCTGCTCCTCGGCGTCCTCGTAGCGGGTCCAGATCCCCTCGAGGTTCAGGACCCCGAGCCCGCCGAAGCGGTTGAGGGCCGCGGCCGTCTGGGGGCTCGCCACGCCGTCCATCGCCGAGGCGAGGAGCGGGAGCTCGAACCGGTACGGCCCCAGCGTCCAGGTGATGTCGATGTCGTCGGGGTCGCGGGTGCGGCGCGAGGGGACAACGGCGATGTCGTCGAAGCCGAACCCCCTCCTGCCCTTCTTCCCGCGACCGATCTCGACTTCCATCAACTCACCCTAGGCACGCTCGCGGACGAAAAAACCCCGGCAGGCCGGGGCGAAACTGCACTTTGCGGGTTTTCACGGCGCCGAACCAACGCCTCGCCGATGATAGCGAGCGATCAACCCAGCCATGTGATCCCGTACCGCTCCGACGCCCTCGCGTAGACCTCCGGCCCGAGCGTGCCCGCGGCATCGGCCTCGGCGAGCTCGCGGAAGAAGCGCTCGAACCCCGCCGGCGAGGTCATGATCAGAATGCGCCCTGTGCGCGGGACGACCCGCCGCTGCGCGTGGGGAACGCCGCGGGGGCCGAACACGAGCCCGCCAGGGCCGACCTCATCCTCCTCCTCGCCGACCTGGATCACGTGATCGCCCTCGAGCGCGTAGAAGATCTCGTCCTCGTTCTCGTGCACGTGAGGCGGGGTGTCGAGGGGCGAGATCTCCTCGATGATCGTGAACGCCCCGCCGGTCGTGTCGGCCGATGCCCGGACCACGACCTCGGCGTCGCCGAACCGGAGGCGCTCGCCTCCGTCGGGGTCGACCCTGTGCCCCTCCATCGGTCGCTCAGGCGACGCCCGCCGGGTCGAGCTCGCGCACCTCCACCCGGGGGAGGAGGCGCTCGACCTCGGCCCGGTCCACGCTCCCGGCGCCGAAGTGCTGGGTGGACTGCGCGCCGCACGCGACACCGTAGGCGAGGCACTCGCGCGCCGAGCCGCCGCCGTACCGGGCGGCGACGTAGCCGGCGAGGAAGGCGTCCCCCGAGCCGACCGTCGAGACCGGCTCCAGGGGCTCGATCTCGACCTCGAACCGGCGCCGGTCCGCGGGCTCGCCGAGGATCGCGACGCAGCCGTCCTCCCTGGTGATGATCGCCTCCGCGGCGCCCATCTCGATCAGGCTCTGGAGCCCGAGCAGCAGGTCGTCGGGCTCGTTGAACTCGTGCCCGACCGCCTCCTCCGCCTCGATGACGTTGGGGGCAACGACGGCGGGGCCGGCGCGAAGCCCCGCCCGCATCGGGTCGCCCTCGGTGTCGAGGAGCGCCGGGAGCCCGAGCCGCTGGAGCTCGCCGATCAGCCGCCCGTACACGTCGGGGTCCACGCCCGCCGGGATGCTCCCGGCGATCACGCAGAACGCCGCCCCCTGGGCGAGGTAGAGAAGCTTCTCGGCGAAGCGGTCGATCTCCTCGGAGGCGACGCTGGGGCCGCGCTCGTTGATCTCGGTCTGCTCTCCGGAGGTGGGGTCGATCACCGCGATGTTGGTGCGCGACTCGTCGGCGATCCGTGTGAAGTCGTTGAGGATCGACTCCTCGGTGAGCTGCTCGAGGATCCGCGTGCCGGTCGGCCCGCCCGCGAGCCCGGTGGCGATCACGGGGCGGCCGAGGAGCTTCAGGGAGCGGGCGACGTTGACGCCCTTGCCTCCCGCCACCGTGCTTCGCTCCACCGCGCGGTGGCGCCGCCCGAGGCGGAAGTTCGGGACCGCGACCGTGCGGTCGATCGCCGCGTTCAGCGTGACCGTGAGGATCATCGCTCCCCGGCCCCCTCGCTCACGCGCTCTTGATCCCGACGCCGCATCCGCTCCTCCTCACTGCGCATCCGCTCCTCGTCTCTTCGACCGCCGCGCCGGGCCGCCCGGCGAGCCCCCACGACGCCGATCGCTATCGCGACGACTCCGATCGCGATCAGGATAGCCGCGAGCGGAACCCGGCCGCGGGCCTGCTCCAGGACCGTCGCTTCGTCGGCGCCCCGCGCCGCGACCAGCCGGGCCTCTCCGGCGTCGCGGCCGTCCACCGTCACCGTCACCTTCCCGAGCCTCTCCCCGCGCTCGATCGGTCCCTCCACCTCGCTCGGCGCCCGGACCTCGGTGTCGACCCGCTCCCCGCGACGCACCGAGACCCGCAGGTCGCCCTCCGCCGCCAGCGGCAGCGTCTCGCCCTGGTAGCGAAGCTCCGGGGAGGCGATCGTCTCTCCCGCGGCGACCGCCGTCTCCCGCCGGTAGAGCGAGAACCCGTACTCGAGCAGCTCGAGCGTGGCCGCGTCGCGGGCGGCCTCGCTGGCCGTCCCGAGCACGACCGAGACCAGGGTCGCCCCCTTGCGAGTCCCCGAGCCGACGAGGACGTACCCGGCGTCGAGGGTGTGGCCGGTCTTCACGCCGCTCACCCACGGGAACCGGAGGAGGAGCGCGTTGCGATTGGTGATCTGCCGGACGCGGTCGCCGGTCCGCAGGACTGCCCGCTCTGTGTCGACGATCTGCCGGAACACGGGGTCGCGGCGAAGGCGAATCGTGAGGCTCGCGAGGTCCCCCGCGGATGAGTGGTTGCGGGCCGAATCGAGGCCGATCGGGTTCTCGTAGTGGGTATCGGTCAGACCCAGCGCGGCTGCGGCCTGATTCATCTCGCGGACGAACCTCGGCACCGACCCCGACACCCCCTCGGCGAGGGTGACGGCGGCGTCGTTGGCACTCCCCAACAGCAGCGCGTGGAGGAGGTCGTTGACCGAGACCCGCTCGCCGGGGGCGAGGTTGGCGAGCGTCTCGGCGGGGCTGATCGGCTGGTAGTCGGGGGCGGCGATCCGCCGCTCCAGCGGGAGCTCCCTCAGCGCGAGGTAGGCGGTCATCAGCTTCGTCGTGCTCGCGATCGAGTGGGTGCTGGAGATCGACCGGCCGGCGAGCCGGTCGCCGTCGGAGGCGTCCACCAGCACCCACGCGCGGGCGTCGGGGCTCGGGGCCCCCTCGCCGCCCTGCGCCGCGGCCTGCGCCGGGGCGGTCGAGAGCGCCGCGAGGGCGGCGAGCACGCACAGCGCGCGGCGCACCCCGGTGGTCACGGCCCGGGACGGCCCATCTAGCGCAGCTTCACCCGCTGCCCGGAGATCAGGGCCTGCGGATCGAGATCGGGGTTGAGCCGGGTGAGCTTGTCCACCCCGACCCCGGTCTTGTTCGAGATCGCGGTCAGCGAGTCCCCGGGCTCGACGGTGTAGAACTTCTCGTCGGGCTTCGCCGCCGCCCTGTCGGACCTCGATCCGCCGCGTCCGTCGCCGTTCGAGTCGGATCCCCCGATCGTCGTCGCGACGACGAACAGCAGCGCCGCGGCGAGCACCACGACCGCGATCGGCGCGAGGAGGCGCGTGGCTGCGGTCCGCTGTCCCTTCATGCCTGCGGCGGGTGATGGTACCTGCGCCACGGGAGCCTCAACTCACCCGGATCGAAGTTCCCAGGCCTCGGCCCGCAGCGCCTCGGCCGCGGCGGCGGGGTCGCCCGCGGAGGCGATCCCGCGCGAGGCGGCGACGAGCGCGGAGGCCGGGTGGTCGGCGAACGCCGGGCCCAGCTCCGACACCCTTCCCCCCTGCGCCCCCACACCCGGGATGAGGAAGATCGCGGCCGGCATCAGCTCTCGCAGGCGGGCGAGGAACGCCGGCTCGGTCGCCCCCACCACCGCGCCCATCCCGCTCAGTCCGGCCTCGCCGGCGAGCCTGTCCGCGCGCTCCGCGACCAGCGCCGCGATCCGCTCGTGCAGCGGCGCGTCGGGCGCGGGGAGGTCGAGGAGGTCGCCCGCGCCGGGATTCGAGGTCCGCACGAGCGCGAACACCCCGGCCCCCGCGCCGGCGGCCGCGTCCACGAGCGGCTCGAGCGCGTCCCCGCCGAGCAGCGGGTTGACCGTGAACGCGTCCGCGCCGAGCCCCGGGACGGTGCCCCACGGGGTCGGGGTCTCGCCGACGAGCGCCTGCGCGTACGCCGTCGCGGTGACCGGGACGTCGCCCCGCTTGCCGTCCGCGATCACCGCCAGCCCCGCGTCCCGGGCGGCGGTGACCGTCCGCCGCAGGGCGTCGGCGCCCGGCGCCCCGAGGCGCTCGAAGCACGCGAGCTGGGGCTTCGCCGCGACGCACGCGGGCCCCGCCCGCTCGATCAGCCCCCGGCACCACTCCGCGACCGCGGCGGCGGCGCGCTCGGCGGGGTCGCCGTATCCCCCCTCCTCTCCCGGTCCGCCCCCGAGCGCCCCGGGGTCGGGATCGAGCCCGAGGCAAACCTGACTGCGGCGCTCCTCGACGAGCGCCGCAAGCCGGTCGGCGAAGGAAGCGGTCAGCCGGCGCCCTTGACCTTCGACTTCAGCCCCGCCCCGGCGGAGAACCGGGGCACCCGGCCGCCCGGGATCGTGATCCGCTGGCCGGTGCGGGGGTTCACCCCCTGGCGCGGGCCGCGCTCGGCGACGTGGAACTTGCCGAACCCGGTGAAGTTGACGTCCTCGCCGCGGGCCAGCGCCGACCCGATCCCGTCGAGGACCGCCTCGAGGGCCTCCCCGGCGTGCTTCTTTGACCCCATCCGACCGTCGCTGGCGATGAGATCGACGAACTCGGCCTTGGTCACGTTCTTCCTCCTCGTCCGGATGCGGGGCGACAGGCGCCAATCTAACACCGCACGCGGCCGCCGCCCGCGAGTCAACCGGAATAGTGGTAATGAGACCGAAATAGTGGTAAACATAGCCTCGATTACCCCCTTTATCGGAGGATTACCACTATGAAGAGCTTCATTGACCTGCAACGCACCGTCGGGTCGCAGCCTGCCCACATCGGCGTGCTGCTCAGCCGGATCGATGTCGGCAAAGGGCGCGAACAGCTCCACGCGGATCAGGTCCCGGAGCTCTTGCGCTCTCTCGCCGAGCGGACCAAGGTTGAATCGGTGCGTGCCTCGAATGCGATCGAGGGAGTGGAGGTATCGCCGGACCGGGCGGCAAAGATCATCGAGAGGCCCGACATCCGGGTCCGGAATCGGAACGAAAAGGAATTCGCCGGCTACCGCGATGCGATCGAGTACGTCATGCGCTTGGACGAGCCGGGCCTCCCCGACGTCCCCCTCGCACTGCACTTTCACCGCCAGCTCTTCCGCCTCGCCGACGGCCGCGGCGGATACCTAAAGCGGGACGAGAACGAGATCGCCGGGCGCGACGAGCATGGTCGTCGTTACGCGATCTTCAGGACCGTCCCCTCGGCCGAGACACCGTTCTTCGTCACCGAGCTATTTGAACGCTACCGCACGGCGGTCGCGGCGCAGGCCGCACATCCCCTGCTGCTGCTCTCGGCGCTGATCCTCGATTTCCTCGCGATCCATCCGGTCCTCGATGGGAATGGACGCGTCGCCCGACTGCTGACGGCCTATGAGCTGATTCGGCTGGACTACGGCGTGGCGCGGTACGTGAGCATCGAGCAACGCATCTACGAGAGCAGGAACTCCTACTACGAAGCCCTTCGCCGGTCTCAGGAACGCTGGCACGACGCGGAGCACCGCATATGGCCTTGGGCGGAGTACTTGCTGAACGTTCTCAGCGACGGCTACGACAGCTTTGAGGCGCGTGTCGCCGGCGCGACCAGCGCAGCGGGCAAGACGAAGCAGGACCGAGCGCGCGATCAGATCCTGAACGCCGGCCCCAATCGTTTTCGATTCCGCGACCTCAAGCGGGCGCTGCCGGGGATCAGCGAGCACACGCTGCGGTTGGTCCTCAGGCAACTCAAGTCGGAAGGGCTCGTACGGTCCGAAGGGCGTGGCGCCGGGGCCGAGTGGGTGCGAACCGGCGCCGCCGAAGAGAGCGGCGCGCCACCTACATCCGCTCCGGCGCGCTGACGCCGAGCAGCTCGAGCGTGCGGGAGATCACCCGCTTCGTCGCGACGCAGATCGCGAGCCGGCCGGCCTCGGTGCCGGGGGCGCTTCCGCCCTCCGACTCGGCTCCGAGCACCTTGCAGTCGCGGTAGAAGGCGTGGAAGTCGGCCGCGGTCGCGGTCGCGTACGCGCACAGCCGGTGCGGAGCGCGCGCCTGCGCGGCGGCGTTAACGTCGCCCGGGAGCTCCAGCACCCGCTTGATCAGCGCCCGCTCGCTCGGCTCCACCACCGCGGCGAACGACGACTCCACGGAGGCCAGCGCGCCCCCCGTCGCCTCCTCGCCCGCCTTGCGCAGGATGCTCGCGATTCGCGCGTGGGCGTACTGGACGTAGTACACGGGGTTGTCCTGGGACTGGCGCCGGGCGAGCTCGAGGTCGAGGTCCACCGTGGTCTCGTGGCTTCGCTGCAGCATCAGGAAGCGCGCCGCGTCGGTGCCGATGTCGTCGATCAGCTCGTCGAGGGTCACGAACTCCCCGCGGCGCTTGGACATCTGCGCCCGCTCCCCGCCCTCGACGACGTGGACGAGCTGCATGATCAGGGCCTCGAAGCGCTCGGGGTCCGCGCCGAGCGCCCCAAGCGCGGCCTTGATCCTCGCCACGTACCCGTGGTGGTCGGCGCCGAGCACGTTCAGAAGCCGGTCGAACCCGCGCTCGAGCTTGTCGCGGTGATACGCGACGTCGGAGGCGAAGTAGGTCGGCTCGCCGTCGGAGCGGATCAGGACGCGGTCCTTGTCGTCGCCGAACTCCGTCGTCCGAAGCCACACCGCGCCCTCGCTCTCGTAGATGTGGCCGCGGCCGCGCAGGTCGGCGAGCGCTGCGTCCACCTTCCCGTCCTCGTACAGGGAGCGCTCCGAGAACCACGCGTCGAACCGGACCCCGAACCGCTCGAGCGTCGCCCGCGCCGCCTCGCGCATCCGCTCCGCGCCGAGGCGCTCGAGCGCGTCGAGGTCGCCGGGGGCGCCGTCACCGGCGAGCTCGCGCGCGAGCTCCTCGACGTAGGCGCCCTCGTAGCCGTCCTCGGGCGGGTCCGCCCCGCTCATCCGGGCCGCGATCGACTCCGCGAAGCGGCGCACCTGCCCGCCCTTGTCGTTGACGTAGTACTCGCGCTCCACCGAGTGTCCGGCGAACCCGAGGATCCGCGCCACCGAGTCGCCGTAGGCCGCATGGCGCCCCCCGGCCGCGGTCAGCGGGCCGGTGGGGTTGGCGGACACGAACTCGACCTGGACCCGCTCGGACGCGTCCACCACTCCCCCGCCGAACTCGCCGCCCGCCGCGAGCACCGCGGCCACCCCTTCGCGGTACCAGCGGTCGGTGAGGAAGAGGTTGAGGAATCCCGGCCCCGCGACCTCGATCTTCTCCGTGGCCGACCCGAGGCGGTCGTCGAGCTCCTCGCGCAGGCGGTCGGCGACCTCGCGCGGGGGCTCGCCGCGGGATGGGGCGAGCAGCATCGCGGCATTCGTGGAGTAGTCGCCGAGGTCCGCCTTCGGGGGGCGCTCGAGGCTCGGCGTCGCGTCGCCGCCCTCGCCGTCGCGCAGGCTCGCCGCGGCCGCGTCGACCGCGTCGCGCAGATCGAGTAGCGGATCGCCCATCGGTTGCGATACTAGGCCGAGGGAAGAGCGAGAGGAAGGCGAAGGATGTCCGACGAGGACCAGCAGGAGCGCCACATCAACATCCACACCTCACCGGAGGCGATGGCGGGCGTGTACGCGAACTTCGCCAACGTCAGCCACTCCGACTACGAGTTCACGATCACGTTCGCGCGCGTGGACCACGAGGTCGAGGAGGACGAGGTGCCGGGGGTGGTCGTCGCCCGCGTCGCGATCGCGCCCCGCTTCATGCGGGAGCTGATCGACGCGATGGAGGACAACTACTCGAAGTGGCAGACCCGCGAGGGAATCAAGAGCCTCCCCGAATGGGAGGGCAAGGAGGAGGAGGACTCCTCCTCCTAGCCGCGATCCGGCCGGGCGACCCGCCAGTCCTCAGCAGGCGCGCTTCTTCGCCTTCGCACAGTCCTCGCCCGGTCGGAAGACGTCGACGGCCTCGGGGTTGCCGTTGTCGGAGCCCGGCCGGCCGAACAGGCCTAACCCCGCTTGCGATCATTGCCGGGTCCGCCCTTGACGACGTCCTTACCGGCCCCACCGTTGAGACGGTCGGGCCCCGGGCCGCCTGCTACCCCGTCCCTTCCGCGCCCGCCCTTGAGGCGGTCGGCCCCCTGCTGGCCGAGCAACAGATCGCCCGCGCCTCCACCCTTCAGCCGGTCGCGCCCGAAGTATCCACCCATTCCAATCGGGATCGGAAACCTCTTGGCCGCCTTGAGACGGTCGTTCCCGGGCCCGGTATTCCCGCTGAACACGCTTACGGATCCGGGGAAGCAGCGAATCTTGTGCTGACTCACGCGCGCGCAGGGCGTTCCGGGCGCGAGCCGGGTCGGAGGATGCGTGATGAGGACGACCTCGTTGCGAGCTCCGAGGAGGATCTTCACCCCGTCGTTCGCAATCGTGCCCCTCCACACCAGTGCCACCGCGCTGCTGTGGGCCGGCGCGCCGAGGCGCTCGAACACGTGCGGGACCTTGGCAGCACCCCGTGTCGACAGAGTGGCGGTCCCCCACCGAAGTTCCGAGTCAGCGCCGGCGGCGGGGACGCTCGCCGCTATCGCCACTGCCGCCACTGCACCGCCAAGCCAGGTCTTCCTCCCAACCTTCATGGCGGCCAATCCCTGCCCACGGCGTCAACCGATGAACCGCCCGCCGCGCGGAGCCGTCGTCCCCGCAATGGGGGGCGCGAGGGACGCTACGGGCGCTCGCCGCGCCTCCACGCCTCCGCCGCCCCGATCCGCTCGATCGTCGGGGGGTGGGTCCGGAGCAGGTTGGTGACGATCCCCGGCGGATCGGGGTCGCCGACGTTGGCGACCGCGAGCCGGCGCTGGAGGTCGATCAGCGCGTCGGGGTCGTCGGTGAGCTCGAGCGCGAACGCGTCCGCCGACTCCTCGACCTCGCGCGAGAGCTGGTTCCCGATCAGCCCGAGGACGAACGTGGCGAGCGCAAGCGCGAGCGCGAACGCGGGCAGCGCCGCCGGGGTGGCGGGGTCGGCGCCGCCGCGGCGCGCCAGGCGCGAGCCGAGCTCCCACACGAACACGAGCGCGAGCGGCGCGACGAGCGCCACCCACGCCATCCCCCGGAGGATGTCGCGGTGCTTGACGTGTGCGAGCTCGTGGGCGACCACCGAGCGCAGCGCGGGGCGCTCCACACCCGCGAGCAGGTTGTCGTACAGGACGACCCGCTTCGTCGGCCCGATCCCGTCCACGTACGCGTTCAGGGACGTGCTGCGGCGGCTTGCGTCCACCCGGTAGACCTCGCCGATGTCCACCCCCGCGCGCTCGCCCAGCTCGATCACCTCGGCGCGCGCCCGCCCCTCGCGCAGCGGATCGAAGCGGTTGAACAGCGGCGCCAGCACGACCGGCGCGAGCCACACGAACACGACCTCGATCGCGATCACCGCGCCCGTCGCGGGGACCCACCACAGCCGCCCGAAGCGCCGCACGAGCGCGATCAGCAGCGCCCCGCCGGCCGCGGCGAGCGCCGCCCCGATCGCCCCCGACTTCCCCTGGTCGCCGAGCCACGCGCCGAATCCCTGGGTCGACAGCCCGACGTCCACCGCGCGCTCGTGGGCCGCCGCCTGGAGCGGGAGCGCGACGAGCGAGAGGGTGATCGCGAGCCCCGCCCCGGCCGCGGCCGCGCCGAGCACCGGCC
>JBOGZL010000230.1:0-5838 GCA_050697195.1 Solirubrobacterales bacterium
ACCCGCGGGGCCGGTCCGCGGCTCTTCCCCGAGGAAGCCGCGCCCGCCAACCTGTCGCTCGCGGCCTGTGAGTCGTACGACAACGGTGTGGTCTTCCTGGCCTACCGACCGCAGGCGTGAGACCGCCGCGGCGCGCCACTCCTCGCGCCAGTGACACCCGTTGACTGCCGGTCTCAGCGGTTCCCCGAGAAGCAGCCAGAACAAGGCGCCTACCGGAATCGAACCGGTGTAAACGGCTTTGCAGGCCGCACATGGGGTGGCCGATTTGGCTTGATCAAGCGGGATTCGCGATCCGTGCGCCAGTAGATGCGCCAGTGACGACGATCGAGCGGCGGATTTTTGGCCCGTGACCCGGCGGACTTACGCGGTCGCAGCGGCGCGCCGCTGCGCGTGCTCGTACAGCGTCTCCGGTGCGATGTCGGCGTCGTTTGGCCAGATGATCGTTCCGGCGTCCGAGTCGGCTCGCAGTCGGCGGAAGTACGCGAGATCCTTCAGCGGCTCGAACACGCCCCCCCGGTCGGCGAGGTAGGAGAGATCGACATCCGCGTTCGTGCCGTCCTCAAAGCGCACGCGCACGGTGTAGCCATCTACGGGAGTCGCTTCGATCAGAAGGGGCGTGCTGCGCATGGCCTCAAATGGTAGGCGGTCTATCGCAGGGGCTCTATCGGCCGCAACGGTTGATGCGCTCGCGCAAGCTCCCAGTTATCCCGCAACTCCTCGCGATGCTCACGCGCCCATTCCAAGACCAGGCGCCTGGCACGAGGCGGGAGCTCGCCGGCAAGGATCTCGAGGCTTTCGAGGTCGACCGACGCCTCGTCCTCTCCGTAGCTCGCGTGAAAGTGGGGACGGCCTCGGTGGTGGATCTCGTCGTGATACATCCAGATCGTGATCCCGTAGAAGAAGCTGATCCGCGGCATCCCCTGAACCTACGCCCCGCGCCTCATCAGCGGATCGCCTTCAGAAGGCCGCTCAGTTTTCGCCCGGACAGATCGACGCCGTCGCGCTCGAGCTCGGCCACCAGCCCCCGACGCTCGGCGCGCATGCGATCGACGTCCGCGGCTGAGATTTCGACGATCGCGGGGTGATTGCCCGTCCACGCCAAGACCTCGCGTGCGAGCCGGTTGAGCTGCGCTTGCCAGACGGGATTGTCCTCCGCCGTCGCCTTCGGGCGAACAACGAAGAGATCGACGTCGCTCGTCGCGTCACCGTCGCCGC
The DNA here is from genome assembly GCA_050697195.1 of Solirubrobacterales bacterium. Lineage (GTDB taxonomy): Bacteria > Actinomycetota > Thermoleophilia > Solirubrobacterales > 70-9 > DASPWW01. The sequence continues at coordinate 1,216 of JBOGZL010000230.1, forward strand.
GCGCCGCGGACCCAAACACCGAGGCGTGGTGCCGGCGTACCCGCCAGCTCGCAAGCTCGGTGCGCAAGCGTTCGAACAGTTCGGTCCGAATCCCCGCCAGCGCCTCAGCCGCCGGCGCGGCGAGGTGATCGCGGTTGAGTTCGTAGAGGGAGGCCTGCCCGGCCTCCTGGCGCGAGACGACGCCCTGCTCGGTCAGCCGGTTCAGCACCAGCTGAACTCCCTTCTGGGATCCATGCGGTGGTACAACACCTTCAGGTGCTGGAGACCAGCGGGCTCGTCCGCTCGGAGAAGATCGGCCGTGTGCGCACCTGCGAGATCGAGCCGGCGGCGCTGCGGCCGGTGGAGCAGTGGATCAGCGCCCGGCGCTCGAACTGGGAGCGCCGGCTCGACTGCCTGGGCGACTACCTCGACGAAGCGACGACGAGCCACCGAAAGCGGGCACCAGCTCACGTAACTACGAGCCCCGAGCGAAGAAATGACACCCGACTACGCCGACTACGCGCCGACTCCGGTAGAGGACTTCCTGGATCCCGACCATCCGACGCTCTTCCCCCGGCTGACGCCGGAGCAGGTCGAATACCTGGCCGAGATCGGCACCCAGCTGTCGTTCGCACGCGGGGACCTCGTGTTCGAGCATGGCCAGCGCGAGACTCCGCTCTACGTGGTCAAGAGCGGGGCCGTCGACATCATCGACCAGGCGCCGGAGGGCGACCGCTACTTCACCCAATGCAGGGAGGCGACCTTCATCGCCGATCTCTCCATGTTCACGGGCGAGCCCACGCTCGCGGCTGGATTCGCGGCCGAGCCGACCTCGCTCATCGCCCTGCCGCCCGAGGAGGTACGTCGCGTCGTCGCGACCGCGGCCGAGCTCGGCGACCTCCTCCTGCGAACGATGACCACGCGCCGGGAGTGGCTGCAGGGTCGCGGCTTGGGACAGCAGCGGCTGATCGGCTCACGATGGTCGGGTGACGCGTTCGCAGTACGGGAGCTGCTCGAGCGCAACCTCGTTCCCTTCACCTGGCACGATCTCGCCACCGACGAAGAGAGCCGGGTCCTGCTCGACGGGCTCGGCATCGAGGACGTCGAGTGTCCGGTCCTGGTCCGTTCCGACAGCGTCATCAGGCAAGCCACCGTGACGTCCGTTGCCGAGGAGCTCGGCCTGCGCGCGGACGTCGACGGCCAGAGCTTCGACGTCGTCGTCCTCGGCGGCGGTCCCGCCGGGTTGGCAACGGCGGTCTACGCCTCATCCGAGGGTCTCACCACGCTGGTGGTCGAGCGCTTCGCCCCGGGCGGTCAAGCGGGCACGAGCGCACGAATCGAGAACTACCTCGGCTTTCCCACGGGCCTCACCGGCGCCGAGCTCACCCGCAGAGCAACGCTCCAGGCGCGCAAGTTCGGCGCGGTGCTTTCGAGTGTCCACGAGGCCACACAGATCTCCGAGCCGGAGGAAAGAGGATCGCGGGACATCATCCTTGCCGACGGCCAGCGGGTCCAGGGCCGAACCGTGGTCCTCGCCTCGGGCGCGGACTATCGTCGGCTGCCCGCCGAGAACGCGGATCGGTTCGAGGGCCTGGGCCTGTATTACGCGGCCACGCACATCGAGGCCCAGCAATGCTCGGAGGAGGACGTCGTCGTAGTCGGCGGGGCGAACTCGGCGGGCCAGGCCGTGGTCAAGCTCGCCGACAACGCGCGGCAGGTCCACGTCGTCGCCCGCCGGCCGCTCGAGGCGGCCATGTCGCGCTATCTGGTCGATCAGATCGAGGCCAAGTCGAACGTCCGGGTATGGTCCGGGTGCGAGGTGCGAGCGCTCGAGGGAAACGGCCAGCTCGAGACCGTGGTGATCTCGGGCGCGGGGCCCGACCGCCGCGTCGAGACGTCGGCGGTATTCGCGATGATCGGCGCCTCTCCGAGGTCGGAGGGGCTGGTCGATTACGTCGGCCAGGACGACAAGGGCTTCGTGGTCACCGGCGAGGAGGCGCGCCGGCATCCGGATTTCTCCCGACACTGGGACGGGGCGGACCGAGGCCCCCTGCTGCTCGAGTGCACGCGTTGCGGCATCTTTGCGGTCGGCGACGTCCGTAGAGGCTCGACCAAGCGCGTGGCCTCGGCCGTGGGCGACGGCGCGCTGGTCGTCCGCTCCATCCACGCCTCGCTCGACACGCGCCGGACGTAGCCGTTAAGGCGTGTGCGCGTCTAACGCCCTCGACCGCCCGCGAGGTCCGCACTCGGCGGGGTTGGCGCGTGCTGAGCTCAGAGAACCCCGCGACTTCCGCCGTGCGCGAAATTCAGCAACTTCATCCGCGGCGGCGGTGCCGGCGTCGCAACCGCCCGAAATCCATGCGCCAGTCTGTGCACCAGTGACACCCACTTGCCTGCGGTTGTTGGCGGCTTTGAGCGGTTCAACACAAAGCCGCGAAAACGGCTCCAACAAGCCGATATCGCTTGCTAGAGCCGAAGGCGCCTACCGGAATCGAACCGGTGTAAACGGCTTTGCAGGCCGCTGCGTAACCACTCCGCCAAGGCGCCGCGCATCAAGCGTAGCGCCGCGGATAGGCTGGAACCGTGGGCGACGTGGAGCTCAAGCGCGCGGCCGGGTTCGGCTATCGGGAGGCGCTCCCGGACGGGCCCGAAGGCGCGGCTCCGGTCCTCCTCGTACACGGGTTTCCCCAGAGCTCGTACATGTGGCGCCACCTGATGCCGGCGCTCGCCGCGAGCGGCCGCCGCGCGATCGCGCCTGACCTGATCGGGTACGGCGACACGCCTCCGGACCCGCCGGCGACCTGGGAGCGCCACGTAGAGACGCTGGAGCGATTTCGCGACGAGCTCGAGCTCGAGCGGATCGTGCTCGTCAACCACGACTGGGGGGGCCTGATCAGTATGCGGTGGGCGCTCCAGCACTCGGTCCGGCTCACCGGACTCGTGATGAGCAACACCGGGTTCTTCCCCGACGGGGAGTGGTACGGGATGGGGGCCGCGCTGCGGACGCCGGGCCAGGGCGAGGCGCTCGTCGACAGCATCTCGCGCGAGGGGCTCGCCGCGATGCTGGGGCAGATCGGGACCGGGTTCGACGACCGCGCCGTGGACGAGTACTGGAAGGGGTTCGCGACCGAGGACGGTCGGCGCGGGATGCTCGAGCTGTACCGGTCGGGGGACTTCGAGAAGCTCGGGCCCTACGAGGGGAAGCTCGGAAAGCTCACGATCCCGATCATGGTCCTGTGGGGTGAGAACGACGAGTACGCTCCGCTGACCAGCGCGCACCGCTTCGACAGCGAGATTCCGGACGCGAAGCTCGTGATCGTCGAGGGGTCCGGGCACTTCGTTTGGGAGGACGACCCAGAGCGCTGCGCACGCGAGGTGATCGCCTTCCTCGACGGGACGGAATAGGCTCGCCGTGCCGGCGGTCGAACTGAGGCGGGAGGGCCCGATCGCGTACCGCGAGGCGGTCCCGGACAGCCCCTCCGGTGCCGACCCCGTCCTCCTGCTGCACGGCTTTCCCGAGAGCTCGTACATGTGGCGGGCGCTGCTTCCCGCGCTCGCGGAGTCCGGACGGCGCGCGATCGCCCCCGACCTTCCGGGCTATGGGGACTCGCCGCCGGACCCGCCCGGGACATGGGAGCGCCACGTAGAGGCGCTGGGACGGTTTCACGGCTCGCTGGGCCTCGGTCGGGTGGCGATGGTGTTGCACGACTGGGGCGGCCTTATCGGGCTGCGGTGGGCGTGCGATGCCGGCGGCGTCGCCGGTCCCACGGTCGTCTCGGGGACGGGGTTTTTCCCCGACGGGAAGTGGCACGGGATGGCGTCCATGCTGCGAACCGAGGGCGAGGGCGAGAGGCTCGTGCGCGAGCTCGACCGCGACGGGATGGCGAGGATGCTGCGGGCGGTCGGCCGCGGCTTCGGGGACCAGGCAATCGACGAGTACTTCAGGCCGTTCACCACCGAGGACGCCCGGCGCGGGGTCCTCGACCTGTACCGGTCCGGGGACTTCGAGAAGCTGGAGCCCTACCGCGGGAAGCTGGCCGAGCTCGACGTGCCGATGCTCGCGCTGTGGGGCGAGGACGACGTGTTCGCCCCTCCCGCCGGGGCGTACCGGTTCCAGAAGGAAGTTCCGGGCACGAGCGTCGTCGTTATTGAAGACGCCGGCCACTTCGTGTTCGAGGACGACCCCGGGCGCTGCGCGCGCGAGGTGGTCGGCTTTCTGGCGGAGCGTAGGAGCCCCGCCTAATCCCCCAGTCCCGAGGCCGCGAGGGCGTCCTCGCGATCCGAGTACACCTTGAAGCGCACGAGCCGGCCGTCCTCGAACATGCACTCGCGGGCGGTGCGGCGCTCGACCGGAATTCCGCTCCCCTCTCCGGTAGCGGTCGCTCGGACGAACACGAGCACCCGCTCGGCGTCAACCTCGACGAAGCCCTCCGGCTCGAAGTGCAGCCCGCCCCACGGCCAGTTCGCGGCGATATCGTCCACGCCGGCCCTGCGCCTGGGCTGTCGAGTTCCTTGCCCTATGCGAAAGCTTCGCGCCAGGCTCCGGCGCCGCCATCAGACCAGGTCAGGTCATGCGGCGAGCAGGGCGTCCATTTGGCCGACGGCCTGTTGCAGGCCCTCGACGGCGCCCATGCTCACCAGCTT
>JBOGZL010000231.1:0-2606 GCA_050697195.1 Solirubrobacterales bacterium
GCTAGCGCAGCTCTCGCTGGAGGCGTTCGAGCACGCGCTCGTCCCAGTCGTGGGTGCGCATGAGCAGATAGCGGTCGGCGACGACCCGCATGTACGCCTCGGTCTCGCTCGCCTCGCCGATCATCCCCTCATCGCGCAGGGTGGCGACGATCGGCTCGTAGTCCTCGCGGAACCATGCGTCGGCGACCTCCTGGCGGGTCATGAACTCGCCCGTCCCCTGCATCGCGCGAAACCCCCACGCCTCGACGCCCTCGGCGAGGTTGGCGTAGTCCCACGGGTCGGAGAGCTGGATCCGCGATCGTGCGGCCGGCGGGAGCGGCACGCGCTCGTAGAAGACGCGCTCGTGGCTCTTCAGCGGCAAATCGGCCAGGTCGAGTCCGGCGTCGGGATCGACCTCGGTCAGGACCTCGGTCGCGTAGGCGTCGATGTCGCGGCGGCCCTGCGCCCGTGCGACGGAAACGCGGTGGTGTCCGTCCTCGACGAAGTGCATGTCGCCGATCCGGAACACGGAGATCGGCGGCATCGCCTCGCCCCTTCGCTGGGCCTCGGCGACCCGCTGCCACCGTTCGCGCACCCGCTTCGAGGTGGGGCGAAAGCGGCGGTCGAAGTCGCGTGAGCGATCGACCGTCCCCACGATCGAGTCGAGCGGGATCACCTGTAGTCCGAGGTCTCGCTCGCCTCGAAACCCGAGCGCGTCCCGAACCTCCTCGAAGGGGAGCACGACGTGGACGTCGGCCGGCTCTCGCCGCAGCCGCTTCGCAAGCCGCGCCAGCACCTGGCGCCGGCGCGCCCGAGAGAAGTCGCTCTGCGCGTCCTGAGCTGGAAACCCGGTGTCCGGCACGCGGTCAGCGTAGCGCCGCCCCGCCGACCGCGGCGGGCGTTAAGAGACGCGTAAGCACTCCCGCCTACGGTGGGCCCGGAACGACCCTAATGCGCTCGAGGAGGACCAAGCTCGGCCTGGGAACGCTCGCGGCGATGGCCGCGGGGGCGCTGATGTTCGCGGCGTCCGGGATGGGCGGCGGCGTTGGGGCGTCCGGGGAAGACGACCGCGCCGCGGCGAGCGCGAAGCGCGCCAAGCTGACGTTGATCGACACCGAGTACGGCGAGATCCTCGCCGACCGGAAGGGCTTCGCGCTGTCCCTGTTCACGAAGGAGGAGGGGTCCAAAAGCCGGTGCTACGGGGAGTGCGCAGAGGCGTGGCCACCGCTGAACACGAAGCGCAAGCCGCGCGCCGGGGCCGGGCTCGACTCCGGGCTGCTCGGCAGAACCGAGCGGCGCAATGGGCGCAAGCAGGTCACCTACGACGGCCACCCGCTCTACTACTACGTCGGCGACCGCGACCCCGGGGAGGTCTTCTGCCAGGACGTGCGCGAGTTCGGCGGCCGTTGGTACGTCGTCACCGCGGACGGCGAGCCGGTCCTCTAGCGACCGGCGCCGCTCGACAGCACGCCGGCCGCTCGCCGCCCGCTGCGCAGCGCCCCCTCCATCAGCCCCGCGAATGGCCCTCCGGTGTGCTCGCCCGCGAACGTCAGCCGGCCCACGGGCTCGGAGAGGGTCGTCGTGGTCTCCTCGCCGGGGAGGATCGAGTACGCGGCGCCGACCCAGGGGTCGTCGCTCCACGTCGAGAGCACCGCGTCGCCCTCGGCGAGCGCGAGGTCGGGGCGCAGGGCGCGCAACGACTTCAACCACTCCTCGGGCCCTTCACCGACGCGAAGCCGGTCCAGGGCCGGCGCGGAGCCGGCGAATGCGTTGACAACGGGCTGCACGCCACCGCCGGCTCCGGTCGAGGTCCAGGTCCAGTAGCGCTCGGGGACGGACATGACTGCGCTGGCCGGCGCGGAGCTTGCCAGGGGGACGAAGAGCTTCGCCGCGTGTCCGTAGCGGATCCCGTCGATCGCACCCACCACCGCCGCCGGCAGCGCAGGCTCGAACTCGAGCTCTCCGACCTTGGTCGCGGGGACGGCGATCACGCATGCGTCGGCGGTGACCTCGCCCCCCGCGGCGCCGACGGTGACCCCGTCGGTGCTCCACGCGATGCGGTCGACCTCGGTGCCAAGGTGAAGGGCCGAACCAAGCGGTTCTGCGAGTGCCCGAGCGAGCCGCTGGTTGCCCCCGGCGACGCTGGGCGAAGGATCGTCGCCGATGTGCGCGACCCCGCTCAGGGCGGTCGCCGGCACGCCGTCCGCGGGGCTCGCCGCCGAGACCTCGAGCCGGGCGATCAGCACGGCGCGAGCTCCATCGTCGATGTCCAGTCGCTCGAGAAAGTCGGGCGCCGCGAGCAGGCCGAGCTCGGGGTCGTCGGCGAGGGCCCCGTCCACGGTCCATATCGCGACCTCCAGGGCGTCCGGCGCGAGCTCGCCCGCGCCCCGGGGCTCGCGCCTGCCGTAGCGCATCCCCTTGTCCCACAGCTCGAGCCCGAGCTCGCCGGCCAGCTCCCGGACCAGCGTGTTGCCGGGAAGGATGAACTCGGCGCCCATCTCGACCACGGCGCCGTTCTCGAGCTCGCGCGAGAATACCCGCCCCCCGATCCGGTCGCGCGCCTCGAGCACGATCACCTCGTGGCCGGCGCGGCGAAGCTCGTCTGCGGCGCTGAGGCCGGCGAGGCC
>JBOGZL010000232.1:0-4676 GCA_050697195.1 Solirubrobacterales bacterium
GTGTGAACCGCGCTGCCGTCGTAGAGCACGGCGTCGGTGAACGTCCCGCCCACGTCGACGCCGAGCAGCATGACCCGAACCTACACCGCTGGTCCACGCCACCGCGCCGGGCGAGGCCGGAGACGACATCGGGGGCAACTTCCGCAAGCGTAGACAGCGTGGTCTACACTTTCGTATATGGCTGAGACTACGACGGTCCGCGTTCATCATGGGACCCGAGAGGCGATTGCTCGTCTCAGCAAGCGACGTGGCACCTCCGCGGCCGAGTTCCTGGACGAGTTGGTCACGCGGGCCGAGGAGGACGAGCTCCTGGACGAGATGAACGCGGCGTACGGCCGGCTGCGCGCCGACCCGGACGCCTGGGAGGCGGAACGCGCTGAGCGCGGGGCGTGGGACGCGACCCTGCTCGACGGCCTCGACGAGCTTTGAGCGAGGCACGACAGGGCGAGGTGTGGTTCTGCGAACTCGAGCCCACGCGCGGACACGAGCAGGCCGGACGCCGGCCGGTCCTGGTTGTCTCGGTCGATCAGCTCGGCGCCGGGCCGAGCGAGCTGGCGATAGTGGTGCCACTGACGAGGACTCCGAGCGACAATCCGATTCGTCCACGCATCGATCCGCCCGAAGGCGGCCTCCGCGAACCAAGTTGGGCCCTGCCGGACATGGTGCGGTCGATCGACCGGTCGCGGCTCGTCGAGAGGTGGGGCAGCGTCGGGACAACCACGCTCGCGGCCGTCGCGGGCCGGGTTCGCCTGCTCGTGCGCACGCCGGGCGAGTAAGCCACATCGGTCTGGGAGCCACGCCGACCACGGCTCCCGCGATAGCGTGGTCGCGGTGAGCGCGGTGGACGTCAACGCGGCGCTGGGAAGGGTCGGGCTCCCGGCGCCGGTCGGAGAGCTCGCCGCCCGGGACTGGGACGCGATAGTCGTCGGCGGCGGTCACAACGGGCTCACCGCCGCCGCCTACCTCGCGCGCGCCGGGAAGGCCGTTCTCGTGCTGGAGCGACGTGAGCAGCTCGGCGGCGCGTGCACCCTCGAGCAGCCGTTCCCCGAACGGGAGTACCTGGTCAGCCCGTGCGCGTACGTGGTCGGGATGCTGGACCAGGTCGTGGTCGCCGAGCTCGACCTGAGGCGGCACGGGTACGAGGTGGTCCTCGCCGACCCGAACTCGTGGTGCCCGTTTTCAGACGGCACCTCCTTCGCCCAGTTCCTCGACGAGGAGCGGACCGCCGCGCACATGCGCGAGAACGGGTTCTCCGAGGCCGACATCCGCGGCACGCTCGCCTACGAGGAGGTGTTCGGCCGCGCGCGGCGCCTGCTCCGGAGCGGCCCCCTCGGCGACACCTGGAAGGGCGCGTCCCCGAGCCGGGCGGAGATCGAGGCCGCGCTCGGCGACGAGGAGCTGATCTCGGTCGTGTTCGAGGAGCCGATCGCCGAGACGATCGACCGCTACGTGAGCGATCAGCGGCTCAAGGACGCGCTGTTCGGCCAGGGGGTGATCGGCGCCTACGCGGGCCCGCGCGACCCCGGGACCGCGTCGGTGCACCTGATGCATTCCCAGGGAGAGGTCGAGGGCCATGGCGCCGAATGGGGCTACGTCGTGGGCGGGATGGGACGGGTCTCGTTCGCGATCGCGCAGGCCGCGATCGAAGCCGGCGCGACGATCGCGGCCGGAGTCCCGGTGGCGCGGATCCTCCCCGGCGAGAGGGTCGAGCTCGAGAGCGGGGATCGCCTCCGGGCGCCGATCGTGGTCTCCAACGCCGACCCGAAGCGCAACCTGGCGATGCTCGAGCCCGAGGCGGTGCCCGCCGCGTACCGCGAGCGGTTGGAGGGGTGGAAGGTCCGCTCGCCGGTCGTGAAGCTGAACGCCGCGCTCTCGAAGCTGCCGACGTTCGAGGCGGCGGGCGATTTCGAGCCGCAGCGGTCGATGATCTCGATCCAGCAGGGCATCGACGCGGCTCAGGAGGCGTTCGAGGCATGCACGCGGGGCGAGCCGCGAATCGGCTTCGCCGAGCTCTACTTTCAGACCGCTTACGACCCCTCCGTGGCGCCGCCCGGACGCCACACGATGAGCGCGTTCTGCCAGTACGCGCCCTACGAGCTCGCGGATGGAGGCTGGGATTCGCGCCGCGACGAGATCGGCGGGATGGTCCTCGACGCGATCGCCGCCTACGCGCCCGACGTGCACGAGTGCGTAGAGCGCCTCCAGGTCCTCGGCCCGCCCGACATCGAGGCGGGGATCGGGCTCACCGGTGGCCAGATCTTCCAGGGCGAGGCGCTTCCGGACCAGATGTGGGATCGGCGCCTCACCTGGCGCACCCCGATCGACGGCTTTTACATGTGCGGCGCCGCGACCCATCCCGCCGGGTCGGTGATCGCGCTCAACGGGCGTGGCGCGGCGATGGCGGTGCTGGAGGACGTCGAGGGCGCCGTCCTGGCGGCGAGCGCCGGGGCGGCCTGACGCCTGGGCCTGGTCGAGAAAGCCGATTCGGCGGTTCTATCCTGAATGGAGGCGAACGATGAAGCTCGAGGGCATCCACCACATCACCGCGATCACCGCCGACGCGCAGCGAAACGTCGACTTCTACGCCGGCGTGCTGGGGCTGCGGCTGGTCAAGAAGACCGTGAACCAGGACCAGCCATCCGTCTACCACCTCTTCTACGCCGACGAGGAGGGCGACCCCGGCTCGGACCTCACGTTCTTCGAGTTCCCCGGCACGCCTCCGGGCCGGTCCGGCGCCGGGATGGTGCACCGGGTCGGGTGGCGGGTCGGCTCCGCCGAGGCGCTCGACTTCTGGGCGGAGCGGCTCGGGAAGGCCGGCTACGAGTCACGGCGCGAGGGCGACAGCCTGCGGTTCTCGGACTTCGAGGGGCTCGACCACGAGCTCGTCGTCTCCACCGTGGACGATCCGCCGCTGATCGCCGAGCACCCGGAGGTGTCCGCGGAGCTGGCGCTTCAGGGGTTCGACAACGCTCGCGCTTTCAGCGCCGATCCCGACCGCAGCCGCCCCTACCTCACCGAAGCGCTCGGCTTCGAGCCCCGCGACGGCGGCTGGGAGGCGCGCGGCAAGAGCCGGGGCGGGCTGTGGGCCTACGACGAGCCGCCCGCCGAGCCCGGCGTCCAGGGCGCGGGGAGCGTTCACCACATCGCCTGGGCGTCGCTGATGGACGACCACGAGGCATGGCGAGAGCGGGTCGCCGAGTCGGGCCTCACCCCGACCCCGGTCATCGACCGGTTCTACTTCCGCTCGATCTACTTCCGCGAGCCCTCGGGCGTGCTGTTCGAGATCGCGACGATCGGCCCCGGGTTCGCCGTGGACGAGCCCGTGGAGCACCTCGGCGAGGGGCTCGCGCTGCCGCCGTTCCTCGAGGACAGGCGTGCGGAGATCGAGCCGATCCTGACCCCGATCGAGAACCCGCGCACCAAGACCCGGGCGTGAGCCTCGTCCACCTCCTCCGCGAGCCGGCGGGCGACGCGGAGGGTGCGCTCGTCCTCAACCACGGCCGCGGGACCGACGAGGGCGACCTCCACACCCTGCTCGAGGTGCTCGATCCGAGCGCGCGCCTGCTCGGGATAACCCCGGGGGCGCCGCACACCGACATCCCGCCCGGCGGGCGGCACTGGTACCGGGTTCCCAGGGTGGGCTTCCCGGACCCCGAGACCTTCCGCCACAGCTACGCACTGCTGACGGCGTTTCTGGACGAGACGCTCCAGGCGTGGGGGATCGGCTGGGAGCGGACCGTGGTCGGCGGGTTCTCGATGGGCGCGGTGATGTCCTACGCCGTCGGGCTCGGCGCGGGCCGGCCCTCGCCGGCCGGGATCCTCGCGATGAGCGGCTTCATTCCCACCGTCGAGGGGTGGACGGCGGAGCTCGACGGACGGCAGGGGCTCTCGGTGCTGATCCACCACGGGCGCAACGACCCCGTCATCGAGGTGGGGTTCGGGCGCGCCGCGAACGAGACGCTCAAGCGCGGCGGGATCGACGTCGCCTATCACGAGACCGATGCCGGCCACTGGGTTCCGCCCGAGCTGCTCGGCGAGTTCGCCGAGTTCGTCGACAACTCGCTGTCGAGTTAGAGCACCGCCAAGTTCGCCCGCGAACTCGGCGCGGTGTCTAGACTCGCGGCCGTGCGCGGCGGCATCGACCTCGGCGGGACGAAGATCCAGACCGCCGTCGTGGGCGACGGAGAGGTGGTCGCCGAGGCGCGGCGCCCGACGCCGACGAAGGGCGGCCCCGAGGATGTCGCGCGCGAGATGGTCGAGGCGATGCGGGAGGCAGCCGAGGGAGCGAAGCTCGAGACGAGCGCGCTCGAGGGAATCGGCGTCGGCTCCCCCGGCGACGTGGACGAGAAGACCGGGAGCGTGGCGAACGCCCGCAACCTCCCGGACTGGGAGGGCTCGTTTCCGCTTGCCGACAACCTCTCCGAGGCGCTCGGCGCTCCCGCGCGGGTCGGGAACGACGTCCAGGTCGCGGTCAACGCGGAGGCCAAGCTCGGCGCTGGCCGCCCGTACACCTCGTTCATCGGCGTCTTCTGGGGCCCGGGGGTCGGCGGCGGCGTGATCCTGGACCGTAAGGAGTGGCTGGGGCGGGGCGCGGCGGGCGAGATCGGCCACATGGTCATCAAGGAGGGCGGGGCGCGGTGCACGTGCGGTCGGCGGGGCTGCCTCGAGGCCTACGC
>JBOGZL010000233.1:0-4560 GCA_050697195.1 Solirubrobacterales bacterium
TGACTGCGGGCCGCACCGCGCGCCGGCGGCGGAACAGCTCCGCGGCCGCGAACAGGACCGCCGCCGCGCCGAGCCACACGAGCCCCGGCGTGCTGTAGGAGTAAAGCGCCCCGATCGCGATCGCCGCGAGCGGAACCGCGGCGAGCAAGTCCCGCCGATCCCCCTCCAGCCCCACATCCGCTCGTGTGCTCAGTTGGTGCAGGGTGAGCGCGAACCCGAGCAGGAACAGACCCTGGAGCAGCTCTTTGAACTGGCCCTGGGCGAGGTATGAGGCGATCACGTACGGGAGCGCGACGAGCGCCGCGCCCACGGCGCGGCGGACCGGCGGGAGCTGACGCAGGACGGTCAGCGAGCAGAGCGCGGCGAGCACCGGGATCGCGAGCGTGAGGCCGCCGAAACCCTGGACGAGGTTTCCGCCCCCAGGCTCCCCCGCCGCGATCGCGAGTCCGTGCGGCCCCAGCGGGTAGCCCTGCTTGACGAGCCCCGGCTCGGCGCCCTCGGGGTCCGCGAGCCAGTCGGCCGCGAACAGGTGCTGGGACATGTCGACGTTGAACCCCGTACCCAGCACCCCGAAGCGCCCCTCGACGATGAACGGGATCGAGGCGGCAAGGAGCGCGAGCCCGGCCGCCGGCAGGCCCTCGCGCGCCGCCACACCAGCCCCCTCGACGCGGCCGGCGAGCACGACGACCGAGACCACCGAGAGCGCAGCGAGGGCGCCGAGCGCGGCGGCGCCCTCTCCGGGGAGCTGGACGGCGCCCCACGCGATCGCGACGAGCGGGCCGAGCCCGACGACGGGCGCGAGCCACGACCATCGTCGCCACCCGCACGCGAGCAGCAGCGCCTGCCCAACCACCACGGCCGACGCGCAGACGAGCAGGGTGGCCGCGTACGTCCCGAGCACGGCGGGAGCATAGAGAGCGCCCCCGCCGCGGCCGGGACGCGAGCGCTTGGCCTACCGGTGGATCTGCTCGCGGCGGGAGCTCGCGCCCTCGGGAGCCTCCGAGGGGAGCGAGGGCTCCTCGTCGGCGCTCGCCTGCTTGCGGGCGAGCTCGGCGAGGATCTCGTCGAGGTCGAGGCTCGTCGGGTCGTTGACGTTCGCGGAGACCTCCCCGAAGCTGACCGGCTCGCGCCACGTGTCGACGAGCGGCTTCACCTTCCGCGGCGTGCGGAGCGGCGGGAGCTGCCCCCGGGCGGTGACCCAGCGCCACAGGTCGTGCTGCCATCCCTCGCTGTCGCGGAGCGCGATCCGGCGGTGCTTGGCGGCGAGCTCGGAGTCGCGGTAGGCCCGCAGCGACTCCTCCTTGACCTGCGCGAGCGCGCGGGCGTGCTCGCGCTCACCCTGGGCGTCGGACTCCGCGAACCGGCGGGTGGTTCGCTTCATCTCGCGTTCCTGGCGCACCGCCTCGTCCGCGACCCAGTTCCCGAGCTCGGCGTCGTATTCGTCGACGAGCCGGTTGTGGCCGCGGACCTGGGTCGGGACCCGGGCAAGCGCGGCGAGCGCGGCTCCAACCGCGCCGCCTGCAAGGGCTGCAACGAGCGGTTCCATCGGGCGAGGTGGGCGCTACTGGACTCGAACCAGTGACCTCCGGCTTGTCGAGCCGGCGCTCTCCCAACTGAGCTAAGCGCCCGGGACGCGCAGCGTAGCAGCGGGCTCAGGCCCGCCCGAGATGAGCCCCTTGGCCGTCATCGTCTGCTCGAAGACGGCCCTGGTGTCGTGGGTGGGCTCCCACCCCGTCGCGGCCTTCAGCTTCTCGTTCGAGACCACCCAGGGGTGGTGGAGGAAGTGCAGGTTGCCGGGCGGCGCCTCGACCCGCGGGGCGCGGAGCCGCCACATCAACGCGGAGATCCGGTACACGGTCTTGAACTTCATCTCCCGGACCTTCGTCCCGATCAGCTCCGCCGACTCGCGCCACTTCATCGTCCCGTCGGCGGCGACGTTGAACGCGCCGCCCTCCTTCGCGTCGAGGAGGCTCGCGATCGCGGTGACCACGTCGTCCTCGTGGACGAGCTGGAGGTCGGCCTCGACCCCGTCCATCACCGGGAAGAAGATGCTGTTCGTCCATCCGCGCGACATGTAGTTGTCGACGTTGGGCCCGAACACGATCGTCGGGCGGACGATCGTCATCACCCGGTCGGGATGGTCGGCGGCCCACAGCTGGCACACCCGGTCGGCCTCGGCCTTGTCGCGCGCGTAGGAGAAGTCCGGCTGCCCGCGGACGGGATGGTCCTCGGCGATCGGCACCGGGTTGTCGGGGAACGCCCCGTACGCCGAGGCCGAGGAGGTGACCAGAACCTGCCCGGTGCCCGCCGCCGACGCCGCCTCGAGCACGGCCTGGGTGCCGTTGACGTCGATGTCGTACATCCGCGCCTCGTCGTGGATCGGGTCGAGGAGGAAGGCGAGATGGACGAGGGCGTCGGGGCGCTCGCGCTCCAGCAGCTCGCGCATCGCCGCGCGATCGCGGACGTCGCCCTGCACGAAGGAGGTCCGCGGCCATGGGATCTCCGGGGCGCGGACGTCGAGGTTGACGATCCGCTCGGTCTCGTCGCGCTCGAGGAGCAGCTCGGTGAGTCGGGTGCCGATGTATCCCGAGCCGCCGGTGATCACGTACTTCATTGGTAGTCAGGGGCGCAGACCCGTCAGGGCCCGGTTCCCCATTCCCCTTTCAATCCGTGCGTGCGGTTTTCCCGCACACGGCTTGCCGATGATCGTCCTGGCATCGCTACGCGACCCCCGGATAGCGCTCGCCGCCACGCCTCCCGGAGGAAGTCACCCCTCCAGATCCGGTCGTGCAGGGCGTGGACGCGGCGATTCGGGGATCGCTTGGCCGCTGCCCATAGCTTGCGTTGGAGTTCTCGCACCCTCGGGCGACGAGGGGCCTCGAGGGCCATTTCGCTCGCCTCCCCATCGGCGGGATGGCTACCGCCGGGGGCGTTGGGACCGCTCGGGGCGGCCATGCCTAGCGCTTACCTCCGCTGCGAGCATGATCAAAGCGAGGGCCCTTCGCTCCCGGCGCGTTCTTGTGCACGCCGATCCTCACTACTACGGCCCCCTCGGATTCCCGCTGCCCTCCGCCCCATTTCACCATCGGCTTATGGGGGCGGTCTTCGCTGACGAGGCTGGGCAGACGGGGCTCCCACGTTCCGATCCAGACCGTGCGCGCGTGCGACTTCCCATACCCCGGGAGGACCCGCCGCCCCATCCGGAATCCAGCGCGACGGACATGGCCTTCGCCGTGACATGAGCGGCTCGGCTCCTCCGTTGTGAATGTGACGAGGCTGCAGTCGCAGCCCGCGCGCTCGCTCCCTCCGAGGAGGCTTTCGACGCCCCGCTTGGCCCGCCGCCTCTCGGCGGCGGACTGGGGCCTGCTACCGGGCGCTCCGACGCTTACCCGGACGGGACTCTCACCCGCTGGCTTGGACCAGCTTTCGTGGCGCAACATGCGGGCATCCTAACCGGCGTGCCCGCGAGTGCGTCGCTGGCCGTCGGCGTGCCGGAAACGTGCTAGCGAATGCTCACATAGGGACAGTGCGGACAACCGCGACAGCCTCTCTACTCCCAACAGGCGAACCGGAGAACTGCCCGCTTTTCGCGCTCTGACGGGTTCGCTGCAATCGATCCCCCGAATTGCGCCAAAGGTGAAACTTTGTCCGGGTCGAAAGTGTTAAGTTAATGCAAGCCGGGCGGCAGCCCCGGCAACAGACTTGAGGACCGACGGGCCAGAGGCGAAGACTTCTGGCGGCACGTCCTTACGGATAGAGGGGCCCCTTCACAGGGGCCCTTTCCGTGCTCGCAGCGCTCACGGCCACGTCCCGAGCGGCTCCACCGACAGCGTGAGGCCCTCGACAGCCGTGATCCGCACGTACTCCCCCCGCGCGACCGGTGAGTCTGAGCGCGCGTTCCATATCTCGCCGCCCACCCGCACACGGCCCCGGGGCGTGCACGGCTCCAGCACCTCGGCTCGCGTCCCGATCAGCGCCTCCGTCCCGGTCTGGACCTTGTAGCGGCGCAGGAAGCGGCGCCAGAACGCGAGCTCCACCACCTCGATCGCCGCCGCAACGCCCACCGCGACGAACCCCCACGGGCTCGGGAGGACGAACAAGCTTGCGATCGCGAGCAGGAGCAGCATCGGGGAACGCGCCCGGCGCGACGATCCGCGGCCGGGTCCCGTCAACTTTAGAGTCGCCCGCCAACATCACGGGCTCGACTGGGGCTATTGCGTTTCTCGACGATTCGCTGCCCCGCGACGTTAACGCGCGTGGAATCACCCACACATAGGGTGGGCAATCCCACGTTCGTCCTGTGGAGGAACTCGAAGTTCATCGGACCGTACGACCCCGACACGATTCGCAGCCTGAAGGACGAGGTCGACGGTGACATCTACGTCAGCGGCAGCGGCACGCTGGTCCGCGCGATGCTCGCCGACGGCCTGGTGGACGAGCTGGATCTGCTCGTCTACCCGCTCACCCGCGGGGCCGGTCCGCGGCTCTTCCCCGAGGAAGCCGCGCCCGCCAACCTGTCGCTCGCGGCCTGTGAGTCGTACGACAACGGTGTGGTCTTCC
>JBOGZL010000234.1:0-2370 GCA_050697195.1 Solirubrobacterales bacterium
AGGTGTGGGTCGAGACCGAGTCCCAGAAGGGAATCCTGGTCGGCCGGGGCGGGAAGATGGTCCGCGACGTCGGCGCGGCGGCGAGACGCGAGCTGGAGCGCGAGCTCGGGGCCCGCGTCTACCTCGAGCTCCGGGTCAAGGTCCGCCGCCGGTGGCGCCGCGACGAGGCGCTGCTCGACCGGCTCGGGATCGAGTAGCCACTTTCGCTACGGGGCCGCGCGGCACGCCAACCCAGAGTCATTCGTCGCTGGACCTTTCGAAGCCCCCGGAGATGCCCGTGTCCTGATCCCGCAAGACCACACGGGGGTCGATCTCATACCCAGCAGTACAGGGAAGCTCGGCCGCCCAGCAGAGCCCGTTGGGCGAACCGGGAACTGCGGCCTCGGTCGGTCGCGCTACCCCTGGGGGCACCTGGTACGGGATCCCGTTCGTCGGCTGTACCGCGACCGCGGCCGGGATCTCCGGGGGGCTGAGCAGGGACGGCCCCTCCGACAGAGGGGTTGTCGGGCGCAGGAGCGGACCAAGCGCTCCGCATACGGCGCCGGCAAAGAGAAGCGTCGCCAGGCTCAGTTCCGGCAGGCGTCTGGGGGGGGCTAGGTAAGGGCGCAGTCGCGTCCAAAAGCGGGGGCCGTGAAAGACGGTGAGCCTGGCGAACAGGACGGCCGTGAACCCCAGCGCGTAGCGCGGGTCCGGGCCCGCATACAGAGTCAGGGCGATACCCGCGAGCCCGAGCGCGAGAAGCCACCCGGTTCCCGGACGGCGACCGGAGAGTGGGATCAGGGACAGACAGGCGATGAGCATCATCGTGATCTGCTCGGTGCGCAGCAGGAAAAGGAGCAATCCCGCGGCACCGAGGATCGCGACCCAGGTCATCGCGATGCGGAGTTCGGATGTGGGCGGGAACCGTGATCCGACCAGCAGTCCACCTCCAATGGCGAAGAGCGAGGCAAGGGCGAGCGCGCCGAGCGCTGGACTGAGGTCGTTGGTTAGCCATGGCCCGACCCATTCCAGGCTCGAGCCCGGCGCGGATTCGTCCCCCCAGCGCGTGACCGTCTCCACTGTCTCGGCGGTTTGTCGCGCGGCATCGGAGCCCACCGACCATGGCACGTTGGTGCAGGCGGGAACCGGGTAGACCGGGCAACCGGTGACGACGAACTCGTACGCGAGCCAGGGGCCGACGAGGGCGATCCCCAGCACGCCGACCCACATCGCCCTTCGGAACCTGTCCTCTCCTGCCAGCACGTAAAACAGCGCCGCCACCGCGGCCAGCGGCGCGGCTTGCAGCTTGATCGTCATCGCCCCCAGCGCCAGCAACAGGGGTACGGCCGCGGGACCGGGAGAGAGCCGCGACGCCGCGGCTCCCCTCGCGTGCTGCGGATCGACGGCGGTGAAGATCGCCCAGCCGACCAGCAGGCCCAGGATGGCGACCGGGAGGTCGGGACTCGTCGAGACGTGGGCCTTCAGCAGCGCCGCGAGGGCTGGGACGAGCAGCGCCGAGCCCGCGATCAGCAGCCAGTCGGCCGGCCGAGCATCGCGTCGGAGGGCCCGCGAGATGCAGATCAGAGCATGGAGGATGAGCAGAAGAAGGGCGAAGCCGCCTAGGACGACCGTCGTGTGCTCCCGGAGCCCATCCGGACTGAACGGTGCGGCCAACGCGAACCACGACGAGCCGAAGCCAAGTGGGTAGTGGATGAGGCCGATGCCCTCGACCGCGCCGAACTCCGCGAGCCAGCGAATCGCACCTGCGTGGTAGAGGCCAGTGTCGAACCAGACCACCGGCTGAGCGGTGAAGAGGGCTACGCCAACCGCGAGCGCGAGACAGGCACCGATCAGTCGGCGGCTGAGATGCGCCCGAAGCGAGCTGATCTCGTCGCGCACACGTCTCCACGACAACGCCGCGGCGGCGGCACCAAAGCCAGCGACGCCACCAACGAAGGGAGAGAGCGGGAACAGCAGAGAGATCGCCAGCAAGCCGCTGCCGAGCACCAGCAGGCCGAGCCAGGCGGACAGTACGAATCGATCACCTGGACGATCGAAGGCTCGGCTGCCTGTCCAGCGAAGGACCGCCGTTCCGGTCGGAACCGACACTGCGAGGAGAACCGCCCAGGCGGCTACCAGAAAGAGCATCGCTCGGGATCGGGTCCGTACATCTCAGACTCCCCGCCTGCCTTCAGTCCAACGCTACGAACGCGGACAGTATTGAACCCTCGCCGACGATCAGATGAGCCGGGCTGTACGGGAGGGCTCGTACACTCAACCGATGGTCCAGGGAATCACCTTCGACGAGCGTGGGCTCGCCACGTGCGTGGTCCAGGACTGGCGCACGGGCGAGGTGTTGATGGTCGCTCACATGAACGAGGAGGCGCTGCG
>JBOGZL010000235.1:0-6776 GCA_050697195.1 Solirubrobacterales bacterium
AGCTGACGTTGATCGACACCGAGTACGGCGAGATCCTCGCCGACCGGAAGGGCTTCGCGCTGTACCTGTTCACGAAGGAGGAAGGACGCGAGAGTCGCTGCTACGGCGAGTGCGCAGAGGCGTGGCCACCGCTGAAGACGAAGCGCAAGCCGCGCGCCGGCGCGGGGCTCGACCCCGGGCTGCTCGCCAGAACCGAGCGGCGCAACGGGCGCAAGCAGGTCACCTACGACGGCCACCCACTCTACTACTATATCGGGGACAGCGATCCCGGCGAGGTTTTCTGCCAGGACGTTCAGGAGTTCGGCGGGCGGTGGTACGTCGTGACCGCGAACGGCGAGCCGGTCCTCTAGCGATTCAACACGCCCGCCGCGCGCCGGCCGCTCCGGAGCGCCCCCTCCATCAATCCCGCGAACGGACCGCCGGTGTGCTCCCCGGCGAACGCGAGGGGACCGACGGGCTCGCTCAGGATCGCCGTCGTCCCGTCGTCGGGGAGGATCGAGTACGCGGCCCGCACCCATCGGTCGTCGCTCCACGTCGAGAGCACTGCGCCGCGTTCGTCGAGCGCGAGATCCGGTCGCAGCGCCTCGAGCGACTCGATCCACCGCTCCGGGCCGGACTCGACCTCGAGCACATCGAGGGCGGGCGTGGAGCCCGCGAACGCGTTCATGACCGGCTGCACGCGACCGCCGGCGCCCGTCGAGGTCCAGGTCCAGTAGCGCTCGGGGACCGACATCACCGCGGTCGGGGGGGCGGCGTGGCGGAGCGGCAGGAAGAGCTTCGCCGCGTGCCCGTACCGGACCCTCTCCGCCGCGTCGATCACCCGAGTCGGCAGCGCGGGGTCGAACTCGATCTCCCCGATCGTGGTCGCGGGCACGGCGATCACGCACGCGTCGCCCACGAGCTCCGAGCCCGCGGCGTGGACCGTCACGGCGTCGGCCCTCCATGCCACCCGGCGCACGGGCGTGCCCATGTGCACCGCCGGGCCGAGCGGCTCCGCGAGGGCGTGCGCGAGTCGCTGGTTGCCCCCGGCGACGCCGGGCGAGGGTTCGTCGCCGATGTGGGCGACGCCCGACAGCGCGCTCGCGGGCACCGCGTCCCCCGGACTCGCCGCGGAGACCTCGAGCCTGGCGAGCAGGACCTCCCGCGCGCCGTCGTCGATCTCGAGGCGCTCGATGAAATCCGGCGCGGGGAGCAGGCCGAGCTCGGGATCGTCCTCCAGCGCCTCGTCCGCGGCCCGGATCGCCGTCTCGAGCGATCCGGGCGGGAGCTCGCCGGCGCCGCGCGGCTCCCGGATGCCGTATCGCATCCCCTTGTCCCAGAGGTCGAGCCCGAGCCGGGCGGCGAGCTCGCGGATCAGCGTGTTGCCGGGAAGGATGAACTCGGCGCCCATCTCGACCACGGCGCCGTTCTCGAGCTCGCGCGAGAACACCCGCCCCCCGATCCGGTCGCGCGCCTCGAGCACGATCACCTCGTGGCCGGCGCTGCGAAGCTCGTCTGCGGCGCTGAGGCCGGCGAGGCCGGCCCCGATCACGATCGCGCGCATCCTCAGTCGACGAGCCGGCGGGCGACCGCCCACCGGCTGAGCTCGTGGCGGTTGGAGAGCTGAAGCTTGCGCAGCACGGAGCTGACGTGCGCCTCGACGGTCTTCGTCGAGATCCCGAGCCGGTGCGCGATCTCCTTGTACAGGTAGCCGCGCGCGATGTAGCGCAGAACCTCGCGCTCGCGCGTGGTGAGCTGGTCGAGCTCGGGATCGACCTCGCCGGGGGGAAGCGAGTCGGCGAACGCGTCGAGCACGAACCCGGCGAGCCTGGGGGAGAAGACGGCGTCCCCGTCCCGGACCCGGCGGACGGCGTCGGCAAGCTCGGGGCCGGTGATCGTCTTCGTCACGTACCCGCGGGCGCCGGCGCGCACGACCGCGATCACGTCCTCGGGGGCGTCAGAGACCGAGAGCGCGAGGAAGCGCTGGTCGGGGCGCGCGGAGAGCACCTCACGGATCACCTCGACTCCGCCCCCGCCCGGCATGTGGACGTCGAGCAGCACGACGTCGGGCTGGTGGTCGGCGATCGCGCTCACCGCGTCGGTGACCGTACCCGCCTCGCCGAGCACCTCGACGAGGTCGCCGAGCTCGGCCTGCACCCCGCTGCGGAAGATCGCGTGGTCGTCGACGATCACGACGCTCGGAGCGTCAGACATCAGAACCCCACCTGCCCCTCACCTCGCACTCGGCGGCTTCGCCGCCTCTGCTCGGCGCCAACATCACTTCCTGCCCACGGTCAGCTCGACCTCGGTCCCGCGGCCGGGCTCGCTTCGCACCTCGGCGTGCCCGCCCTGGCGCTCCATGCGGCCGATTATCGACTCCCGCAGCCCGCGGCGGTCGGCCGGGACCCGCTCGGGGTCGAACCCGTGGCCGCGGTCGTCCACGAACGCCGTGACCCGGTCCTCCTCGATTTCGGCGTAGAGGCGGATCGGGCCGTCGGCGGCGAACTTCGCCGCGTTGGTGAGCGCCTCGCGGGTGGCTGCGACCAGGGCCTCGAGGCGCTCGTCGAGCGGGCAGTCGCCGACCACGACGACCTCGATCGGCGCCCCTCGCGCCTCCTCGACGTCGATCGCGGCGGCCCGAAGCGCGTCCGCGACGCGCTCGTCGGGCTGGAGCGGCGGCGCGCCCGCGAGCCACGCGCGAAGCTCGCGCTCCTGGCGCCGCGCGAGCTGCGCCACGCCGGCGGGGTCGTCCGAGCGTCGCTGGACGAGCGCGAGCGTCTGAAGCACTGAGTCGTGCAGGTGGGCGGACAGCTCCGCCCGCTCCTGGGAGCGGATCCGCTGCGCCCGCTCGGCGGCGAGGCTGCGGGCGAAGCGCCACCACAGCGGCGCCAGGATCAGTCCGAGTCCGGCGATCACCACGAGCGCCGCCAGCGCGACGTCTCCCGCAGCGTTGAGGACCCCCTTCGCCCACAGGAACAGGAGCCCAGCGCCGAGCACCAGGGCGATCCCGAACCCGGCGATCGAGAGGCGACCCGCCGCCTGGCGCGAGCGCTCTCGCCGCCGGTCCTCGTCGGTGGAGGGCGCCGCGGGCTCGGCGGCAACGGGGCGGGTGAGGCTGAGCAGCAGCGCCACCCCGAACGCCGCCAGCACCAGCGGCCACACCAGGGCGTCGCTCCACCACACGCCGAGCTCGCGGAAGGCGATCAGGACGCTGAGCGCGAGCAGCCCCACCCCCGTCGCGATCCGCCAGCTTCCCCGGCGGCGGCGCCGCTGGGATTGATCGCGCGCCTGCGCCGGCATCACCGCCCACAGCGCCAGGTAGGCCAGCGCCCCGATCCCGCTGGTGCCGATCGCGACGACGACGAACCCCACCCGAGTGACGACCGGGGCGACGCCGAGACGGTGGGCGATCCCTGCGCAAACCCCCGCGATCATCGCGTTGGCGGGATCGCGTCGCAGGGTCCTGTCGGCGGAGTCCGTGGTCACGCGCCGAATGGTTGCTCAGGTAGCTCAGCCGCGCCGGGCACCCATCCCGCTGGCGAGCAGCACCACTCCGGTCGCCGCCGCGAGGATGGCGAGGAACCAGCCCGCCTCGAGGTCGATCGTGCCCTCCTCCTGGAGCAGGATCAAAGCCCCGAAGACCGCGATCACCGCCCCGGCGACGAGCGAGGTGGCGTCGACCCGATCGCGCAGCTCCCTCAGCTCGCGCATGCGCTCTCCTGGCGGCGGCGCTCTGCGGCGTCGTCCTCGTCGGAGCGATCCCAGCCCCCGTCGCGGAAGCCGCGGTGGTCTCCGGTGAACACCTCGGGCGGGCGGTCGGTGACGACGATCTCGCCGGCTTCGATCTTGGCGTCTAGGACGAGCCGGGGCGCGTCACCCTGGGACGTGCCCTCCACTACCTCGGCATCGACCCCCGAGCCCTCCCGCCCGCGGACGAGCACGTGGCCCACGGACGCGTTCACGTCGGCGTCGACGCACACCCGCGCGGGAACCGAGACCACGGTCTGCCCGAGCCCCATCCCGGTCTCCAGCTCCACGCTTCGACCTTGCCGCCACTCCAGGCCGCGCAGGTCGACCGTCATCTGGCCGACCCCGAGCCGGTACCCGTCGTCGGGCAGCTCCGCCGCCGTCGCGGGTCGCTGGTCGCGCTCGCCTATGCCGCCGTCGAAGCTCACGTCGCCGGCCGCCACAGCCCCCGCCGGCAGCGCCAGCACGAGCGCCGGGACGATCAGCCACCGCCACCGCGACTCGCCGATCAACGCGGCGACGACCAGGGCGACGCCGATCGCGATCACGACTCCGGCGACGATCGCGCCGTGCCCCGTCGCGGTCGCCCACGCGCTCAAGGCGGCGACACACGCGGCGGCGCACAACGCGGCCAGCACGAGCACCGCGATCGCGACGCCGCGCAGCAGCCGGCTCCAGCCGTCGCCCGTCGCCGGCTGCTGGGAGCCGGGCGCTGCGAGCTGTCTTGTCGGGGCGGTCCCCTCCTCGGCGGCGGGCTGGTCGGGTTCGCCGGCTTCCCGCTGCGATGACCGGCGGCGATCGCGATCGCGAAGCGTGACGTACAGCCACACCGCGCCACCGATGAGCAGCACCAGCCACAGGCTGCCGCCCCACCACCAGCCGCCGCCCCACCATCCGAACACGCCCCAGAACGGCCCCGGGAGCAGGATCAAGACCGCGAGGACGGCGAGCACGACGAGCCACGCCGAGGGGCGATCGTTCGCGGCGGGGGCGCCGGAGCCATCGTCGTTCGGGGTCACGACCGCCAGCACGAGGTAGGCGGCGATCCCGAGCCCGCCGAACAGCGCCGCGGCGACGAAACCGACGCGCACGAGGGTGGGGTCGATGTCGAGGTAGTCGGCGATCCCGCCGGCCACCCCGGCAAGGATGCGGTCGTCGCGGGAGCGCAGCAGTCGCTTTCGAGGTCGATCGTTCACGTTCCCCAGCTTGGCGCACCGCGCGCCGCGCGTCTATCGGGAATCACCCTGACCCTTCCCTGAGGGGCGGAAGGGTGTGTGCCTCAGCGCGCGTAGCCGCGCATCCGCCCCAGCGGGGCGAGCAGCGCGAGGCCGCCGCGCACGAGCGGCTCGGGGCCGACGGCGAGGCGGAACACGTCGTCGTACTCGCTCAGCAGGGCGGCGAACGCGAGCGGTCCCGGCATCCCGTTTCGGCCCACCCGACCCTCCCGGTGGAGCGAGTCGATTGCCGCGAACCACCGCTCGGTGCGGCCTCCGGGTCGGGTCTGCCACACGACGCGGGCGGGCTCGCCGCCCGGGTTCCAGATCTGGTGCGGCGTTCCCCGGGGGATGTCGATCGTCTCCCCGGTGGCGACGGTGCGCTCCTCGCCGCCGGCGCGCACCTCCACCCTCCCGGTGAGGACCTCGAAGTGCTCGTCCTGGCTCGGGTGGTAGTGCTTCGGCGGTTCCTTGCCCGCCGGCGCGTAGGTTGCCTCGACCACGAGCAGCTCTGGTGTGCTCTCCCTGATCGTGACCGACTCGGTCGGCGTGATCTTGAGCGTGCGTGACACGGTGGCCTCCTCGGTTGCGATCGTCCTCCCCGCTGCTCGTGTGCCGACGAGCACACTGCGATCCGCTCGGCTGCCGTATGTTGACCAGAGGAGGAGAAGGTTGGTCTCCCGACAGCTTCCGCCAGGCCCGCGCCAACCGAAGGCGCTCCAGACCCTGGGCTGGTGGGCGCGGCCGGTGTCGTTCTTCGAGCGCTGTCGCGCACGCTACGGCAAGCGCTTCACGCTGCGGCTCGCCGGGCAGCCCCCGCTGGTGATGCTGTCCGATCCCGACGAGGTGAAAGAGCTCTTCACCGCGCCACCCGACGTGCTCCACCCCGGGGAGGGCGCATCGCGGATCCTCGAGCCGGTGGTCGGGCGCAACTCGGTGATCCTGCTCGACGAGGGCGATCACATCGAGCAGCGCAAACTGATGCTGCCCGCGTTCCACGGGGAGAAGATGGAGCGCCTCTCCGGGCTGGTCACGGACGTCGCGGAACGCGAGATCGCGGCCTGGCCGCGCGGAGAGCCGTTCGCGGTCCATCCTCGGCTCCAGGCCCTGACCCTGGAGGTAATCCTCCGGGCGGTGTTCGGGCTCGACCCGGGCCCACGGCTCGAAGCGCTCCGCGACCGGCTCACCGAGATCCTGGAGTTCGGGTCGAATCCGCTCGCGATGCTTCCCCCGCTTCAGCGCCTCTTCGGCGGGCACGGCGCGTTCGCGCGCTTCGTGCGCCAGCGCGAGGAGACGGACGCGCTCCTGTTCGAGCTCATCGACGAGCGGCGCGACGACGAGGGCGATCGCGACGACGTGCTCGCGTTGCTGCTCGCCGCCCGCCACGAGGACGGATCGCCGATGTCCCGGGAGGAGCTGCGCGACGAGCTGATGACGCTGCTGGTCGCGGGCCACGAGACGACCGCCTCGGAGCTGGCGTGGGCGTTCGAGCGCCTCGCCCGCTCGCCGGCGGCGCTGTATCGGCTTCGCGACGAGACCGAGGTCGACGGTGGAGACGACTACCTCACCGCGACGGTGCAGGAGACGCTCCGCCGGCGCCCGGTGCTCCCGAACGCGGCGCCCCGCCTCGTCAAGCGCCCGGTCGAGGTCGGCGGGTGGACCTACCCGCCCGGCGCGTGCCTGGTCGCGGCCACCTACCTGATCCACCACGACCCCGAGATATACCCCGACCCGTACGCGTTCCGCCCCGAGCGATTCGTGGATCGGTCGCCGGGCACCTACACCTGGATCCCGTTCGGGGGCGGCCGCCGCCGCTGCCTGGGAGCGAGCTTCGCG
>JBOGZL010000236.1:0-1616 GCA_050697195.1 Solirubrobacterales bacterium
CTAGTTGAGGACCGACAGCGTCCCGTTCCCATCGTTGGAGCCCGAGTAGCCGACAGCGTTCCGTTCCCACTACCGCCCCCTCGGAGCGAGCCGTAGGCGAGCGCAGAGGGGGCGGGCGAGACTCAAGGCCCGGGCCGAGGCACGCCCGCGCGCAGGACCAGCTCGCCATCGGTGTCGCTGATCAGCAGGTTTCCTTCCGCCTCCGGGATCGCCAGTTCGAGCGTCGCGGTCACGTAGCGGTAGACCTGCGCCTCGGGCATCGTGATCTGCCGGCGCAGCACTCGCAGCTTTCGGTCCGAACGGATGAAGCGGATGAACTCGATCCGGCCCTGCTCGGGCCAGCCCGCCGCCAGCTCGGCAAGCGGAATCGGAGCAGCGAGTGCGTAGCCGGCCTTGACCTGATCGGGGGTCCGCCGCCCCGTTGCCCGGTAGCGGTGGTTGGCGTTGTGGAAGGCCTCGAACTCGAGCGCGCGGTCGCCGAGACGATCGCGGTCAGCGAACCGCTCGGACCGAAAGAAGCGCTTGTCGAAGGTGTCGTTGAACTGCTCGCAGACCCCGTTGCGCCATGGTTCCCCCTGCGGGATGAAGACCGGAGTGGCGCCCTGGCGCAGGGCGACCCGAACGATCTCGCCGAGGTTGGCCGAGCCGAGCTGAAACGGCTTGCCATTGTCGAGCTGCAGCCGCCTGGGCACGCCGAGTCGCTCCCAGAGCCGCAGCAGCGAGCCGGTTAGCGTCGCCTCGCGCTGGTCTGCGGCGATCTCGATCGCGGCGGCATGCGGCACGACGTCGACGCAGTTGAGCGCCACGAACGGCAGGCCGCCATCGAGGTGGCGGGGACCGATGATGTCGGCCTGGTGCAGGTCGCCGACCTCGTCGGCCGGCGGGGCGGGATAGGGCAGGCCCTTGGACTTCGGGCGCTCGCGCCGACGGCGCTCGACGAGCCCCGCCCGAGCGAGGATGCGCTCGATCGTTCGGGTGGTCGGGGGGCGAATGCCGAGCTTCTCGAGCTCCCAGGCGATTGCATCCGACCCGATCTGCGCCCACGGGTTCTCGGTCAGCCGCCTGCGAACGACAATCACCTGTGCCTCGATCGACGGATCCGTGCGGTTGACCACGCGGCCCGGCTTGCGGCTCTCGGCCCAACCCTCATCGCCAACCGCATGGCGGCCCACCCACTTCGACACCCAGCGACGGGTGCGGCCCAGCGAGGCCGCGATCCGCTCCGGCGACTCGCCCGCCAGCCTCCTCCTCACTGCCTCCCTCCGGACCTGCTCCTCGCTTCGACGTCCCAAGCCGGCACCTCCTCGATCGTTGATTGATCGAGCGAGGCTCGGCCGCGACTCGGACGCTCAGGCGGGAACGGAGCGCTGTCGGCTTCGCCTCCTCGCGTGGGAACCGAACGCTGTCGGTTTCATGGGAACGGAACGCTGTCGGTTGTCACCTACCCCCCCGGCGCGTGCCTGGTCGCGGCCACCTACCTGATCCACCCCGACCCCGAGATATACCCCGACCCGTACGCGTTCCGCCCCGAGCGATTCGTGGATCGGTCGCCGGGCACCTACACCTGGATCCCGTTCGGGGGCGGCCGCCGCCGCTGCCTGGGAGCGAGCTTCGCG
>JBOGZL010000237.1:0-2427 GCA_050697195.1 Solirubrobacterales bacterium
CGACGCAATGCGCCCCGCCGGAGCTCGCGGCCACCGATCAATGCCGGGCGCTGGGCACTCCGCGCCGGGCTCGCTGCGCTCGTGCTGGCGGCGGCGGCGGCGGCGGCGCTCGAGGATCGCGACGGGAAGCTGGTGTCCCAGCGCAAGCCTGCCATTGGCTCCGTCACGGCGGCGGTCGCCGATCCGGGGCCGCCCCCGGTCACCCCCTCCGCGAGCGCGGTGCGCGCGGCGGAGCGCTACGCGGGCGGCCGCGAGGGTCTGGTGTCGTTCGCGACGATCGACTCGCGCGGCCGGATGCACGGACTGGCTCCCCACCGGCCATACGCGTCGGCGAGCGTCGTCAAGACGTTGCTCCTCGCCGCCGAGCTGCGGCGCCTCGGGGTCGCGGATGCGCCGATCGACGACGGCACCCGCACGCTGCTGGCCCGGATGATCACCTACAGCGACAACGACTCGGCCGACGCGATCTACTCGCGCGTAGGCGATGCGGGCCTCTACCGCGTCGCCGAGGACGCCGGCATCCGCAGCTTCACCATCTCGGGGTACTGGGCCAACGCGCAGATCACCGCCGGCGACATGGCGCTCTTCATGTCGAGGCTCGACCGGGCTATCCCAGCGGGCAAGCGAGAGTTCGGCCTCTCGGTGCTCGAGGACGTCGTCCCCGAGCAGAGCTGGGGGATCCGCGAGGCGGCGGGATGGAAATGGAGCGTGCGCTTCAAGGGCGGGTGGCGCTCGACCGAGCTAGGCGCGCTCGTTCACCAGGCGGCCGAGCTCCGCCACGAGGACGGGTCGCGCACGTCGATCGCCGTCCTGACAGACGCCCAGCCCTCACAGGACTACGGGATCGAGACCGTCCTCGGCGTCGCCGAGCGGCTGCTCGGCCGCCAGAGCACTCGGATAGGCGCAATCCACCAGTCAAAGTGACTCTTGGATCCGGACGGCGGCGACGCGGGGTCGATTGACCGCGCTATACCGGGCAAACCGACTCGCCGACGTCGGCCGCGGAACGCGGAGTCGATTGCCCGGTGTCAGCAACCACCCAGCGGCGGGGCGCCCCGCTAGACCCTCAGCGCGACAGCTCGCGCCCGAGCCACTCCGAGTAGAAGCCCTCGAGGTCGGGGAGGAAGTCGTGGATCACCGGGTATCCCGGCGGCACGGCCTCGACCTCGAGAAGCGCCTTGCAGCCGGGGCAGAAGTACTCGCGAAGATGGTTCCACTCGGGGTCGCCGGCCATCTTCTCCGGGTAGATCTCGCGCAGCGAGGCATCCGAGTCGCGGACGTTGATCAGCGCCTCGAGCTTCCAGTTCTCGCGGTAGTCGCAGAACTCGTGCCCGCAGTCGCACTTGATCAGGTACTGCGTCTCAGCGGGCCCGGCACCACCCGCGGGTGACTCTCGGTCACCCGCGGCAATGATGTAAAGGTGCTCGCCGAACGGGAGCACGATCCGCTCGTCCCACCCCACCCGCTCCTGGAGCAGCTCGACGTACTGGTCGAACCGGTCCGGGTCCTTATAGGAGGACTGGATCGCGCGCACCTGCGAGCGCGGGAGGCGCTCGTCTACCAGGTCCCGCAGGGTCTCGCTGTCGAGCTTCAATCGAGCGTCACCTCCTGCGCGCGCAGCGCCTTGCTCAGCTCGACCGTCGGGGTCGCGACCGGGAAGTCGAAGTCCTCGGGCAGGTCCCAGAACTCGCGGAACTCGCGCGCCCAGCTCTCCGAGAGCCGGATCGACTCCGCGTACATCACCTTGATCGGCTCGATCAGCTCGCCGTCCACGATCCGCTCGCGCTCGGCCCGCATCCACTCGCGGACCGGAACCGCCTTGCGGCCGCGCTCCTCGCGCATCTCCGCGCGCCGGGCGTCCGTCGCGTCGGCATCCCCGGCGACCACCCCGTACACCGACTCCGCGTAGCGCGGGAGCAGGTACTCGCCCTCGACGTCGGCGGTCACGGACCCGTACGGGCGCTCCAGCGGGTCCCCGACCCCGGCCGCGCCGCGGAACATGCACAGGTACAGGTCCCCCTGGCGCATCACCTCGGGGAGCGTGGTCGTGTCGAGGTCGAACTGGCGCTCACCCTCCACGATCCTCGCCAGCGCCGAGTCGGCGGGGTCGGGGTCGTGCGTCGGGTAGGGCTCGCCGCGCTCGACGAGCTCGAAGAAGTTCGTGTTGCGGACGTTGTGCCGGTACCCGGTCGCGCCCGGATAGCCGCCCCAGAGCCCGGACTGGATGAACATCCGGCCGTTGCCGATGTTCTGCATCTCGTAGAACGGCGTCTTCCACGCGAGCCGCAGGGCCTCGTAGCCCGACCCCCCGCGGTGAC
Source organism: Solirubrobacterales bacterium (assembly GCA_050697195.1). GTDB lineage: Bacteria > Actinomycetota > Thermoleophilia > Solirubrobacterales > 70-9 > DASPWW01. The sequence goes on from JBOGZL010000237.1 coordinate 2,319, forward strand.
GGCCGGGGCCCGCCGTATTCGGCTTCACCCGCTGGCCGATGTAGATGAAGGGCTCGATCAGCTCCCACATCTCCATGTCGCCCATGTCCCCCTCCGGGTTCCACATCGC
>JBOGZL010000238.1:0-3033 GCA_050697195.1 Solirubrobacterales bacterium
CAGAGCCAGTGGCTCGACCTGCTCGAGCGTCTGGCGCGCGAAGCGCAGTCCCTCGATCAGCTCGACCGCGAGGAGGATCCGGCGCAGCTCGCGTTCGAGCTCAACGCCCTCCTCGTCGCCGCCAACATCTCGTTCATCCTCCAGGGCGACCCCGCCGCACTGGGGCGCGCGCGCACCGCGATCGAACAGCGACTGTCGGATACGCGCCCGCTACCCGCTGGAGGCGAAGCGGATGAGCACCGTGAGCGGGCCCGCGCCTCCTAGCGATCACGGATCCTCCCGAGTCGATCGCATCGTCGCTCACGCGCTCCACGCACCCGAGCGCGCCGCGGGCCGCTTGGCGGACGCGATCTGCGGGCTTGCCTCCGCGTCGCCGTCGGGCTCGGTCGCGGACCCCCCCAGCGCCAGCGAGACTCGCCGCCGGGCCCGAAACATGCGGGTGGCGACCGTCGCCTCGCGAGTGCGGAGCGCGAGCCCGGCGTCGCGGTGGGAGAGACCGACGACGTCGACAGCGACCAGCGCGGCGCGAAAGTCCTCCGGCAGGGCGGCGATCGCAGCGAACGTCTCGCGCTGTTCGACGGCGAGGTCCGGACGCGCCAGCGACGACTGCATCGCGGCGCTCTCGTCGGGGGGCAGCTGGGTCGTGCGCGGGCGCCGGGAGACGGTGCGCAGCGAGGTCAGGTAGGTGTTCCTGAGCGTACGCATGAGAGCGCGCGCAGGGTCGTCGCGGCGCAGCGCCAGCGGGCGTGTCAGAACACGGGCAAGGGTCTCCTGGACCAGGTCCTCGGCGTCGTGCGGGGAGCCGCACATCGCCCAGGCGGCTCTGTAGAGGCGGTCAATCAGCTCCGGTGAGAGCTCGGGCCTCATCCAGGGCTAGGAGGCCGCCGCCTCCTGCAGCTCCGCCGTCCTCGGCCGCTGAGCAGAGGCGTTCATGCATCGACCCCCGCCGCGCTCACCCCTGCCTCGGCCATGATCCGCGCGACGTTCTCGGGGGCGAAGAACTCCGGCGCCGGCAGCGTGCTCGCGGTCACGCTGATGAACGCGTCGATCGCCTCCTGATTGCCTTGCATCGCCCCCAGCAGCTGCTGCAGCTCCGGTGGCGGCGGCTCGAGGTGCGCGATCTCGTCCGTGAGCTCATACATCGGCAGCACCTCGCCGTCGCGAGCCCGCTGATAGTCGCCCATCCCCTGCTCCCACGAGCGCCGCCCCGCGATCGCGTCGTGGACAGCTGCCGCGACCAGCTCTGCGTCGCGAAAGGCGTCGTTGATGCCCATCCCGGTGATCGGGTTCTTGTGATAGCCGGCGTCGCCCACCAGCCCCCAGCCCGGTCCGAACGGCTTGCGGAAGTACCCGGGCAGCTCGGCGGAGCCGACGAACTTCGACTCCCGCTTCGCCGCGCGCACCCGCTCGGCGAACTCGGGCGCGAGGTCCATGGCGGCGAAGAAGTTGCCTTCGACGTCGCCGCGGTTCGCCTTGAATTCCTCGACCGGCCAGGCGAAGGTCAGAGCGGTGAGGTCGTCGTGGGTGGGCCAGACGGCCCAGCCCCGGCGATTCTCAGGCCTGAGGATGGTCGCGAACCCGTCCACCGGCAGGCCGCTCCAGTACGCGTAGTACATCGCCAGGCGCGAGGGAAGCTCGTGGTAGTGCTCGAGCTCGACCGCCTTGGCGACCAGCGAATGCCTGCCGTCGGCGCCGATCACCACCCGGGCGCTCTCGGTGACCGCCGCGCCCCCCTTTGCGCGTCCGCGAATGCCGGTCACGGTCCCGCCGGCAGCCAGGATCTCATCGACGGTGAACCCCTCGCGCAGCTCTGCACCGGCCTCCACCGCGGCGTCGACCAGCAGCTTGTCGAGCACCGTGCGGCGCGGCGCGTATGCGTGCGCGATTCCGTCGATCGGGCGCGGAGACCCGGAGATCGTCAGCGGACCGAAGTCGAAGGTGTAGGTCTCGACCGGCGGGCATCCGCTCGCTTCGAGGCGCCCCAACAGGCCCCACCGCTCGAGCGCGGCGATCCCGGGCGGATGCACGAGGTGCGTCGACATCGTGTCGCTGGGGAAGGTCGCCTTGTCAACCAGTAACACCTCGTGTCCCTGCCGCGCCAGCAGCATCGCGGTGGGCGATCCCCCGCAGCGCGCTCCGACGATGATCGCGTCGTAGGTCGGCGTGCTCATGCGCTACCTCCCGCCGCTTGCAGGCTCTCGAGCTGAAGCTCTTCGAGCACCCCGCGGATCGCTGCCAGCAGCGCTTCGGGCTGCTCGACCGGGGGGTCGTCGGCACAGGCCTCGATCACGCGCAGGGGCCAGCCGAAGCGGTCGCTGGCCTCCTCGGCGACCGCCAACGGGGTGGCCAGGTCCTCGCGACCCCAGATCAAGGTCGTCGGTACCGCAATTCGGGCGAGCTGCGCCGGCGAGATCGCCGGCATCGCGAGGTGCTCCATCAGGGCGCCGAGGGCGGCCTGCACGCTCGGCGTACGGGCGCGGTCGACGTTGTAGGCCCTGAAGGCATCCCAGTCTTCGCCCATCTGCTCGCGGACGCGATCGACGTCGAACGCGCAGTACCGCCACAGGTGGTCGTGGGTGCGCTCGTTCGGCTGCGCGAGGAACTCGTTCAGGGCGCCCGCGAACTCTGGCGCGGGCGCGAACGGCGCCAGCCCGAGCGAGTCAACGAGCATCAAGCCGCGGAGCCGGTCGCTGTGCTCGGCGGCGAAGCGGGCCGCGATCGCGCCTCCAAGCGTCTGCCCGATCAGCACCGGCGGTGACGAGCAGGTGCGCTCGATCAGCTCCGCGAGCCACGCGATCACCCGCTCGGCGTCGAGAGGATCGCCGGTCACCTCCGAGCGGCCGTGCCCGGGCAGATCGGGGGTGATGACGCGATACGATGAGACCAACCCCGGGACCACCCGCAGCCAGTGGTTTGCCAAGGGGCCGTGGAGCAGGACCACGGGCGGGCCGTCGCCGCCCTCGAGGACGTTCGTCGAGACGCCGCCCAGCTCGAATCGCCGCTCGCCGACGGGGAGGCCCGCCTGAAGCCGTT
>JBOGZL010000239.1:0-7954 GCA_050697195.1 Solirubrobacterales bacterium
TGCGAGCCCGCCAACGAGAGATCACGGCTAGCGGGTGACGGCGCGGGCGTTCGCGTCCCCCCGGGAACACGGCGGCTGATGCGCACGATGGCCCGTCGGGCGCACCGTGGCTTCCGCTCCGCGCGGAAGGAGCACACTCCGAACGCCGGCCAGGCACTCGCTCCGGCTGCGTCCGGGCGAGGCTCCAGTGTTTCGCGACATCACCGAAGCCTCCATTCACTGAGATGTCTCCAGGGGCCCAGACAGCGAAGCACGAGGCCGATTCGCCACGCCGCCCCACGCCTACGAGCGTCCGGCACCCACTCGTACAGGCTCTCCTGGGTTTGACCTTCGTCACTGGAATGGTCGATGCGGTCAGCTTCCTGGCGCTCGGCAGCGTGTTCACCGCGAACATGACCGGCAACATCGTGCTGCTTGGCTTCGGCATCGCCGGCACGGGCGGGTTGGAGGTGATCGGGCCGCTGATCTCGCTTGGAATGTTCGCGCTGGGCGCCTGCTTAGGCGGCATTCTCGGCTTCAGGCTCGCGGATCGACACCCACGCCACATGCTGGCCGCGATCGGATGCGAGGTCTGGCTGGTCGGGGCCGCGGCGGTCTTCGCCGCCGTCGTCGACGTGCGCGCGAACGATCCCACCGGGGACGCCGTGATCGCTCTGCTGGCGCTGGCGATGGGGGTCCGCACGGCCACATCCCGGCGACTCGGCGTTCCGGACCTCACGACTACCGTCGTGACGCTTTCTGTAGCCGGGCTGGCCGCGGATTCGAAGCTCGCCGGCGGGTCCGGTGAGGGCTCGGCACGGCGGGTCGCCGCGGCGTCTGCTGTCCTGGTCGGCGCGGTGGCCGGCGCGCTGCTGCTGCGGATCAGCGTCGCGTTCGCGCTCGCGCTCGCGGCCGGATTCTCGCTCGTGACCCTGCTCCTCTACCTGCGGGCGGGTCGCGGCCACGCCTGAGGTTCTCGCGTGAGAGCGGGTGCGCTAGGTCCAGGGGTACGGGCCCTTGGACGCCGTGTGGGTCTCGCCGCGCTCGAAGCGATCGAGGCGGAACGGCTCCAGCAACGGCTCCCCGCCGTCGAGAAGGTCGTCGGCGGCGAGCCGCCCCAGGGCGAGCATCTTGAAGCCGTGGCCCGAGTCCACGATCGCGTACGCGTTCGGCAGCACCCGGTCGCAGATCGGGTAGTTGTCGGGGGTGCGCATCACGATCCCACCGGCGGGCGTCAGGCTCCAGGCGTCGGAGCGGCCCCTGAAGCGGCGGATCGCCGCGGCCAGCCCCGAGGTGAAGAACTCGCCGAACGAGGGCTCGGCCGCGTGCGCCGGGTTGTCGGGGCCGTAGGGATCTAACGCGGGGTCGTCCAGCGCCACCGGCAGGCCGCCACCGGTGATCCCGGTGCCGGTGCGGCCCATGCGGAAGTAGATCCCCCACGGCCCGTCGACCAGGGTCCGGCCGTCGCTGTCGGAGAGGAGCGGCCCGGCCTGGTCGAGGTGGACGACGGGCGCCTCATGGCCGGCGGATCCCGCGAGTCCGACGCCGGGCAGCGCGAACTCGCCCTCCTGCGCCTTCAGGTAGGAGAAGAGCGGGCGCCGCTCGCGATCTCCGTTCTCGGCCACCTCGACCTCGCTTCCCTGCCCGAGTCGAGCCCACATCCCGGCCGCCCACGGCCCGGGAGCCGCCAGCACGACCCCGCACGCCACCCGGCCGCGCGATGTGAGCACGGCCTCGACGCCGTCCGAGCCGATCTCGAACCCGCTCACCTCCGTGCCCTCCTCGATCCTCGCTCCGGCCTGCTGGGCGCGATCCGCGAGGTGGCGCACGGTCTGCATCGCGTCCGCCCACCCTCCCCGCCGCTCGTGGAGCAGGGCCGCGACCTCCGCGTCCCAGTCGGGCCACGTCCACTCGAGGTACTCGCGACACCGCTCCGCCCCCACCACCAGCTCGGACTCGTACCCGACCCGCTCGTGATGGTCGCGGATCGCTTTCAGGTCGTCGACCTGGGCCTCGGGGACCGCGGCTACATACCCGACCTGGCGGAAGCCGAACGCCTCCGACTCGGCCTCGAACAGCTCGACGGAGCGTCGGATCACCTCCGAGATCGCGGCCGAGCGGTAGTAGTTGCGGACGATCCCGCCGGCGATCCCCGACGCGCCGGCGCCGATCCGGTCCTTTTCCAGCACGACGACGTCTGCGCCGCGCTCCGCGAGCCGCCACGCGGCCGACAGCCCCAGGACCCCGCCGCCGATCACGACGTGGCCTGCGCCGCCGCTCGCGCTCAGCTCCACGGATAGGGGCTGTGCGAGACCGGGTGCAGGTCTCCGGTCGCGAAGCGCTCGAAGCGAAACGGATGCAGAAGCGAGGAGTGCTCGCCCTGAAGGACGCGGGCGACCTCGCGCCCGACGGCGATCATCTTGTAGCCGTGGTTGGAGTCCGCTGCCACGTACACGTTCGGCCGCATGTAGTCGAAGACGGGGAAGTTGTCGGCGGTGAACGCGCCCGCTCCGCCCGAGCGGACCTGGCGATAGCGCGAGCGGCAGCCCTCGAAGCGCTCCATGCAGTGGGAGAGCGCCGCGCACCACAGGTCCGGGAACTCCGGCTCGACGGTCCCGGTCGGGTACGGGTCGAGGTCGACGCGCTCGCCCACGGGCAGCGGCTGGGCGCCGCCCTGCACCGACTCGCGGTCGGGCTTGACGTAGATCCCCCATGGACCCTCGCTCACTAGCGCGCCGTCGTCCGCGTGCAGCGGGAGGTCGGAGTCGACGTGGAGCACGGGACCCTCGTCGCCCCGGGCGGTGTCGAAGGTCGAGGGGGGAAGTGCCACCTCGCCCTCCTGGAGGTACCAGTAGGTCCACATCGAGACGTCGCGATCGACGCTTCCGTCGGGGCGGTGGACGTCGAGCCGGTCGGGCAGCCCCAGCATCTCCCACAGCGCCGGGATCCACGGGCCGACCGCCACGACCACCTGGTCGACCTCGACCGGCCCCGCGCTCGTCTTCACCCGGGTGACGGCGCCGGAGCCGTCGAGCTCGAACCCGGTCACCTCCACCCCCTCCGCGATCCGCGCCCCTGCGGCCCGCGCCTTGTCGGCGAGCCCGCGCATCGACTCGATGTTGAACGCGAACCCGCCCGCTCGCTCGTGCAGGCAGACCGTGAGCCCCTCCGCCCGCCAGTCTCCGTACAGCCCGCGCATGTGCGAGCGCACCGCGTCCTCCCCCACCACGAGCTCGGACGGGTACCCGATCCGCTGCTGGCGCTCGAACACCTCCGCCAGGTCGGGCTCCTGCGCCGCCGGCCCGAGGGCGAGGTAGCCGGAGCCGTGGTAGTGGAGGCCGTCGGGGTCTGACTCCCAGATCTCGACGCACTCCGCCATCAGCTCGGACATCGCGGGCTGGAAGTAGTTGTTTCGGACCACCCCGCATGCGATCCCCGATGCGCCCGCGCCCACGCTGTCCTTGTCGACCACCAACACGTCCTCCCCCGCGGCGGCGAGGTGCCACGCGGTCGAGAGCCCGTGGACGCCCGCCCCGATCACCAGGTTGCGGACGGAGTCGGGGACGGCCGACATCTACTTAGTGGTCCGGTGGCTCCCAGCCCTCGAGCACGGACGGCTTCCAGTTCTCGCCGACGGTCGGCGAGCCCTCGACCCAGGGGCCGAGCTCGGGCTGGGGGAACTTGGCGTGCGTTTCCTTGAGCCGGATCCCGTAGGAGTTGCCGGAGGTGAGGTGGGCGATCAGGACCTTGCGCGCGATCTCGTCCTCACGGCCCTCGGGGATCGGGAAGTAGATCCGCAGGAACGAGTTCGAGTAGCGGTCGAATACGGCGGGCGTGCCCTCCTCCTCGAGCAGCTCGACGTCCTCGAGCCAGTTCAGGTCCTTGCCGGGGGTCGCCGCCAGGAGGTCGATCTCGTCGACGACCGAGATGTCCTCCTGGTAGGGGAAGCGCTTGCCGGACAGGTACTCGGCGTCGATCGAGGTGACCTTCTCCGGCTCGCGGACGTCCTCGGCCCAGGTCACTTGCGCTCCTCTCCCGCGACCCCGGCGGGCGCCGGCAGGAAGTCGACCGGGTTCTCGAGGTACTGGTCGAGCAGGGTGCGGATCCCTTCGAGCGAGCGCTCCTCGCTGACGCCGGGGATGTAGTCGGTGCCGGCGAGGGGCACCTTGGCCATCGCCGACGCCTCGACGGTGAGCGCCGCGAGGTCCTCGGGCTCGAGGCTGTGGACGCTCGTCTTGCCGCACGCTCGCGCGAGCATCTGGACCTCGAGCGTCAGCGTGTGGAGGAAGTTGAACACCCGCTGTGCGGCCTCGTCGACGTGGAGCCGCTTGCGCAGCTCGGCGTCCTGGGTCGTGATCCCGACCGGGCACCGCCCGGTGTGACAGTGGTAGCACTGGCCTGCGGGGACCCCGACCGTCCCCTCGTAGTCGGTGACTCCGGGGATCTCCTTGTTGCAGTTGAGCGCCATCAGCGCCGAGTGGCCGATCGCGATCGCGTCGGCGCCGAGCGCCAGGCACTTGGCGATGTCGCCGCCGTTGCGGATCCCGCCCGCGACGACCAGGTCGACCTCGTCGGAGAGCCCGACGTCCTCGAGCGCGCGGCGCGCCTCGGGGATCGCCGCGAGCAGCGGGATCCCGGTCTCCTCCGCCGCGATGTGGGGGCCGGCGCCGGTGCCGCCCTCGGCCCCGTCGAGGTAGATGATGTCGGGGCCGCACTTCGCCGCCATCCGAACGTCGTCGTACACGCGCGCGGCGCCGAGCTTGAGCTGGATCGGCACCTCGTAGTTGGTCGCCTCGCGCGTCTCCTGAACCTTGAGCGAGAGGTCGTCCGGCCCGAGCCAGTCGGGGTGTCGCGCCGGGGAGCGCTGGTCGATCCCGGCGGGCAACGAGCGCATCTCGGCGACCTGCTCCGTCACCTTCTGGCCCATCAGGTGGCCGCCGAGCCCGACCTTGCAGCCCTGCCCGATGAAGAACTCGACTCCGTCCGCCAGCATCAGGTGGTGGGGGTTGAACCCGTACCGGCTCTGGATCACCTGGTAGTACCACTTGGTCGAGAGGTCGCGCTCGGGGGGGATCATCCCGCCCTCCCCCGAGCACGTCGCCGACCCGGCCATCGAGGCGCCCTTGGCGAGCGCCATCTTCGCCTCGAGCGACAGCGCGCCGAAGCTCATCCCGGTGATGTAGACGGGGATGTCGAGCTCGAGCGGCTTGTTGGCGAACCGGCTCCCGAGGATCGTCTTCGTGTCGCACTTCTCGCGATAGCCCTCGATCACGAACCGCGTCAGGGTGCCGGGAAGGAAGATCAGCTCGTCCCAGCTCGGGAGCTTCTTGAACATCGAGAACCCGCGCATCCGGTAGCGGCCGAGCTCGGACTTCATGTGGATGTCGTTGATGACCTCCGGCGTGAAGATCCGGCTGCGGCCGAGCACCTCGCGGTCGTCGGGGGCCTGGTCGGTCGGTTTCTTGGAGGGCATCTCGAACCTCCCTAGAGCACCAGCTTGCGCTCGCTGGGCTCGAGAACGTCGTAGTTGTAGAGCTTCTTCCCGCACACGAACTTGCGCAGCTCGGGGGGGCTGCCGAGCCCGTGGTTGGCGAACTTGCGCTCGACGACCTCGGTGTCGGAGTCGGTCCATTCGCCCTCGACGCAGTCGATCCCGAGCGAAGCGATCTCGCCGCCGACGTAGATCGTGCCGTCGTACATCGAGTCGCCGAGGCCCGGGCCGACATCGCCGCAGATGATCTGGCGCCCGCGCTGCATCATGAAGCCGGTCATCGAGGCGGCGTTTCCGAGCGCGACGATCGTGCCGCCCTTCTGGTCGATGCCCGTGCGCGCGCCGACGTCACCCTTGACGACGAGGTCGCCGCCGCGGAGCGCGGCGCCGGCGAGCGAGCCGGCGTTGTGATCGACCACGACGACGCCCGACATCATGTTCTCGGCGACCGACCATCCCACCCGCCCGGTGATCTCGACCTCGGGGCCGTCGATCAGCCCACACCCGAAGTAGCCGAGGCTGCCCTCGAACCGGATTCGGCACCGAGCGAGGATCGCGACGCCGAGCGAGTGGCGGGCGCTCGGGTTCAGGACGGTCACGTCGGTCACGCCCTGCTCGTAGATCAGCCACCGAAGCTCGGCGTTGATCTTGCGCGTGGTGAGCTCGGTGGCGTCGAGGACGGCGCTGTCGCCGTCGATCTTCGAGGTCTTCGGGATCGCGTCGTCGAGCTCGACCAGGCCGCGCTCGTCCATCCGCACGGTGTTCTGCTCGCTCACCTGCTCCAAACCCGCACCTCGCCCTCGTAGGGGTCGTTGGTCTCGATCTCGCGGTCGAGAACCTGGCGGATCGCGATCTCCTCCGATGCTAGCGCCACGAGGTCGTCGTCCTCGTAAAGCACGAGCGGCTTCGCGCCGAGCTCGTCCTTGGCGACCCCGAGCGAGTCCTCGGTCACGCAGATGTAGGTGAACACCCCGTCGAGGTCTGTGAGGCTCTGGCGCATCGCCTCTTCGAGCGAGCTGCCCTCGCTCATCTTCTCCGCGAGGTACACGGCGATGATCTCCGAGTCGCACTCGGACTGGAACCGGTGGCCGGAGCGCTGCAGCCGGCGGCGCCAGTCGTGGAAGTTCGTGAGCTGGCCGTTGTGGACGACCGCGACGTCGGGGAACGGATACGCCCAGTACGGGTGCGCGTTCGCGATGTCGACGTCCGACTCGGTCGCCATCCGCGCGTGGCCGATCGCGTGGGTGCCGACGAACCGGTCGAGGTCGTACTCCCTCGAGACCGTCTCGGCGTCACCGAGGTCCTTGACGATCTCCAGCGAGCGCCCCAGCGACAGGACCTCGGTGTGGCGGACCCGCTCGACCGCGTCGGCGAGCAGCTTCAGGTCGCCGTCGAAGCCGAAGACGACGGTCATTGTGCGGTGGGTGCCCTTCACCGTCTCGATCTCGGCGCCGGCAGCCCGTATGCGCGACTCGACCTGGTCGCGCTGGCGCTCCACGCGCCGCTCGAGCTCGGGGTCGTGGTCGCTCGGCTCGCTCAGCTTCACGTGCATGACGAAGGTTTCGCCGCCGCCGCGGTAGAGCGCGTACCCAGTCGAGTCGGGCCCGCGGTGCTTCATCGCCTGGAGCATCCGGGTCATGTCGCGACCGACGTCGCGCTCGCCCTCACCGTTGCGGTAGATGATCCCGGCGATCCCGCACATCAGGGCATCACGTCCAGGTACTGCTCGCGCTCCCAGTCGGTGACCGCCGCCAGGTAGCGCTCCCACTCGTCGCGCTTGTAGTGCATGAAGACGTCGTAGAGGCGGCCGGGCATCGCCGAGCGCACGACCTCGTCGGCCTCGAGCGCCTCGAGCGCGGCGCCGAGGTGGTCCGGCACGCGCTCGAACTCGGCCCCCTCGGCGAGCAGGTCGTAGGTGTTGCGCTGCTGGGGCGGGCCCGGATCGAGCTCGCGGCGGACGCCGTCGAGCCCGGCGGTGAGCAGCGCTGCCTGGGTGAGGTAGGGATTGCAGGCAGAGTCCACGCCGCGAAACTCGAACCGCCCCCCGCTCGCCACCCGCACGGTGCAGGTGCGGTTCTGCCACCCGTAGTTCTTGTACACCGGCGCCCAGAACCCGAAGTCCCACATCCGCTTGTACGAGTTCACGGTCGGGGAGCCGATGCAGACGAGCGCCTTGAAGTGATCGAGGATCCCGCCCATGAACCGCTTCCCGACCTCGGAGAGCCGCGCCGGCCCGTCGGGGTCGTGAAAGACGTTGTTGCCGTGCTCGTCGATCAGCGTGAAGTGGTGGTGGTGCCCGTTCGCCGACACGCCGGTGAACGGCTTCGGCATGAACGACGCGTGCAGCCCGTGCTCGCGCCCAACCGCGGTGCAGATCTGGCGGTAGGTGGTGATGTTGTCCGCCGTGCGGGTCGCGCGGTCGAAGCGGAAGTTGAGCTCGAGCTGGCCGGGGGCGTCCTCGTGGTCGCCGTAGCTCATGTCGAG
>JBOGZL010000240.1:0-9760 GCA_050697195.1 Solirubrobacterales bacterium
CCGCGCCGCCGCGCGCGCCATCCGCGTCGCTCGGCGGGCTGCTCCGCGCGCACGTAGCGGCCGAGCAGCAGCCCGGCGACGACGAGGACCACGGAGGCGGCGAGCTGGACCCAGAACCCCTCGACGAGGATCGCGTCGGCGCCCTCGAAGGCGAGCGCGGAGGGACCCTCGTCGAGCCCCTTCGGGCGGTCGATCAGAAGCGTGATCGCAACCCCCACCGCTCCGAGGAGCGCGACCGCCCGGCCCAACTGCCACCTTCCCCGAAGCGCGAATGCGAGCGCCACGATCGCCAGCGCGGCGACCGGGAGCAGGACGTAGGAGTGCGCCGAGCCCGCGGTCTGGCGGTCGGTCTGGGGCGCCGGAGCGACGGCCTCGACGTCCTCGTAGAGCGGGACCCCGATTCCCACGCCGCGGTAATCGACGAACTGCGACACCCCGAGCAGGATCGCCGCGCACAAGACCACCACTCCCACCGCGCGCCGCGGCGTGATCGCGCGCTCGCCGGCTCGGATCGCGGCCCGGGTCCCTCCAACGACCGCGCGAACCGGACGCGACACCAGCCGGCCCACCCTCAGCTCCTGGCGGCCGATCCACTCCGCGGCCGCGAGCGCGCCGCGCCCGATCTCCTGCAGCGCTCCTCCGAACAGGCGCATAAGCACGAGCGCCGCGTTGCGAAGCTCCGCGGTCCGTTTGCCCGCGGTGCTCTCGGCGCGTTCCCGCGCGCAGGGTCTCACTTGCCGCTGCGGCCGCTTCGACCGAGGTCGGTTCGGGCGCCCCGATCGCGGGCGCTTCCTGCCCCTGAGCAGCACCATCAGGCTGCTAACATCGCGACTCGCTCATGCCTGAGTCGCGCACGGCGAACTGAGTCGCGCACGACGTCCGGGCGGGAGTCCAATCCGTTGGAGAGCCGCAGCACATAGACGTCGTTCGGGCCAGCTTGGCGGTTGACGCAGAGGCCCGCGAGGGCCTTTTTCATGCGCCGATACCGGTGCGGGCCCATCTCTCCTCCTCGTCTCGTCCACACGCAGGACGACGACATTTCCACCAACCAGAAGCGACACTTTACGCACAAATGGCACGCAACTTCCAGCTAGAGAAGACCCGCAACATCGGGATCATGGCGCACATCGACGCCGGCAAGACCACGACCACCGAGCGGATCCTCTACTACACCGGCCGCACCCACAAGATGGGCGAGGTCCACGAGGGCGCCGCGGTAATGGACTGGATGGAGCAGGAGCAGGAGCGCGGGATCACGATCACGTCGGCCGCGACCGCGTGCGAGTGGGAGGGCCACCGGATCAACATCATCGACACGCCCGGCCACGTCGACTTCACCGTCGAGGTGGAGCGCTCGCTGCGGATCCTCGACGGGGCGATCGCGATCTTCGACGCCGTCGCCGGGGTCGAGCCGCAGTCCGAGACCGTGTGGCGCCAGGCCGACAAGTACGCGGTCCCCCGGATCGCGTACGTGAACAAGATGGACCGCATCGGCGCCGACTTCTTCGGCGCCGTCGAGACGATGCGCGAGCGCCTCGGCGCCCATCCGCTCCCGATCCAGCTCCCGATCGGCGAGGAGGACGGGTTCACCGGGGTCGCCGACCTGATCGAGAACAAGGCCACCTACTGGACCGACGAGCTCGGGACGGAGATCGAGCAAAGGGAGATCCCCGAGGAGCTCGCCGAGCGGGCCCACGAGCACCGCACCCACCTGATCGAGGCGTGCGCGGACTACGACGACGCCCTGATGGAGGCGTACCTGAACGACGAGGAGATCCCCCACGAGCGGATCGCCCAGTCGCTGCACCGCGCGACGCTCGACATCAAGGTAACCCCCATCCTGTGCGGCTCCAGCTTCAAGAACAAGGGCGTCCAGCCGCTCCTCGACGCGATCGTCGAGCTCCTCCCGTCGCCGCTCGAGGTCCAGCCGGTGGAGGGAATCGAGCCCCCCGCGAAGGGCGCGAACGGCTCCGGCCAGGCCGCGGAGCGCCCCCCCCAGGACGACGCCCCGTTCGCCGCGCTTGCCTTCAAGGTGATGGTCGACCCCTACGTCGGAAAGCTGACCTACTTCCGCGTCTACTCGGGGACGCTGAAGGCGGGCAGCCGGGTGCTGAACGTGTCAAACGGGCGAACCGAGCGTGTCGGGCGGCTGCTGATGATGCACGCCAACCACCGCGAGGAGATCGAGGAGTGCTACGCGGGCGACATCTGCGCCGGCGTGGGTCTCAAGCACACCTCCACCGGCGACACGCTGTCGGCGCCCGACGCCCCGATCGAGCTCGAGCAGATCGAGTTCCCGGAGCCGGTGATCGCGGTCGCGATCGAGCCGAAGACGAAGGCCGACCAGGAGAAGCTCGCAACCAGCCTCTCGCGGCTCTCCGAGGAGGACCCCACCTTCCGGGTCGAGACCGAGCAGGAGACGGGGCAGACCCTGATCCACGGGATGGGCGAGCTCCACCTCGAGGTGATCGTCGACAGGATGCTGCGCGAGTTCAACGTCGACGCGAACGTGGGCCGGCCGCAGGTCGCCTACCGCGAGACGATTCGCGAGCGCGTGGAGAAGGTCGAGGGCCGGTTCGTGCGCCAGACCGGCGGCCGCGGCCAGTACGGCCACGTGGTGATCAATCTCGAGCCCGCCCCCGGCGAGGGCTTCGACTTCATGAACGAGATTAAGGGCGGCGCGATCCCGAGCGAGTTCCTCCCCGCCGTGGAGGCGGGGATCGAGGAGGCGCTCCAGTCCGGCGTCAAGGCGGGATACCCGATGGTCGACGTTCGGGTGGAGCTGGTGGACGGCTCCTCCCACGACGTGGACTCCTCGGAGATGGCGTTCAAGGTCGCCGGGTCGATGGCCGTCCAGGAGGCCGCGCGGAGGGCGAAGCCGATCCTGCTCGAGCCCGTGATGGCGGTCGAGGTCGTGACCCCCGAGGAGTTCCTCGGCGACGTGATCGGCGATCTCTCGCGGCGCCGCGGGAGGGTCGAGGGCCAGGAGAAGCGCGGGAACGCGGTCGCCGTCCAGGCAAGGGTCCCGCTCGGGGAGATGTTCGGGTACGCGACCGACCTGCGCTCCTCGACCCAGGGGCGGGCGACCTTCACGATGCAGTTCGAGCGCTACGACGAGGTTCCCCAGAACGTCGCCGAGCAGATCACCGAGGGAGGCACGGCCGAGCCCGTCGCCGCAGCCTCATGAGGGCTATCCTTCCTCGGCTCGCCGGCGGGCCGCCGCATGCGGTGAGCCGAGCGTAAGCTGAGATAAACCCGCAAAGAACGAGAAAGACCGCAGAGCCAAAGGAGCGAGATGTCGAAGGAGAAGTTCGAGCGAGACAAGCCGCACGTGAACGTCGGCACGATCGGTCACATCGACCACGGCAAGACGACGCTCACCGCGGCGATCACCAAGGTGCTGGCCGAGAAGGGCGGCGCCGAGGAGAAGACGTTCGATGAGATCGACAACGCTCCCGAGGAGAAGGAGCGCGGGATCACGATCGCGACCTCGCACGTCGAGTACCAGACCGACAAGCGCCACTACGCGCACGTCGACTGCCCCGGCCACCACGACTACATCAAGAACATGATCACGGGCGCGGCGCAGATGGACGGCGCGATCCTCGTCGTCTCGGCGGCCGACGGCCCGATGCCGCAGACGCGCGAGCACGTGCTCCTCGCGCGCCAGGTGAACGTGCCCTCGATGGTCGTCTACCTCAACAAGACCGACATGGTCGACGACCCCGACCTGATCGAGCTCGTCGAGGAGGAGGTCCGCGACCTGCTGAAGGAGTACGAGTTCCCCGGGGACGAGACGCCGGTGATCAAGGGCTCGGCCCTGAAGGCGCTCGAGGGCGACGAGGAGGCCAAGCAGTCGGTGATCGAGCTCGCCGAGGCGCTCGACAGCTACATCCCCGAGCCGGAGCGGCCGCTCGACAAGCCGTTCCTGATGCCGATCGAGGACATCTTCTCGATCACCGGTCGCGGCACCGTCGCGACGGGCCGGATCGAGCAGGGCGTCGTGAACACCGGCGACGAGGTCGAGATTGTGGGGATCAAGGCGACCGAGAAGACCGTCGTCACCGGGGTGGAGATGTTCCGCAAGATCCTCGACGAGGGCCAGGCCGGCGACAACGTCGGGTGCCTGCTGCGCGGAACGAAGCGCGAGGACATCGAGCGAGGCCAGGTGCTGTGCAAGCCGGGCTCGATCACCCCGCACACCAAGTTCGAGGCCGAGGTGTACTGCCTCAAGAAGGAGGAGGGCGGCCGCCACACCCCGTTCTTCTCGGGATATCGACCCCAGTTCTACTTCCGGACCACGGACGTGACCGGGGTGGCACAGCTCCCGGAGGGCACCGAGATGGTGATGCCGGGGGACAACGTGACGATGTCGATCGAGCTGATCCAGCCGATCGCCATGGACGAGGGGCTGAGGTTCGCGATCCGCGAGGGCGGGCGAACCGTCGGCTCGGGGATCGTCACGAAGATCGTCGAGTAGCAAGGGGGCCGGCCCGGGTGGCCGGCCCTTCGCGGTGGTGAGGCGACCCCCGCGGCCCGGTAAGACGTCAAGCACATACGACCCGGGGCGGCGCTCCGTAAGGGCGGCGCCCCAAGTGCGCGAAGAGGGCCCAACGAACCACCAACAAGAGGACCCCCAGTGGCAACGATAGGAGCAACGAAGATCAGGATTCGCCTCAAGGCGTACGACCACGAGGCGATCGATCGCGCCGCCCGCGAGATCGTGGAGACGGCGCAGCGCACCGGTGCCCGGGTCTCGGGGCCGATCCCGCTGCCGACCTCCAAGAACGTGTACTGCGTGATCCGCTCGCCGTTCAAGGACAAGGACTCCCGCGAGCACTTCGAGATCCGCACCCACAAGCGCCTGATCGACATCCACGAGCCGACCCCGAAGACGGTCGACGAGCTGCAGCGAATGGAGACGCTGCCCGCCGGCGTCGACGTGGAGATCCGGCTCTAGCGAGCGGCTGATGGCGGGAATCATCGGAAAGAAGCTGGGAATGACCCAGGTGTTCGGGGAGGACGGCACGGCGATCCCGGTGACGGTGATCGAGGCCGGCCCGTGTCCGGTCACCGCTGTGCGCGAGCCGGAGCGCGACGGGTACGCGGCCGTCCAGCTCGCTCACGGCGAGACGAGCGAGAAGCGGCTGACGAAGGCCGAGCTCGGGCACCTGAAGAAGGCCGACGCCGCGCCGATGCGGACCCTGGTCGAGTTCCGGGGCGAGGGCGAGCACCAGGTCGGCGACGTCGTCACCGTGGAGGCGTTCGAGCCCGGCCAGCTCGTGAAGGTCGCCGGCGTGTCGGTGGGCAAGGGCTTCCAGGGGACGATTCGCAGGCACAACTTCAGTCGCGGGCCGGTCTCCCACGGATCCCACAACGTGAGGCCGCCGGGGTCGGTCGGCGCGAGCGCCGACCCGGCGCGCGTGTTCAAGGGGACCCGGATGCCGGGTCGGATGGGCGGCCGGCGAGCGACCCAGCGCCGCTGCGAGGTGGTCGAGGTCGACGCCGAGAGAAACCTCCTGCTGCTCAAGGGGCCCGTGCCGGGCCCCCGCAACGCGACCGTCGAGGTGCGAAGCGATGGCTAGCGCCAAGGTCCCCGTGCTGGGCAAGACCACCAAGGCCGACCTCCCGGCTGGCGTGTTCTCGGAGCCGTTCCACGAGTCGCTCGTGCACGAGTCCGCGCGCGCGGATCTCGCGGCGCGCCGACGCGGAACCGCGGCGGCGCAGACCCGCGCCGAGGTCTCGATGACGACCGCGAAGGCGTGGCGCCAGAAGGGCCTCGGCCGCGCCCGGGTGGGGGCGCTCAGCGCCCCCCACCGCAAGGGCGGCGGGGCCGCCTTCGGGCCCAAGCCGCGGCACCACACGGTGAAGGTGAACCGCAAGGCCCGCCGGCGTGCCCTGCGCGCCGCGCTCTCCGTACACGCCGCGCGCGGCACCGTCGCGGTGCTGGACGCCGACGGCTTCGAGGAGCCGTCGGCGAAGCGCGCCGGCGAGGCGCTCGCGAAGTGGGGCGCCGAGCGCCCCGCGCTGGTCGTCCTCGAGACCGACGAGCTGACGGCGGTGCGCAGCTTTCGCAACCTCGAGCGGGTGACCGTGCTCCCCGCCGACTCGGTGGGCGTCGCAGATGTGATCGGAGCGCGTTCCCTGGTGATCTCCAAGGCCGCGCTGGAGACCGTCGCGGCGCGGGCGAGGGAGGGCTAAGCGGTGACTCCTCCCACGACAGCACGCCTCAGCCGGCTGCAAACCGTCGCCAGCCGGCGTCCTCGCTCGCTCGCGCACTCTGCAAGTGCGCCGCGCTCGCTGCGTCCTTGGCTGGCTCGGTTTTCGCCGGCGGAGTCGCACTGCCGCGGAAGGAGGCACCGCTAGCCGTGGAGCCTCGTCAGGTGATCATCGAGCCCGTGATCTCGGAGAAGAGCTACGCGCTGATGTCCGAGGGCAAGTACACGTTCCGTGTCCACGAACGGGCGCACAAGACGCAGATCGCGCACGCGGTCGAGGAGATCTTCGGCGTCGGGGTGACGGAGGTGCGGACCTCCCGGGTCCGCGCGAAGCCGAGGCGCCGCGGCCTGACCACCGGGACCAGCCGCGCGTGGAAGAAGGCGATCGTCCAGCTCGCACCCGGCGAGCGGATCGAGCTCTTCGAGGGCGCGGCGGTCGAGGGCTGATGGCCAACCGCAAGACACGACCGACCAGCCCCGGGCGCCGCTTTGGGACCTTCCCGGATCGCGCCGAGCTGACCGCGACGCGCCCGCACAAGCCGCTCACCGACGGGAAGTCCGCCACCGGGGGGCGAAACTCGGGCGGCCGGATCACCTCCCGCCACCGCGGCGGGGGCGCGAAGCGCCGCTACCGGCGGATCGACTTCAAGCGCCGCAAGGACGGCGTCCCAGCGCGCGTGGCGACGATCGAGTACGACCCCAACCGGAGCTGCTTCATCGCCCTCCTCCATTACGCGGACGGCGAGAAGCGCTACATCCTCGCCCCCCAGGGCCTCGCCCCCGGGGCGACGGTGGAGTCCGGCGACCGCGCGGACATCCAGCCCGGAAACGCCCTTCCGCTCGCCGCGATCCCGACGGGGACCGTGGTCCACAACGTCGAGCTCGTCCCCGGCGGGGGAGCGCGGTTGGGCCGCGCCGCCGGGAGCGCGATCCAGGTCGTCGCCAAGGAAGGCGACATGGTCACGCTCCGGCTCCCCTCCTCGGAGGTCCGGATGGTGCGCGCGGAGTCCCGCGCCACGGTCGGCGCGCTCTCGAACGCCGAGCACCAGAACGTGAAGCTCGGGAAGGCGGGCCGCAAGCGCCACATCGGCCAGCGCCCGCAGACCCGTGGTGTCGCCATGAACCCGGTCGACCACCCCCACGGCGGAGGCGAGGCGCACCACACCCCGGGAGGGCACCCGGAGACACCGTGGGGAAAGCCGACCCTGGGCTACCGCACCCGCAAGAAGGGCAAGCGCTCCGACGCGGCCATCGTCCGCGGCAGGCGCCGCGGCCGCAAGAAGGGAGGCTCGAGGTAGATGGGGCGCTCGACCAAGAAGGGACCCCATGTCGAGGACCGCCTCATGCGGCGGATCGCGCGGATGAACGAGAGCGGAAACAAGGAGATGATCAAGACCTGGTCGCGCGAGTCGACGATCTTTCCCGAGATGGTCGGGCACACGATCGCCGTCCACGACGGTCGTAAGCACGTGCCCGTGTTCGTCTCGGAGTCGATGGTGGGCCACAAGCTGGGCGAGTTCGCTCCCACGCGCACATTCCGCGCCCACTCCGGCACCGACAGCAGACGCGAGGAGACCTGATGGCAGATGCAGACGACAAGCCGGTCGTGCGCGCGAGCGCCCGCTTCCTGCGCTCCTCGCCACGCAAGGTGCGCCTGGTCGCCGACCAGGTCCGCGGGATGCCGATCGACGACGCCCGGGCGCTGCTCCGGTTCTCGCCCAAGGGCGCGGCGCGCGACGTCGCGAAGCTGCTCGAGTCGGCGGCCGCGAACGCCGAGAACAACCACGAGCTCGTCGCCGACGACCTCCAGGTCGCCGAGATCTACGTCGACGAGGGCCCGACGCTGCGGCGCTGGCGTCCGCGTGCTCGCGGCCGGGCGACGAAGATCGACCGCCGCACCAGCCACCTCACGGTCGCCCTGACCCCGATCGAGGAGCTGGAGTAGCGATGGGCCAGAAGATCCACCCCGAGGGCTTCCGGGTCGGCTACATCAAGGACTGGAAGTCGAACTGGTTCAACGAGCGCGAGTTCTCCGAGTACCTGCTCGAGGACCTCGAGATCCGCGATCACATCCAGCAGCGGCTCTCCCACGCGGGACTCTCGGACATCACGATCCGCAAGCAGCGGGGAGAGATCACGGTCGACATCCACACGGCGCGCCCCGGGATCGTGATCGGAAAGTCGGGCGCCGAGGTCGACGCGCTTCGCCGCGACCTCCACAAGCTGACCCAGAAGCCGGTGCGGGTGAACATCCGCGAGATCAAGCGTCCCGAGCTCGACGCGAAGCTCGTCGCGCAGTCGATCGGCGAGCAGCTCGAGAACCGCGTCGCCTTCCGGCGGGCGATGAAGCGCGCGCTCACCTCGGCGATGCGCTCGGGCGCACAGGGCGTGAAGGTCCAGGTCTCCGGCCGGCTGGGGGGCGCCGAGATGGCGCGAACCGAGGGCTATTCCGACGGCCGCGTCCCCCTCCACACGCTCCGCGCCGACATCGACTACGGCTTCCACGAGGCCCGCACCACGACCGGGCGGATCGGCGTCAAGTGCTGGATCAACAACGGCGAGGTGATGCCCGAGGGCTACAAGACGGCCGACGGCGAGCCCGGCGCCGAGGCCCCGAGTGGCCGCAGCGCCCCGCCGCGCGGTGGAGGCGGCGGGCGACGAGGAGGCAGAGGCTGATGCTGATGCCGAAGCGCGTCAAGTACCGCAAGCAGCAGCGCGGCCGGATGCGCGGAAACTCGAAGGGCGGCACCACCGTCGCCTTCGGCGAGTACGGGCTGAAGGCGCTCGAGCGGGGGTGGATCACCAACCGACAGATCGAGGCTGCCCGCGTCGCGATGACCAGGAAGATCAAGCGCGGCGGCAAGGTGTGGATCACGATCTTTCCCGACAAGCCCTACACGAAGAAGCCCGCCGAGACCCGGATGGGGTCCGGAAAGGGCAACCCGGAGGGTTGGGTAGCGGTCGTGAAGCCTGGACGGATCATGTTCGAGCTCGCGGGAGTGGACGACGAGCTCGCCCGCGACGCGATGCGGCTCGCGGGCCACAAGCTGCCGGTGAAGACGAAGATCGTGCGCCGGGAGGGGGCGGCCGAGTGAAGGCGACCGAGGTGCATGCCCTCGACGACCACGAGGTGGTCGAGAAGCTCAAGGACGCCCGCGAGGAGGAGTTCAGCCTCCGGTTCCGCCACGCGACCGGGGAGCTGGAGAACACGTCGAGGATCGGCGCGGCGCGGCGCGACGTCGCGCGCCTGCTCACCGTGGCCCGGGAGCGCGGGATCGACCTCGATGCCGAGTTGAGGCACTGATGGCGGAAGAGAACGAGAACAAGCGCAGCGAGCAGGAGCAGCAGCCCGAGGCCGAGGAGGCCTCGGAGCAGGCCCCTGTCGCCGAGGAGGAGGAGGAGACCCATACGCAGCCGGAGGAGGCTGCGGAGGCGACCCCTGCCGAGGATTCGGCCGGAACTGAGGACGAGCTGAGCCCCAAGCAGCGCCGCAAGCTCGAGCGTTCGCGCGCCGGCGGGTCGCCCGGCCCCCAGCGCAGCGT
>JBOGZL010000241.1:0-1689 GCA_050697195.1 Solirubrobacterales bacterium
CGGAGACGTCGAACGCGGTCAGCAGCACCTGCGCGGCGTGGACGTCGTGGCGCGCGAGCCGCTCCTCGTAGGCGCGAAAGAGCGAGCCCTGACCGACGGCCGACGCCGCCTGGAGCTCGTCCACCGCCCCGGGGCGCGCGGACAGCTCCATCACCCTCCGCCCGCGGGCGATCGCGCCGGAGGTGACGAGCGCCACGTCCTCCCCGCCGCGGTTGAGCTCCGCGACCTGCTCGCAGACGCTGTCGAGCACCGCCGAGCGGAGCTCGCCGTCGTCCTGCGCGACGATCGCGGAGCCGAGCTTTGCGACCACGGTCATGCGCCGCAGTGTAGGAAGGCGGCGTCCGGACTATGCATCCAGGAGCCGGAACTCGACCCCGCAGAGCCGGTACGTGGTCGACGCACGCCGGTCGAGGCTTACGAGACCGATCCCTGCGTCTCTCGCACCCAGAGCGATCAACCCGTCGTAGACCGCCGCGCCGCCGATTCCGGAGCGCGCGAGTCCCATGATCGCCTCCGGATAGCGCTCGGGCGTCACTCCGACCGGGGCCCGATCGAGGAACTGGCTCAGGTACTCGGCGACCCGGATCGGGGCGCGTTCGTAGGCAGTCGAGCTGAGCACCGCATAGGTCTCCGCCAGCGTGTGCGCCACGATCCGCCCGCGGTCGCGAACCTCGACGAGCGCGGCGGTTGCCTGTCGCGAGAACGGATGCTCCGGATCGGCCCCGGCGATCAGCACGGAGCTGTCCGGCGCGATCAACGCCGGGTCCGCTCCAGGCACTTGCGAACCTCGTCGGGACCGAGGCCGGGCCCGGAGTCCATTGTCAACAGGCCGCCTTCCGTCTCGACAAGGGGTGCGTCGTGCCGGGGTCGTCTGATCTCGATCCGACCGTTCAGCTCTTCGACCTCGAGCTCCTCTCCTCCGCGCAGGGCGAGCCGCTCGCGGATCGGCTTCGGGATCACAAGCCGCCCGGCGTTGTCAATGGTTGTTGTCATGGCACTTTTCATACCAAAGGAAGTGGTACAGAGGCGCGCGGGGCGTGTCAAGTCTGTGTCAGCCGACGTCCAGCTCGAACGCCTCCGCCCCGATCCGCACCTCGTCGCCGGGCGTGAAGCCGGCGTCCTGGAGCGCCTTGAGCACCCCGATCTCGCGCAGGCGCTGCTCGAGGTAGGCGAGCGCCTCCTCGTTGGAGAGGTCGTGGCGGCGCACCAGGAGCTCGATCCCGCGGCCCTCGACGCGGAAGGCGCCGCCGTCCTCGCGCGCGACCGTGAACCCCTGCTCCGCGGCGGGGCGATACACCCTGTGCTCCGCCTCGAAGTGCGGCGCGCCCTCCCGCGCACGCGGCGGCTCCTCGCTCGGGACGGCGGCGAATATCGCCGCGCGAAGCTCGTCGAGGCCGGCGCCGGTCGCCGCGGACACCGTGAGCACGTCACGGCCGAGGCGCTCGCTCCATTCCCCGACGATCGATTCGAGATCGCGATCGGGGAGAAGGTCGCGCTTCGAGAGCACCACGAGCTCGGGCAGATCCTCGAGGCCGGCCCCGTGGGCGGCGAGCTCGGCCCGAACGGTGTCGTACGCGGACACCGGGTCGTCCCCGGCGAGGTCGACCACGTGGACGAGTGCCTCGCAGCGCTCCACGTGGGCGAGGAACTCGTGGCCCAGCCCGGCGCCCTCGGCGGCGCCCTCGATCA
>JBOGZL010000242.1:0-3587 GCA_050697195.1 Solirubrobacterales bacterium
CTCCCCCCCGACCTGCGCGTCAGCCTCCATGGCGAGCAGGCCCGCGGCTGCCAGCCCCGCCGCGTGAACATGATCGAGCCACGGCTGCTCGACGGCGACGCCCCGTCCGGCCCGGCGTCGACCAAGCGACGTGGGCCAAGACCGGTGTCGTAGGCCGATGACTTCCAAGGTTTCGCATGCAATTCACCGACAACTATCCGGTGAGCCTGCCGACGGCGGCAGGTAGCAAGCGAAAGCAGCCTTCGAGACATCGAAGGCTCCATCCGCCGACGCAATCCTCGCCCCTCCCGCTAGTGCCCCATCCAGTAATTGACGCCCGCTTTTCCGGCAGGGACGCCGGGCGTGGCGTCGAACCCCTTGGCAACCGCCGACTCGGGGAGGATGCCAATGGTGTTCGTGCGCCCGATCTCGGCTGCGGAGGGCCGGCGCCTGCAGCGCCTGGCCCGGCGCAGCCGCGACGCCGTGACCGCCCGCAGGGCGGCGATCGTGCTCTGCTCGGCCCAGGAGATGTCGGTGCCGCAGATCGCGGGCACCGTGTTCGCCGATCCAAAGCACATCCGTGGGGTGCTTCGCGACTTCAACGAACGCGGCTTCGAGGCGCTCAAGGCCGGCAAGTCGAACGGGCGGCCGCGGCGCTTCACCGCGGCGGTGCGCGAGCGCATCGTCGAGGTCGCGCTCTCGAAGCCCAAGCAGCTCGGCAAGCCGTTCACCCACTGGTCGCTGGCCAAGCTGCGCGACCACCTCGTCGAGACGGGCGTGGTCTCATCGATCTCGCCCGAGACCGTGCGGCGGATCCTCGCCGAGCGCGGCGTCTCGCACCAGCGCACGAAGACCTGGAAGCAGTCCCCCGATCCCGAGTTCGAAGGAAAAAAAACCGCGTCCTGAGGCTCTACAGGCGGCGGCCGAAGCGCGCCCGCCGACTCTGCGTGGACGAGTTCGGCCCCCTGCAGGTGAAGCCGCAGGCGGGCTCCTCCTGGGTGCCCCAGGGCAAGCCCGATCGGCTGCGCGCCACCTCCACCCGCCCGCACGGGATCGGCTACCTGTTCGGCGCCTACGACCTCGAGGACGACCTGCTGCGCGGGTCCTACCGCCGCCGGCGTTCGGGCCGCGAGTTCCTCGGCTTTCTGCGCTACCTGCGCCGCTGCTACCCGCGCGACGAGCGGCTGATGGTCGTCTGCGACAACCTCTCCACGCACACGACGCCGAAGGTGATGGAGTGGCTGCCCGAGCACAACGCCGAGCTCGTCCCGCTGCCGACCTACAGCTCCTGGCTCAACCGCATCGAGGGCCACTTCGCGGCGATGCGCAGCTTCGTGATCGCGGGCTCGGACTACCCCGACCGCGAGACGATCGAGCGCGAGCTTCACCGCTACCTGCGCTGGCGCAACGCTCATCGCGACGACCCCAAGCTACGGCGCTCCGAGAAACGGGGGTGCTTTGCGTGATGGGGCACTAGTCGCCTGGGCGCGAGCGTTCCGGATCGCGCTCGCGCCGCTCGAGCACCAGCCCGCGCAGAAAGCCGCGGATCTCCTCGGCGAGCGGCTTGCCCTCGCCGCCGTCGTCAAACTCGCCCCGGCGCACCCGCGGCCACAGGGCAGCGAACTCGGCGCCCATCAGGAAGACCATCGCCGCGATGTAGATGAAGACGAGGAACGTGATCACCGCGCCGAGCGAGCCGTAGACGGCACTGTAGTTCCCGAAGTTCTCGAGGTAGAGCGCGAACCCGCGCTTCGCGAGCTCGTAGCCGACGGTGGCGAGCACGATCCCCGGCCACACGTCGCGCAGCCGGGGGCGGGGGTGCGGGAGGACGCGGTAGACGACGGCGAAGGTGACCACCGAGAGCCCGAGCGGGATCAGGAAGCCGGAGGCATCGAGGGCGCTCTCGAGCGCCCTGCCGAGCGCGCCGAGGTCCTCGCTCAGGTCGACGGCGAACCTGCGCGCGATCGTCACCGCGAGCGAGAGCCCGATCAGCAGCCCGAGCCCGAGGACGAGGAGGATGTCCAGCGCCTTTCCGCGCAGCGGCGGGCGATCGCGCTCCGAGCCCCACACGACCGTGAGCGAGTTGCGCACCGCGCCCATAAGCGCGCTCGCCGAGTACAGGAGCGCCGCACCTCCGATCAGGCCGAGCGTTCCCGGATTGCGCGTGACGCCGTCGACCGCGTCCTCGAGGTCGCGCCGGCCTTCCTCCTCGCTCACCGGGAGGTTGTCGAACAGGAAGTCGACCACCTCGCGCCGGGCGTCGTCGCCGCTGATGATCAGCCCGAAGACCACCGCCATCACGATCGCCGCGGGAAAGACGGAGAGCAGCGCGTAGTAGGAGATGCTGGCGGCGAGCTGCGGACAGCGGTGCTTGAAGAACGCGTCGATCGAGCGCTCCGCCAGCTTCGCGGCGCGACCGAGCGCGTGGCCGGCGCGGGCACGGAGGCGCTCGAGCGCGCTCCCTCGCTCCCCTCCGCCCGCGGCCTCCATGGCGCTCACGGTAGAGGGCAGGGAACACGAAAACCAGCGGGGGAGCCGGGATTCGAACCCGGGTTGGCGGTTTTGGAGACCGCCCGCTTGGACCGGACTGGCTCACTCCCCCGAGCGGGTCCTTCAGCTTAGAAGGGCTCTACAAGCTTCGACGTATCACTCGTTGCTCCCCGGTGAATGCGGGCGGAGGGATTCGAACCCCCAAGCTCTTTCGAGCACCGCCACCTAAAGACGGCGTGTCTGCCGTTCCACCACGCCCGCGGGTTCGTGGCAACTGTGGCACGCGCCCGCCGGAGATTCTAGACTTGGCCTCGGGATGGAGGCGACGAGCATTCGCGAGGGGTACGAGCTGTGGCGGCCCAATCGGCAGAAGGCCGAGACGCAGATGACCAAGGCGCTCGTCACGCTCGTGCTCCTGATCTCCGCCGCGATGGTTCTCATCATCACGATCGGCGGCTGGGAGCGACTCCAGAGCTTCGGCGTAGCGGTGATGTCGATCATCTACGCGCTGCTGTACGTCCTCTTCGCCTTCCTCGTCGCGCGTTGGCAGCGCGGCATCCTGCCGGTCGCCGCGGCGCTCGCGATCATCCTCGCGATCTTCGCGGCCGTTGCTGCCCCGGGCTGGTTCGCGCGCGCCAAGGAGGGACTCGACTCCCCCGCCCTCCCGGAGGAGCTGATCGGCCTCCTCACCGTCCTTCTCGTCCCCGTCCAGCTCGTCCTGATCGCGATCGCGCTGATCGCGTTCAACCAGAACTGGCACGTCGAGGAGGAACGCCCGATCGGCGGCGGCGGGCCGATCCACGACGAGCCCGAGGGCCCGGCCCCGAGCGAGCCGCCACCGCAGCCCGCCTAGCCGGCCGGCGCGGGCAAGGCGACTAGAACAGCCTCAACGGCGGCGCGAGCAGATGGGGGCCGTCCTCGCGGACGTCGTTGACCGCGTCGGAGACCTCGCGGACGGCGAGCTCCGCCGGGTCGCACGGTCGCAGCACGTCCATCAGCGCGTCCGGCTCTCCCTCCCCGATCCACGAGCCCTCCGCGTCCGGGGTGAGGATCACCGGCATCCGATCGTGGATCGGCCGCACGAGCTCGTTCGGCTCGCAGGTGACGATCGCGCAGCT
>JBOGZL010000243.1:0-3922 GCA_050697195.1 Solirubrobacterales bacterium
ACGGTGTCGTACGCGGACACCGGGTCGTCCCCGGCGAGGTCGACCACGTGGACGAGTGCCTCGCAGCGCTCCACGTGGGCGAGGAACTCGTGGCCCAGCCCGGCGCCCTCGGCGGCGCCCTCGATCAGCCCCGGGATGTCGGCGAGGACAAGCTGGCGGTCGTCGCCCTCCAGCGTGCCGAGCACCGGCTCGACCGTCGTGAACGGGTACTCGGCGACCTTCGGGGAGGCCCGGGTCATCCGCGCCAGGAGCGAGGACTTCCCGGCGTTCGGCAGCCCGACGAGGCCGACGTCCGCGAGCAACCTGAGGCGCAGCTCGATCCACCCCGACTCGCCCTCCAGCCCGCGCTCCGCGAACCGCGGCGTCTGGCGGGTGGCGCTCGCGAAGCGCTTGTTGCCGTGCCCGCCACCGCCTCCGTGCGCGACGACCGCCCGCTGGCCCGGCTCGACGAGCTCGTAGCGCACCCCGCCGAGGCCCTCGACCGAGGTTCCGGGCGCCACCCGCAGCACGCTGTCGTCTCCGCGGGCGCCGTGGCGGCGCTTGCCCTGGCCGTGCGCTCCCCTCGCGGCGCGGAAGTGGCTCCCCTGGCGCAGCTCAGAGAGATCGCGCAGCGACGGCTCGCACACCAGCACGACGTCCCCCCCACGCCCGCCGTCCCCCCCGTCCGGCCCGCCCTTCGGGACGTGGGCCTCGCGGCGAAAGCTCACGCAGCCGTCGCCGCCTCGGCCTCCCTCGACGTAGATCCTCGCGCGGTCGTAGAGCACGACTTGATTCTGATGCCCGCGACCGCCCGCGCGCGTATCTTTTCGCTCATGCGAAGCGACCCGCGCACACGTGAACGCGCTACCGACGCTCAACCGAGCGAGGATCTCGCCCGCGCGTCACATTCCCGCCGCAAGGCTGACCGGGCGCTGCCGATGAGCGAGCGCCTCGCCCGCGTGCACAAGCTCAGCAAGCAGATGAGCGCCGTCAAGGGCAGCGCTCGGCGCCGTTGAGCGATTTCGATCTTCGCTCGCTGATCGAGGCACTGCACGAGCACCGCGTGCGGTTCGTCGTCATCGGCGGGGTCGCCGTCGGCGCACACGGCTATGTGAGGGCGACCGAGGATCTCGATCTGGTTCCCGATCCGGATCGGGAGAACATCGACCGCCTGGTTGACGCGCTGGCCGCGCTCGACGCCACGCTCCCGACGGTGAGCGGGCGTCGATTCGAAGTTGGCCGCGACGGCCGAGTCCTGCGCCGGGCGGGAAACGTGACCGCCGACACCAAGTTCGGAGGCCTCGACGTGGTGCAGCGCGCGGGAGGGGTGCCGAGCTACGCCACCCTCGATCGCGACGCCGTCGAGAGCGACGTTCTCGGCGTCCCCGTCAGGATCTGCTCCCTCGCCCGACTACGCGAGATGAAGGCCGCCCAGGATCGTGCCCAGGATCGCGCTGACCTGGAGAACCTGCCGCCCGAGTAGGCGCTACTCGCCCTCGACGACCGAGATCATGCGGCCGCGGCCGCCGGAGCCGAACTCGACCACGCCGGCGCGGGTGGCGAAGATCGTGTGATCGCGGCCGAGCCCGGTGCCGTCGCCGGACCGAAAGCGGGTGCCGCGCTGGCGCACGATGATCTCGCCGCCGCCGACCCGCTGCCCGGCGAACACCTTCACGCCGAGCATCTTCGGGTTCGAGTCGCGGCCGTTTCGGCTCG
Organism: Solirubrobacterales bacterium; assembly: GCA_050697195.1. Classification (GTDB taxonomy): domain Bacteria; phylum Actinomycetota; class Thermoleophilia; order Solirubrobacterales; family 70-9; genus DASPWW01. The sequence goes on from JBOGZL010000243.1 coordinate 1,696, forward strand.
ATCCAAGTCCCTTCTTGTGCGCCATCAGCTCTCCTTCTTAGCAGACGCCGGCTTGGACGCCGGCTTCTTCCTCGCCGGCTGACGCCTCTTCGCGGGAGCCTTCTTCGCGGCGGGCTTCTTCGCGCCGGGCTTCTTCGCGGCGGGCTTGCGGGTGAGCAGCCTCACCTCGGTCACCTCGAGCTTGGTCAGCTCGGAGCGATGGCCCGCCCGGCGCCGATAGCCCTTCTTGGGCTTGTACTTGAACACCTTGATCTTGTCGCCGCGCAGGTGCTCGGCGACCTTCGCCTCGACCTTGACCTTCTCCAGCTCGCCGCGCTCGAGCACAACCCGCTTGTCGGCGCGGTACATCACCGCGCGGAGGCTCACCTTCGCGCCCTCGTCGTCGGGGAGCCGGTCGACGAGCAGCGTCGCGCCCTTCTCGACGCGGTACTGCTTGCCGCCCGTCTCGACTATCGCGTAGCTCGGACTCATCACTCTGCCTTCTTGGACTCGCCGCTCGCGCTGCGCGCGCGAGAACGGCGCCTGCCGCCCCTGCGGCCACGGCGCCGTCGCGAGGACGACGATTTTACTTCGTCGGCGCCGTTCCCCCCGGCTCCGCCGTCGCCTCCCCCCGCGCCGTCCGAGTCCGCACCGCCGCCGTCGATCAGCGACGCGAGCGCGGCGGAGCGCTCGACGCTCTCGATCCGCACCAGCTTTCGCTTCCCGACGTGCGGAGCCGCACCCGCGACGCTGACGATGTAGGAGTCGACACGGGCGATCGCGTCGTCGTCGTTGTACATGTGCGGCTCCTCGATCGTCACCAGCACCTCCTCGCCGACCTGGAACGGCAGCGCCCGCTCCTCGATCTTGCCCCGTGTGCCGCTCTCGGCCACCTCGAACGTGTCGATCGGCAGCGTCGCGCCGCCCTCGAAGTGGAAGTGCTTGCCGCTCTCGGCCTCGAGCTCCATCAGCCCGCTTTCCTCGCGCAGCAGCTCGGCCGCGACCTTCGGGTTCACCCGGATCAGGTGCGCCTCGGGCTTCGCCCGCTTCTCGATCACCTTGCGCAGCTCGCGCAGCACCTCGATCGCGACGGTCTCCTCGGAGCGCACCACGCCCTCCCCCTCGCACGTCGGGCACCGGGTGGTGAGGATCTCGCGCACACCGTCGGTGACGTTCTGGCGCGTCATCTCGACGAGCCCGAGCGGCGAGACCTCGACCACGTAGGTCTTCGTCCGGTCCTCGTCGAGGTGCTTTCGCATCGTCTTCAGCACCTGGTCGCGGTTTCGCGACCGCGCCATGTCGATGAAGTCGATCACGATGATCCCGCCGATGTCCCGGAGCCGGAGCTGGCGCACGACCTCCTCGGCGGCCTCGACGTTCACCTTCGTGATCGTGTCCTCGAGCCTCCCGCGGCCGCGGCCGGTGAAGCTGCCGGTGTTGACGTCGATCACCGTCAGCGCCTCTGCGTAGTCGAGCATCAGGTACCCGCCCGAGGGCAGGTCCACCCTCCGCTCGAGCACGGAGTTGAAGGCGCCCTCGATCCCGTAGCTCTCGAACAGCGGCTCGCGCTTGCGGTACAGCTCGACCGAGTCGACGAGCTCGGGCGCCGTGCGCTGGAAGAAGCTGGTGACGCGGGAGTGCTGCTTGCGGTCGTCGATGATCGCTCCCTCGAACTCGCTCCTCAGGACGTCGCGAAGCACCCGCACCGAGAGGTCGGCCTCCTGGAACACCATCGCCGGCGCCGTCGCCTCGCCGGAGCGCCGATCGAGGACCTCGTTGAGCTTGTGCAAGTAGCCGATCTCGCGCTCGAAGTCGGCCTTCTTCGCCCCCTGCGCGGCGGTCCGGATGATCAGCCCGCCGTCGTTCTTATGCAGCTTGTCGAGCAGCTTGCGGACCCGATCGCGTTCCTTGTCGGGGAGCCGTCGGCTGACGCCGACGCCGCCGCCCTGGGGCATGTAGACGAGGTAGCGGCCGGCGATCGAGAGCTGCATGCTCAGCCGCGCTCCCTTCGTCTTCAGCGGGTCCTTGACGACCTGGACGACCAGCTCCTGACCGGGCTTGATCAGCTGGTCGATCCGCCGCCCCTTGCCGCGTCCCCGCCTCGGGGCGGCCTCGCCGCCGGGGAGGACGATCTCGTCCACGTGCAGGAACCCGTTTCGCTCCAGGCCGATGTCGACGAACGCCGCCTCCATCCCCGGAAGGACGTTGTCCACCACCCCCTTGTAGATGTTTCCGACGATCGACCGCT
>JBOGZL010000244.1:0-9115 GCA_050697195.1 Solirubrobacterales bacterium
GCGACACGATCGAGGACGTGTTCGAGCCCTATCTGCTCCAGCAGGGGCTGATCAAGCGCACTCCTCGCGGCCGCGTGGTAACCGAGCGCGGCTTCGAGCACCTCGGCCTGCCCGTGCCCGAGCGCGCCGCCGCGAGCCTGTTCTGACATATCCTCTCCTCGAGGGAGTGATGAGCGGGATGCGAAGGCGTGCCTGTTTGTGCGGGACAGCCGCGGTGCTCGGGATGCTGGCGCTGGCGCCCGGCGCTTCGGCTGCCGTCTTCCCGGTCGACACGACGGTCGACGGCGAGGACGCGTTCACCGGCGACACCACCTGCGCGACTCTTCTGAACCGCTGCACGTTGCGCGCCGCGATCGAACAGGCCAACGCACAGGGCGGGCCGGATCAGGTGAACCTCCCACCGGGGACTTACGTGCTTGGCCCCCTGGGTGAGCTGCCGATCAGCTCCGACATCGTCGTCGAGGGGACCGGTACCTCGTCGAACACGGTCGTAAGACCCAACATCAACGGGCGCATCTTCAACGTCTCGTCGGCGGGAAGCCTGGACCTGCGCGACGCCACCGTGCGTAACGGGGTTCTTGCCGCCAACGGAGGCGGCATCCTCTCCAGCGGCTCGTTGGTGCTGCGGCGCGTGGCGGTCACCAACAACCAGGCCTTCGGCGAGGACGGGGGCGGGATCTTCGCCACCGGCCGGGTCGCGATCGCAGACTCGGCGATCGCCTCGAATCGCGCCGTCAACGGCGGCGGCGTGATGTATCTCGGAACGGGCGGGGACAGCCTCAGCATCGCGAGGAGCACGTTGAGCGTCAACCGCGCGGAGCCCGCAGCAAACCCGACGGACGGGTTCGGGGGCGGCCTCCTCGCCGGGCCCAACACGCAGGTTCGGCTCGCGAACTCCACGCTGAACGGAAACAGGGGCCGCGTCGGGGGCGGGATCTCCGTCTCCACCGACATGACCCTGGACCACGTCACGCTCGCCGCAAACAGCGGCGCTCCGGCCGGAATCACGACGTCAAACCAGCACACGATCACGCTCGCGAACACGATCCTCGACAACTCGGACGGGGCGAATTGCTCGGCTACCGGCACGTTCACATCCGGCGGCGGCAACGTGGAGAGCGGAAACGACTGCGGGCTGCCGGCCGCAGATCAACCGAGCACCGACCCGCTGCTCGGGCCGCTCGCGAGCAACGGCGGCCCGACTCGGACTCGTGCGATCGCCCGGAACAGCCCGGCCCGCGACGCGGTAACCGGCGGCTGCCCGCCCCCGGCCACGGACCAGCGTGGTGTGGCGCGCCCCCAGGGACCTGCGTGCGACAGCGGCGCATTCGAATTCGATCCGGAGCCGCCGGAGCTCGAGCTGGTGGGGAAGGGGAAGCAGAAGCTTAAGAAGCTGACTCTGGAGGTGAGCTGCGGGCCGGAGGCGTGCTCGGTCGAGCTCGGCGGCAAGGGCAAGGTCCCAGCTCGCGCCCCGGCGGCAGCGAAGTCGGAGAAGTCGAAGCTGAAGCCAAAGGGCGTCGACATCGCGCCCGGCGCAACCGAGACCGTCCGGCTGAAGTTCAAGAGGAACCGCGCGACGGTGAAGAAGCTCAGGGCGCTGCTGAAGCAGGCCGGAAGCAAGGCTCGCAAGGCGAAGGTCGTGGTCAGCGCCACTGCGACCGGTGCCGGCGGCGCGGACAGCGCGAAGGAGAAGATCAAGCTCAAGCGCTAGTTACGGTCGTGTCTGAGCAGCCACCGCCGATCGGCGGTGAGTCAGCGGTAAGCGCGCGGGCCTAGCTTCCACGCCATGGCCTTACTGAAGGGGAGCGTCGTCAGGCTCAACAGGCTTGTCCGCTGCTTCGTTGCCGCTGGGCTTGTCGCCGCCCTGGCACCGGCGAGCGCGTTCGCGGCGACGATCAACGTCAACACGACCGCCGACGAGCTGAACTCGGACGGCGACTGCTCGCTGCGTGAGGCGATAGAGGCCACGAACGACGACGCGAACGTCGATGCGTGCGCCCACGATGGCGCCACTGGCGCCGACACCATCAACCTCGCGGGTCAGCCCTACACGCTGAGTATCCCTCCCGACGCCTCCCCGGACGACAACCAAGACGGCGACCTCGACATCCACGCGGGCGCGGGCGGCCTGACGCTCGACGGCGCCGGGCAGTCGTCCACGACGCTCGATGCCAACGACCTCGACCGCCTCCTGCATGTCGCCTCGGGACCGGGACCGGCGACGATCTCCGACCTCACGGTGCAGGACGGCACCGAGCAGGACGCGATTTTCGGTGGCGGCGGCATGCTGGCTGGTTCCCTCACGAGCGCCTCCTTGAACAGGGTGACGGTCAAGGAGAGCACAAGTAACAACTACGGTGGCGGCGTCGGCGCGCTCGGCCCGCTGAGCATCTCGAACAGCACCATCGGCAGCCCCACGCTCGGCCAGGGCAACCAGGTGATCGGTGGATCCGCCGGCGGGGGCGGCGTCTATGCGCAGGAGGGCCTCACGCTGGCGAACAGCACGGTCACCGGGAACCAGGCCGCGGGGCCGAGCAACTCCGGCGGTGGAATCGAGCTTGCGGAAGTGGGGTCGATCTCGAACAGTGAGATCACCGGAAACGGCTCGGGTGCCACCGGCGCCGGCGTCCGCGCCGGCGGCAACCTGACGATTAGCGGCTCGCAGATCTCCGGTAACCAGAGCGGCATCTCCGGGGGCGCGATCCAGTACGCACCCACGGCGGCAGGCACCCTGGATGTCAGCAACAGCGAGATCTCCGACAACGAGGCGGTCAGCAGGGGCGGAGGGATGTCACTCGGCAACGCCGCATCGCTGGAGTTGAACGGCAGCACGGTGTCCGGCAACACCCTCGAGAACGACACGATGAGCGCGGTGCAAGGCGGGGGGATCTTCAACGGGGGGACCGGGGAAACACACATCGCCGCAACGACCATCTCCGGCAACACCTCCAGCGCCGGGAGCGACGCCGGCGCTCAGGGGGGTGGGCTCTTCAACGCGACCGACGCGACGACCACCGTGGAGCGCAGCACGATCTCGGGCAACTCGCTCTTCCTCTCGGAGACGGCCGCTGGCGGGGCGATCCTGAACCAAGGCACCCTCTCAGTCGTCAACTCGACCCTGACCGGAAACCTGGCCCAGGCGAGCTTCCTTGCCTTCGGGGGTGCAGTCCGCGCGGAGACCGGCTCAGCGACGCTCAGCCACGCCACGATTGCCTCCAACACCGTGTCCTCCTCCGGCGGCAAGGCGATCAGCGTCGACAACCCCGCTTCGCTCACGGCCCGCGGCACGATCGTCTCCGAGGGCAGCGCGGGGGCGTGCGCGGGCGATGGGGTTGTGACCTCGGCCGGCTACAACATCGAGCGGACCGCTCCGGGGCCACAGGCGTGCTTCACCGCCGCGACCGACCTTCAGAACACCGACCCTGTGCTCGGACCGCTCGCCACGAACGGGGGGCCTACGCAGACGCTCGCGCTGACTGCCGGGAGCCCCGCCATCGACTTCGTGCCGAATGCCGCGCCGCACTGCACCGGGGCCACCGGCACGGCGCCGCTCACAACCGACCAGCGCGGCCTCCCGCGACCGTCCGGCTCCCGTTGTGACGCTGGTGCCTTCGAGGTCCAGGTGCCCGGAGGCGGCGGGGGAGGTGGCGCGGGTGGAGGGGATGCCCTGGTACTGGCCCTCTCGGCGGACGGAAAGCAGAAGGCGAAGAAGCTCGAGGTCGATGTCGGTTGCGGCAATCTCGACTGCTCGGTTGAGCTGGGTGGCACGGGCAGGGTCCCGACGCGCACCGCGGCCGCCACCGCGGCCGCCAAGGCGAAGAAGCTGAAGCTGAAGCCAAAGGGCTTGGAAGTCGCAGCGGGCTCAACCGAGACCGTGCGGCTGAAGTTCAAGAAGCACCGCAAGACCGTGATTAAGGTCAGGGAGCTGCTGAAGGAGGGCGGGCGCAGGGCCCGCAATGCGAAGGTCGTGGTCAGCGCCACAGCGACCGGCGCCGGCGGCACAGACACCGCGAAGGAGAAGATCAAGCTGAAGCGGTGACGCTCACCTCTCGGTGACGCTCACCCCTTCCGCTTCTTCTTCACCTTCCACTCGTGAAGCGCGGGTGTGGGGTCGGTGTTGCCCGCCTCGTCCGTCGATCGCACCTCGAAGCTGTGCCGGCGGCGCTTAACCCTCTCGCGGAACGGCGACTCGCAGGCGGCGAACGGCTCCTGGTCGAGCGCGCACTCGAAGCTCGAGCCGACCTCGGTCGAGCTGAACACGATCGTCGTCTTTCGCTTCCTCGTCTTGCGCTTCGGCCCGTCGTCGATCGTCGTCAGGGGCGCCCGTGCGTCCACCTCGAGATCGCGCGTGGCCGGTGTCTGATCGGTGGTGGGCGCCGGCGCGTCCGTGTCGGTAGCGCGGAAGGCCAGGGTGTGGGCTCCATCGGGCAACGCGGCGATCGCACAGCTCGCCGGACACGCCCGGAATGCGCCCCCGTCGACGCGGTACCGGAACGTGGCCGGCTCGTTGGCCGACACCTGGTAGGTCGGCGTCGGATCGTTGGTCAGCGCCCCATCAACCGGACCACCTCCGACCGAGGTCTGGGGCGCGAAGTCGGTTGTCTCGCAATCGGGGTTGATCGCATCCACGCCGGGCTCATCGGCCACCCCGGAGTCGGCTCCGCCGCCGCATGCGACCGTGTCGAGCACCCCATCGAGGACCTCGAACCGGTCGGGCCCGTCGAGCAGCGAGATCTCGTCTCTGCCGCCGCGACCGACGATTCTGTTCGCAAGCGAGTTTCCGGTCAGCGTGTCCGCAAACGGGCTGCCGACGATGTTCTGGATGTCAGGAAGCGCGTCGCCGTCGAGCGTCGTGTCGGTAATGGTGTCCGTCCCCGAGCCGCCCGTGGCCTGCGGGGCGGTCGTCTCGAGGCTGAGCGCGATCGGACCCGTGGATCCCTGCGCATAGCTGACGGTGTTGCTGTCCCCGAGCGCACCGCCAAGCGTGTCGTTGCCGCCCAGCCCGACGAGGGTGTCGTTGCCCGTCTGCATCGTCGTCTCACCCCCGAGGAGCTGGTTCGGGCCGTTGGTCCCGATCAGCAGGTCGTCGTCGGCGCCCCGGCGAGGTTCTCGCACCCCGACAGGGTGTCGAGCCCGCCGGCGCCGGTGTTCTGTGGGGTGGTCTTCCGCAGGTCGACCGTCAGATCGCCGCCCTGGTTGATGTAGGAGCAGAAGTCGGCTCCCCCGTTGCCGGTCGCGACGTCGTTGCCGGGCGTGCCGCCGTCGGACAGCCGGAGGTTGTCAGCCGCCGGGCCGCCGGTCATCGTGTCGTCCCCCGAGTCGCCGATGAGATCGACCGGGTCGTTTCCGGCGATCAGCACATCGTCCCCCGGCCCGGCCCCCATCTGCTGGAGGTCGGTCCCCGGGAGATCGAGCGGCCCGGTGAACGGCGCCCCTCCGCTCGCGTCAACCGTGTCGTCCCCGCCGGTGAAGGCGGGAAACCCGTCCGAAGCGATCTGGAACTCCTCGACGCCGCTGATCGCGATGTCGTCGCCGTCGGCGCCCCCGGCCTCCGGCGGATTGAGGTTGACGCCGCTGGCGCTGGGCGACAGCGCGCCCATTCGCCAGCTGTCGGCACCGGTCCCACCGAGAATGGTGAGCTCGTCCTCAATCCCGTCGGTGCCGCCGATCGTGATCTCGATCTCCTCCGTCCCGGCGCCCTCATCGCCGACCCCGGGCTCGAACGGACCACCCGCAATGTCGACGTTGAAGTCGGTGTCCTGGCCCGCGGCGTTGTCGATCATCTCGATGGCCGCGGTGTTGGTGACCGTCGGAGTGCCGCCCACGCACGCGGTCGGGGAGACGCTTCCCGGCAACCCGTCGAAGACCTCGATGTCGTTCGCGTTGCGTCGCAGGCCGATGACCGGGCTTCCGGCGGTCACGTCGACCGCGACGCTCCCGCTGGCGAGGTGCAGTCAACCCCCGCGTGCGCGGGCGCCGGTAGCGCGGCGAACGCTGCGAGCGTGGCGACGGAGGCGAGACCCGCCACGAGCCGGTGGTCGAGGCGAGGTGTCATGGTCACGCCCGAGGCTAGGGGGCACCCCTTACCGTACGCTCACCGGCCGTGAAGCTCTTGACCGTGGTCCACGAACGCACCGCCGGCCCGGGAGTGTTTGCCGGCGTGGAGGCCGAGCGCGGGGCGGAGCTCGTCGAGTGGGTGCCCGCCGAGGGGGCGCCGCCCGCGCTGGAGGGTCACGACGGCGCGCTCGTGCTCGGCGGCTCGATGCACCCCGACCAGGAGGACGAGCATCCGTGGCTGGGACCCGAGAAGGAGCTGATCGGAGGGCTCGTGGAGCGCGGCGTTCCGCTCCTCGGGGTCTGCCTGGGAGCCGAGCTGCTCGCCGAGTCGTCGGGCGGGCGCGCAAGATGGCTCGACGAGACCCACATCGGATGGGCCGAGACGCGGCTGAACGATGTGGGGCTGGCGGACCCGGTCCTGGGCGGTCTTCCGGAGCGCTTCGTCGGGTTCCAGTGGCACAGCTACGCGTGCGAGCCGCCGCCCGGCAGCGCCGTCCTGGCGGGTGGGGACGACCGACTCGACGCGTTCCGTGTCCGTGACGCGTGGGGGGTCCAGTTCCACGTCGAGGCGACGAGCGAGATCATGCTCGGCTGGCTCGAGAGCCACCGCGAGGACGAGGTCCCGGCCGGGTTCGACCCGAACGCCCTCCACGAGGAGATCGCGCGTCGCATCGAGGCCTCGAAGGCGGTTGGCCGGGCGCTCTACCGGAGCTTTCTCGAGCGCGTCGGCGCCCCGCCGCCTAGACCTGGCCGGGCGTGAGGTAGGCGGCGGAGAGCCCGCCGTCGACGAGGAAGGTCGAGGCGGTGACGTAGGAGGAGTCGTCGCTGGCGAGGAACAGCGCTCCCCGCGCGATCTCCTCGGGCTCGGCGAACCGGCCCGTCGGCAGGTGCACGAGGCGCTTCGCCGCTTTCTTCGGGTCCTTCGCGAACAGCTCCTTGAGCAGCGGCGTGTTGACGGGGCCGGGGCACAGCGCGTTGACCCGCACTCCGCGGTCGGCGAACTCGACGCCCAGCTCGCGTGAGAGGGCGAGAACCCCGCCCTTCGTCGCCGTGTAGGAGACCTGCGACACCGCGGCACCCATCACGGCGACAAACGACGCGGTGTTGATCACCGAGCCGCCGCCCGCGTCGAGCAGGTGCGGGATCCCGTGCTTGCAGCACAGGAACACCGACTTCAGGTTCACGTCCTGGACCCGTTGCCACGCCTCGAGTGAGGTGTCGAGGACCGATGCGTCGTCCTCGGGGCTGATACCGGCGTTGTTGAACAGGACGTCGACATGGCCGAGCTCCTCCTGCGCGCGGGCGTAGACGCCCTCCACGGCCTCGGAGTCGGTGACGTCGGCCGCGAGCTTCAGCGTCCCAACCGAGTCCTCGGAGAGGTCGACCCCGACGACCTTCGCGCCCTCGGTCTCGAACAGCTCCGCCGTGGTCGCCCCGATCCCGCTCGCCGCGCCCGTGATCACGCACACCTTCCCGTCCAGCCGCCCCATGATCAGCCCTCCGTCGCGTAGTAGACGTTCTTGAGCTCCGTGTAGTGGTCGAGCGCGTCGGGCCCGAGCTCGCGTCCGATGCCCGATTGCTTGAAGCCGCCGAACGGCGTCGAGACACGGACCGAGGTGTTCGAGTTGATCGAGATCACCCCGGACTCGATCGCGCGCGCGGTCCGCAGCGCCTTCGCGCCGTCGCGGGTCCAGACCGAGCCCGAGAGCCCGTACACGGTGTCGTTTGCGATCCGCACCGCATCGGCCTCGTCGCGGAACGGGATCACGCATGCGACCGGGCCGAAGATCTCCTCCCGCGCCGGGCGGTCGTCGTTGGAGACCGGGGCGAGGACGGTGGGCGGAAACCAGAACCCGGGCCCGTCCGGCGCCTGCCCGCGGATCGCGACGGGCGCGTCGCCGCCGGCGTAGGACGCCACCTTCTCACGCTGGTCCGCGGAGATCAGCGGCCCCATCTGGGTCTCGTCGTCGAGCGGGTCGCCCACCCGGATCGACTCGACCGCGCCCTCGAGCGCCTCCATGAATGAATCGAGCGCGGAGCGCTCGACGAGGATCCGCGAGCGCGCGCAGCAGTCCTGGCCCGCGTTTCCGAACACGGCGATCGGCGCCGTGGCGGCGGCCGCGTCGAGGTCGGCGTCGGCGTACACGACGTTCGCCGACTTTCCGCCGAGCTCCAGCGTGACGCGCTTGATCGTCTCCGCGGCGCCCGCGGCGATCCCGCGCCCCACCTCGGTCGAGCCCGTGAACGCGATCTTCGCGACGCCGGGATGCTCGACGAGCCGCCGGCCACACACCGAGCCCGGTCCGGCGACCACGTTTACCACGCCCTTCGGGACGCCCGCCTCGGGCGCGATCCGCTCCAGCTCGAGCGCGGTCAGCGGAGTCAGCTCGGCTGGCTTCAGGACGACGGTGTTCCCCGCGGCGAGCGCCGGGGCGAGCTTCCACGATGCGATCACGAGCGGGAAGTTCCACGGCACGATCATTCCGACGACGCCGAGCGGCTCGCGGAACGTCATGTCGACCCCGCCGGCGACCGGGATCGTCCTTCCGGTCGCGCGCTCGGGGGCGCCCGCGTAGTAGCGGAAGCACGTGGCGACCATCTCCATCTCGCCACGCGCGTCGGAGATCGGCTTGCCGGCGTTGCGCGCCTCGAGCGTCGCGAGCTCCTCGCGGCGCCGCTCGAGCTCGTCGGCCAGCCGGTGGAGGATGCGCGAGCGCTCGTCGGGGGCGATCGCCCGCCACGCCGGGAAGGCGTCACGAGCCCGCGCGACCGCCGCGTCCGTCTCCTCCGCGCCGGCGCGCTCCACCTCCGCCATCACCTGCTCCGTGGCCGGCTCGAGGACCTCGATCACGCTGAGATTCTCGCGCATTTTCGGGGATGATTGACTTCGAGTCCGAGGTCGGTAAGGATCGGAGTGGCGGCGCAGTTCGCCGATCCAGAGGGCAAGCGAGCGCGATCCGGAGGTGCGAAGTGGCTGACGCGGGAGGGAACGGGGCTCCCCGCCCGGGCGGACCGGGCGGTACCGCGGGCATGCTGTCGCTCGACGACCTCCGCAAGG
>JBOGZL010000245.1:0-3344 GCA_050697195.1 Solirubrobacterales bacterium
GGCCGGGACCGCGCGGGCCGAGGACCTGCGCGCCGCTGCAGTGGCGGGCGTCATCCCGCGCCCTCCTCGGATCGGATCTTCACCGCGGCGCGAAGGTGGGCGGAGCCGGAGCGCGGATTGCGCTCGACCTCGCCGGCGCTGGGGGAGACGGCGCGCCGGGTCAGGAGCTCGGCCTCAGGGGTTCGACCGCACTGGCACAACGGGACCTCGGGCGGGCACACGCAGCCCCGGGCGCGGGCGGCGAGGAAGCGCTTAACGCGGCGGTCCTCGAGCGAGTGGAACGAGATCGCCCCCAGCCGCCCGTCGTCTTCAAGCAGCCGCCACGCTGTCGGGAGCGCACGGTCGAGCGATTCGAGCTCGGAGTTCACTGCGATCCGGATCGCCTGGAAGGTCCGCTTCGCCGGGTGGCCGCGCCCGAAGCGAGCCGCGGGCGGGAGCGCGGCGCGCACGGTGTCGGCGAGCTCGGCGGTGGTCTCGAGCGGACGGCGGGAGACGATCTCGCGCGCGATCCGGCGCGCATGGCGCTCCTCGCCGAAGCCGCGCACGATCTCGACCAGCCGGCGCTCGGGCCACTCGTTGACGACCTCGAGCGCCGACAGCGGCTGGTCGGGGTCCATCCGCATGTCGAGCGGAGCGTCGTAGGCGTAGGAGAAGCCGCGCTCCCACGCGTCGAGCTGGAGCGAGGAGATCCCGAGGTCCATGTAGACGACGTCCGCGCGAGCGCCCTCGGCCTCCAGCGCGTCGAGCGCGTCCGCGTAGTCGCCGCGAACGAACCGGGTCTCGCACGGCGCGTCGGCCGCGAACGCCTCGTAGCGCTCCGCCGCGGCGGGATCGCGATCGATGCAGATCATCGTGCCGTGCGGCCCGAGCCGCTCGGCGACGAGGCCGGCGTGGCCTCCGCCCCCGAACGTGCAGTCGATCGCGACCTCCCCCTCGCTCGGTCCGAGGAGCGCGATCAGCTCGCTCGCCAGGACGGGTACGTGCTCCTTCGGCATATAGGTGAGTGTTGCCGCTTCTTCCCAGGTCCGCTCGAATCCTCCGCTCCGCGTCCGGTTCGAGCGGGTTTGCGCCGTGCTCATGCGCCCTCCCGGCCGCCGTCGTTGATGCCCTCGGCGATCTCGTTCGCGTGCGCGTCGACCTCCGCGTCCTCGGAGCCCCACGACTTCGGGTTCCAGATCTCGAGCGTGTTGCCCGCCCCCACGACCACGCACGCGCCCTCGAGCTCGGCGTGCTCGATCAGGTGCCCGGGGAGCCGGATCCGACCCGCGGAGTCGAGCTTCTCGTCGACCGAGTGGGCGTAGATCCGGCGCCTCATCCGACGCTGGTCGCGGCTGAAGCTCGAGAAGTCGGCAACCTCGCGCTGCTCGAAGCGCGCGAACTCCTGCACGGGATAGACCTCGACGCAGGGGTCGAGGCCCTTTACGAGAATCACCCCATCTGCGAGTGCGGCGCGAAACCGCGCCGGAACGGTCAGCCGGTCCTTGGAGTCGAGGCTGTGCTCGTGCTGACCGTGAAACGCCAAGCTGGAGTCCTTGTGGGTGCGATTTGAGGCCTAAAAGAGAGAGTGGGCCGGGGTGATGAGGTGGGAGGAGCCTCACCACCCCGGCCCTTGGTGATGGAAACCGAGCGCCACGCTATCCCACAACACCCCACTTTGCAACACAATCCGATGCGCGCGATTGCAGCCGATCCGTCGGACGGAATTGCTAGCCGCAGCCCCGAAGCGCGGAATCTGGCTCTGTGGAGCCGATTGCGGTCCCTCAGTCGGATCGCGGGAGGGGCTGGGTAGAAGGGGCCGAATGCAAGCGGGGTTGCAGGGCTTCCGCTCGCGCGCCGCCGTCAACGCCGGTCTCGACTTGGCGTCACCGCCGAGACCGGTGTAGACGGCGCATATCGCCGTTAACGCCAGAGTCGTCGTCCAGGTCGAATCGATTCTGGCGTTAACGGCGTGCCCGCTCTCCTACCCAGCCGCCGTTCGCCTGGGCCGCCCGGAGAGCCTTCAGAACCCGCTGAGAAGGACCTCGGAGTTCGCGATCAGCGCGGCCGCGATCATCAGCAGGACCGAGGGGACGAGCACGAGCGCGACCACGAGCTGGATCTTCGGCGCCGCCCGGGCGGCCTGCTCCTCGATCCGCCGCCGGTGGTCGCGGCGCAGCGCGGTGGCCTGGTCGCGGAGCTGATCCGCGAGCGGCGAGCCGTAGCGGCTCGAGCGCTCCAGCGCGGCGGCAAGCGAGGCGACCTCCCCGCCTGGCACCCGTTCCCGAAGCCCGCCGAGGGCGGCGAGCTGAGAGGAGCCGCACTCGATCTCCGCCGCGGCGACGGCTAGCTCGCGAGCGAGCGGCCCCGTCGTCCCCTCGGCGATCTCGCTCAGCACCGCCCCCGGGCCCCGACCGGCCTCGGCGCCCACCGCGAGGAGGTCGAGGGCGTCCGGGAGCGCGAGCACGAGCCGCCGGCGACGCCGGCGCGCCTCGCGCTCCAGAAGCGCGTCCGGGACCACGAACCCCGCCGCGGGGAGGGCGATCGCGACGAGGAGCGAGAGGCGCCCGGGCGCGGCCGGGGCGGCGAGCGTCGCGAACCCCGCCCCGAGCACGGCGCACCCTCCCTTCGCGGCGAGGATCGCCTGTACCCCGACGCGGTCCGCGAGCCCGGCGCGCGAGAGGCGCGCCGGAATCCCCAGCCGCAGCGCGGCGTCGCCGAGCGATCGCGCCCGTCCCCCGCTGACGGCCGCAAGCATCCGCCGCGCCGCCGAGCCGAGCTCCTCCCCCCTGCTCCCGGCGAGCTCCCACGCGGCGCCGAACGCGAGCAGCACCGCGACGCCGGCGAGCGCCGCCGCGGGGCTCAAGCCCGCTCCGCGGGATCGATCCGGCTGAGCCGCTTGATCGCCGCGAACCCCACGACCTGGAGCGCCGCGGCGAGCGCGAGCAGGACCGTGGCCGCGGTGTCCGACAGCAGCCTCCCCACGAAGCCGGGCTCGACGAGCTCGGCGAACAGCGCCGCCCCGGTTGGCATCGCCACGACCAGCAGGCCGGTGAATCGGGCCTGGGCGGTCGCGGAGCGAGCGTCGGCGGCGACGCGGTCGCGCTCCGCCGCGGCGCCCGCGTAGCGACGCAGGAGCCCCGCGAGGTCTCCGCCTCCGAGCTGCTGCGAGAGGAGCGCGGCCGCGAACGAATCGACTCGAGGCGAACGCAGCCTGCGCTGAAGCGCGGTCAGCGCCTCCGCCGTGGAGCTCCCGAGGTCGAGATCGGCGCGGACCCTCGCCATCTCCACCCCCGGCGGCCCCTCGAGCGCCCCTGCCGCGGCGCCGAGCGCGCCGCGCACGGAGCGCCCGCCCGAGAGCGCGTCGG
>JBOGZL010000246.1:0-2183 GCA_050697195.1 Solirubrobacterales bacterium
GTGCTTAGCTCCGGCGGGTGGCCGGCTTCCGGCGCGCCGGCGCGCGGCGCCGCCTCGGCGCCGGGCGACCCGTGATCGCCTCGTGGGTGATGATCCCCGCGACCGCGAGCGCGACGTGCCCGAGCCCGCTTGCGAAGACGAGCCAGCGCGCCGTGTCGTCGGTGAAGATCCCCGTCGTGGCGACGACCGTCCATGCGGCGAGCGCCGCCGTGAGCAGGCCGAGCACTCCGAGCCCCAGCTTCTCGTCCGGCCGGCGCGACCCCGTATAGCCGAAGTACGCCATCGCGAGGCCGAACACGACGACCGCGATGCTGACGCCGAACCCGACCGCGACCGTGGTCGACGGCTCGAACCCGTACGACGCGGTCACCAGGAATGCCCCGGCGAGCAGGTTTGCCAGCGCGAGGCCGGTGTACCTCAAGTCCATCTGGCTCCACCTCCGTGGTCGTGGACTTCGCGCCACCCTAGCGACCGCATCGGCCGCCACCGGAGGCGTCGATTCGCCCCCGCCAAAGGCGTAAGCTTGGGCGCGGGGCAGAGATCCACGGAGGAAGGAGAGAGCATGGCCGAAGGTGTGACGTTGAGTCAGGCGCAGGACGTCGTCGAGGGGGCGCGGAAGAAGGCCGAGGAGATCGACGTCCCGATGAACATCGCCGTCGTCGACGCGGGCAACAACCTGACCGCGTTCGCGCGCATGGACGGCGCGTGGCTGGGCTCGATCGACATCGCCCAGAACAAGGCCTACACGTCGCGGTCGTTCGACATGTCGACCAAGGACCTGGCGCCGCTGTGCCAGCCCAACCAGCCCCTGTTCGGGATTCACGCCTCGAACCAGGGGCGGCTGATCATCTTCGCCGGCGGGATTCCGCTGATGTCCGGGGACGAGGTGATCGGAGCGATCGGCGTCAGCGGCGGCTCGGTCGAACAGGACCACGAGGTGGCCGAGGCCGGCGTCGCGGCGCTCTAGCCGAGGAGGCGAAACATGGCCGACAACAGAGGCGTTGCCTACATCGAGCCGGGCAAGGTCGAGGTCCGGGACATCGACTTCCCGGAGCTCGAGCTGAAGGACGGGCCCGGCGTCCACCCCGACAACGTCGGGCGAAAGACGCCGCACGGGGCGATCCTGCGGATCGTGTCGACGAACATCTGCGGCTCGGACCAGCACATGGTCCGCGGTCGCACCACCGCACCGGCGGGGCTGATCCTCGGTCACGAGATCACCGGCGAGGTGATCGAGACGGGGCCCGGCGTCGAGTTCATCAAGGAGGGCGACCTGTGCTCGGTGCCGTTCAACATCGCCTGCGGACGGTGCCGCATGTGCAAGGAGGGCCACACCGGCGTGTGCCTGAGCACCAACCCCGACCGGCCCGGCTCGGCGTACGGCTACGTCGACATGGGCGGGTGGGTCGGCGGCCAGGCCAACTACGTGATGGTCCCGTACGCCGACTGGAACCTGCTCAAGTTCCCGGACCGCGAGCAGGCGATGGAGAAGATCCTCGACCTGACGATGCTGTCCGACATCTTCCCGACGGGCTTCCACGGCGTGTACACGGCCGGGGTCGGTCCCGGCTCGACGGTGTACGTCGCGGGCGCCGGCCCGGTCGGGCTCGCCGCCGCGTACTCGGCCCAGCTCCTGGGCGCCGCGGTCGTGATCGTCGGTGACCGGATTCCGGAGCGGCTCGAACAGGCGCGCTCGTTCGGGTGCGAGACCGTGGACATCACGAAGGGCGATCCGAAGGACCAGATCGAGCAGATCCTCGGCGTCCCCGAGGTCGATGCGGCGTGCGATGCGGTCGGGTTCGAGGCCCGTGGCCACGGCTCCGGCCACGAGCAGGAGGCTCCCGCGACGGTGTTGAACAGCATCATGGACGTGACCCGGGCGGCCGGCAAGCTGGGGATTCCGGGGCTGTACGTGACCGGCGACCCCGGCGCGGTCGACGACGCCGCGAAGGAGGGCTCGCTGTCGATCCGGATCGGGCTGGGGTGGGCGAAGTCGCACTCGTTCACGACCGGGCAGTGCCCCGTTATGAACTACCACCGGGGCCTGATGCAGATGATCCTCAACGACAGGGCTCAGATCGCGAAGGCGGTGAACGCGACCGTGGTCACGCTCGACGAAGCGCCCGACGGCTACCAGGACTTCGACAAGGGCGCGGCCAAGAAGTACGTCCTCAACCCGAATG
>JBOGZL010000247.1:0-3326 GCA_050697195.1 Solirubrobacterales bacterium
CACCCGGCCACCCCGGGGCGCGGCCCCGAGGGTCGCCGGGCCGACGAGCAGAGCGACCGCGACCACCACCGGGACGAACGCGGCCGGCAGCTCCCAGGTCCATTCGATCGCAGCCGACAGCACGCCCGCGGCCAGCAGGGCGAGCGTGACCTCTACCACCCCCCCGGGCGAGCCCCCGCGGTGGCGCCGCCATCCGTGCACGCCGGCGATCCCGATGAACACGCCGATCAAGAGCAGTCCGACGACTCCGAGCTCACCGAGCGTCTCGAGGAACAGCGAGTGCGCGTCACGCACTGTGCGGGCGAGGTCACCGTGCTGGTTCCAGTACGCCTCGTATCCGCCCGCCCCGATCCCGGTCACCGGGTCTGACGCGAACGCCCCGACCGCTGCCGACCAGAACTGGTAGCGCCCGCTTCCGCTCCCGCTCGCAATCCGGGCGGCCACCTGCGCGTTGCCGACGCGCTCCGCCGGCGGCGTCGACTTGAAGTCCTCGAACCGCTGTGCGGGGTTCGCCGCGATCGCGCCGCCGATCACCAGGACGACGACGATCGCGATCGCGGCTCGCACAAACGTGCGCCGCTCCCGCAGTCCGCGCACCGCCGGGGGGACCGCGAGCCGCACAAGGGACGCGTCCGCCGCGTACCGGACGAGCCCGGCTGCGATCGCGATGATCGCCGTCGCGAGCAGGATCTCGTCGCCGGCGAACCTCGCGACCGCCGAGCCGGGATCGTCCACGAGCGGTGACCGGAGGCCCGTAAGCGCGATCAGCAGCGCGCCTGCGCCGGTCGCGAGCGCGAGCCCGCTCGCGAGCTGGAGTCTGGCCGGGCCGAGCGCCAGCAGGATCGCGAGCCCGACGACCGCGGCCGCCAGCCCGCCACGCGACGCGGTCAGGTAAAGCGCGAGCAGGACCGGGGGGAGCGCGCCGATCGCCACCGCGCGACCGCGTCGTGTCTCCCCCTGCGCCCCGAGCCACACCAGAAGCACCGCCCCGAGCGCCATGCACGCCCCGAGCCCGTTCCAGTACCCGAGCGGATAGCTGAGCCTGCCCTGGGCGGTCGGTAGGGCGTCGCCGAGCCCCTGGTCGTCGCCCGGGAGCGACGGCTCGAACCTGCTCCCCAGAGCCAGCGCGGCCACCGCGGCCAGGCCGATCGCAAGGCCGAGCAGCCAGCTCCGCGCGCTGCCCTCCGGCGAGGCGAGGATCACGAGCGCGAACAGGCCCGCGTACCCGGCGACCCGCACCAGCTCGATGAACGCCCGCCCGTCGTCGCTCGCCCACGCCATCGACAGCCCGGTGAGCAGCCCGAGGCCCGCGATGCACAGGCCCGCCGTGATCGCCGGCTGTGGAACCGGCGCGCGCGGCCACGCGCCGACGGCGAGGCCGACGATCACCGCCCACCAGATCAACAGCGTCCCGGCCGCGACCGCCTCGGGCGGATACCCGCCGTCCGGCAGCGACAGCGCGACGTAGGCGACCGCAACTGCGACCGCCAGGGCGTGTTTCATCGGCGACCGGGCGCTCGGCTGATCGTACCCGAGCCGGCGCGGGACGCCCATCCGACGCCCGTCTCGCGGCGTATAGGTTTGGGAACGCCTCCGATCGAGTAGATGAACCACGCTCAAGCCAAGTCTAGGTGCGCCGAGGGGTGGCATCGCGCAGGTTCGTGCAGCCGTAGGTCGCATCTTGCTGGAGCTCGCACAAACGGAACAACCACGAGGGGGCTAAGTCGCGCATGAAAGGAACAAGGTTCATCGCCGTTGCTGCCGCGATCGGGGCGGTGCTCGTACCGGCCTCGCCGGCGGCGGCCGTGGGGCGCGACTTCTTCGGCGTCGTCCCGGCGAACACGCCGACCGCAGAGGAATTCGACACGATGGACGAAGCGAGGGTGGGCACGTACCGGTTCCAGCTCGACTGGTCGAACGTGCAGCCGACGGAGGGCGGCCCCTACGATTGGTCGGCGATCGACGAGCGGGTCGGAACCGCGGCCGCGAACGGGATCGAGTCGCTGCCGTTCTTCTACGGGTCGCCCGGCTACGCCGCGGACAGCAACCGCGAGCCGCCGCTCGGGTCGGCCGAGGCGAAGCAGGGGTGGAAGGAATTCGTCGCGGCGGCCGTGGAGCGCTACGGCCGCGGCGGCGAGTACTGGACCAACCCGGCGCTGTTCGCGGCTCAGCATCCGGGCGCCGAGCCGCGCCCGATCAGGGCGGTGCAGATCTGGAACGAGCAAAACTCGCCCTCTTACTACCACCCGAAGCCGTCGGTGAAGGAGTACGCGGAGCTGCTCAAGATCTCCGACGAGGCGGTCGAGAGCGCGAACGGCGGCACCGACATCGTGCTCGGCGGGATGTTCGGGACCCCGAGCCGCAACAAGGGAATCTTCTCGTGGAAGTTCCTCAAGCGCCTGTACAAGAACAACGGCGCCAAGCAGCACATCGACGCCGTCGCCCTCCATCCGTACTCGCCGAACCTTGCCGGGATCAAGATTCAGGTGGAGCTCGCGAGGGAGAAGATCAAGAAGGCGGGCGGGGGAAAGCCGCCGCTCTGGATCACCGAGCTCGGCTGGGGCTCGGCCGGCACCAACGGCCACGACCTGATCAAGTCGCCGCAAGGCCAGCGCAAGATGCTCCAGAAGTCGTTCAACCTCCTGCTCGACAAGAAGGGGAAGTGGAAGGTGCGGAGGCTGCTGTGGTTCTCGTGGCGGGACCCCGCCGACGGCCACGATCCGGTCGGGGTGATATGCACATGGTGCGCTTCGGCGGGGCTCCTGGAGCAGGACGGGACCCCGAAGCCCTCGTTTGACCGGTTCAAGCGGTTCACCGGAGCGGGATGAGGGAGCAAAGATGTGCACGGCGCTTACGGATTGCAAACGATCCCTGACATTCGCTAACGTGCCCCGCTCAATGATCCGAGGGGGATCCACATCGAAGCGTCTATCGGCGCTCCTCGCCTGTGCGCTCGTCGCGCTCGCCGCGGCCGTGCCGGCGACGGCGAGCGCCCAGTCGGCGGTCGACGAGTACACGCTCGACGTCCCGCAGGCGGGCGGCTCCGATCCGTCCGACCCCACCTCGTCCGCCTCCGGCGGTGCAGGCGGTGCTGCGGGGACCACGGCCTCCGGCGGAGGTGGAGCGGCGGCGGCTGGAGGTAACGGGCTGGCCGCGGCGGAGGCGCGCGAGCGGCGCCAGGAGCGCCGTGAGGAGCGCCGCGAGGACGACAACATCAACTTCGGCGACCTCCACGACGGAAAGACGCAGGCGGCGGATTCGCTCAACACGAGCTCGCGCAGCTTTCCGGAGGTGATTGCCGACACCGCGACCGACGGCGCGATGCT
>JBOGZL010000248.1:0-2221 GCA_050697195.1 Solirubrobacterales bacterium
CAAGCGCGACGGGCACGCCGGTCGTGTTGAAGTACGGCTCCCCCACGCTCAGCCGCGTCCCGTCCCAGGCCTCGGCGAAGAGCGGAAAGAGCGTCCCGACGAGCACCGTTAGCGTCAGGCCGACGAGCAGCAGGTTGTTGAGCAGGAAGGCGCTCTCGCGGCAGACGGCCGCGTCGAGCAGCCCCTCGCTGCGCAGCCGCTCGCCGCGCCAGACGAGCAGCCCGACTGAGACGGCGAGGGCGACGCCGATGAAGGCGAGCAGCGACGGGCCGACGAGCCCCTCGGCGAAGGCGTGCACGGAGGAGAGGACGCCGCTGCGGGTGAGGAACGTCCCGAGGATCGTGAGCAGGAACGTAGCGACGACGAGCGTCAGGTTCCAGAGCTTCAGCATGTCGCGCTTCTCCTGCACCATCAGCGAGTGGATGAAGGCGGTCGCGGTCAGCCAGGGCAGGAGCGAGGCGTTCTCGACCGGGTCCCAGGCGAAGTAGCCGCCCCAGCCCAGGACCTCGTACGACCACCAGGCGCCGAGGACGATCCCGAGCGCAAGGAAGGACCAGGCGACGAGCGTCGCGCCGCGGGTGACGCGGATCCAGCGGTCATCGAGCCGGCCGGTGACGAGCGCCGCGATCGCGAAGGCGAAGGGAACGCTGAAGCCGACCAGGCCGAGGTAGAGCGCCGGCGGGTGCAGCGCCATCAGCGGGTGGTTCTGGAGCAGCGGGTTCGGCCCGAGCCCGTTCTCCGGCGCCGGCGAGATCGTCCGGAACGGGTCGGCCGGGCCGGCCGCGAGCCAGAGGAAGAAGGCCGCGATCGCGAACAAGACGCCCTGGGCGACCGGATAGAGGTCGGGAGCGCGCCGGGGCGCCAGCCAGGCGGCGACGGCGCCGTAGCCGGCGAGCACGGCGATCCAGAGCAGGATCGACCCTTCCAGCGCCGCCCACAGGCTGATCGCCGTGTAGAACGGCGGCGTCTCGAGACTGCCGTTCTGAGCCACGTAGGCGATCGAGAAGTCGTGCCGCAGGAGCGCGAGCGAGAGCGTTCCCGCGGCGACGAGCGAGACTGCGAAGAGAAGGAGCGCGCTCGCGCGGGCGAGCTCCACGAGCCGCGGCGAGCACCGCCGCCCCCCGATGAGGCTCGCCGCCGCACCTGCCGTCGCCACGGCGAGACCGACCGCAACGCTCGCGTGGCCTACTACAGCGGTCATGGCTTCTCCTGCGCTGTGGTCGTCCTGGGAAGCGGTCCGGCGCGACCGTTCGCGGTCATCGGACAGGCGCAGTCCGAAGCCGACGACCGTGTCCGCCCCACAGGGCCGGCGCCGCTCGCCGGCGCTGGTGCGCGGTACTCCTCGTCATGCTTCACGATCACCTCCGAGGAGCGGAGCACGCCGCCGGCGAGGCGGCCCTCGACGACGGCGCCGTTCCCGGCCCGAAAGAGCTGCGGCGGCGCGCCCCTGTTCACGACCGGGATCGCCGCCTCGCCGTCAGCGAGCATGAAGCGCAGGACGCCGGCCTCTGCGTCCCAGTGCACCGAGCCGGGCCGCACCTGCCCTCCGACGCGGATGACGCCGCTCGGCGCATCGCGGGCGGAGAGCTCGCTCGGGGTGTAGTAGTAGACGGCCCCGCGCTTCAGGCCCTGCGTCGCGGCGATCGCCCAACCCGCTGCGGCGAGGAGCAGGACGGCGGGGACGAGGAGCCGAAGTGGGGGTCGCCGCTTCACCGCCGCCCTCCCGACCGCAGCCGCGCCCGCAGGCGCGCGATCCGCCGCTCGAGCTGGAGCGCATAGGCCAGCACACCGGCGAAGCTGAGCGCGAAGCCCGCGGCGACGTAGCCCCAGCTAGCCACGGAGCTCCCTCGGAGGGATCGGGACGAGCGGCGACGCCGCGGCCAAGCGCTCGCGCAGCACGCGATCCTCCGCCGTCGCCCCCAACCGGGCAAGCCGGATCCGGCGCATCACGAGCCAGCCCGCGACAAGGCTGGCGGCGAGCGCGTTGACGAGCAGCGTCGCCAGCATCGAGCCATCGAGCGCCGGCTTCCCCAGCCGTGCGACCGTGGGTCCCTGGTGCAGGCTCTCCCACCAGGTGACGCTCCAGTGCACGAGCGGGACGTCGACGAAGGCGACGATCGCGACCGCGGCCGTGATCGTCGCGCGGCGGAGCGGATCGTCGAACAGCCGCCGCAGCGCCAGGTACCCGGCGAAGAGGACGAACAGGATCGCCGTCGTCGTC
>JBOGZL010000249.1:0-4530 GCA_050697195.1 Solirubrobacterales bacterium
ATCTTCATGATCGGCCTGGCAGCGTTCACCGCCGCGTCGGCGCTGTGCGGACTGGCCCAGAGCCAGGAGCTGCTGATCGCGGCGCGCTTCCTGCAGGGCGCCGGCGGCGCGCTGACCTCGGCCGTGATCCTCGGGATGATCGTGACGATGTTCCCCGAGCCGCGCGAGCAGGCGAAGGCGATCGGCGTCTACAGCTTCGTCGCCTCCGCCGGCGCCTCGATCGGCCTGCTCGCGGGCGGCGCGCTGACCGAGGCGATCAACTGGCACTGGATCTTCTTCGTGAACCTGCCGATCGGCGCCGCGACGATCCTGCTCGCGCTCCGGCTGATCGAGAACCGCGAGGGGATCGGTCTCGGCCAGGGCGCCGACATCCCCGGCGCCGCGTTGATCACGTTCGGGCTGATGCTCGGCGTGTACGCAATCCTCGAGGTCGAGCAGCAGGGCTGGGGCTCGGCCCAGACGCTCGTGCTAGGAGGCGCCTCCCTCGCGCTCGTGGCGGCGTTCATCGCTCGCCAGGCGCGGATCGCGAACCCGCTGATGCCGCTGCGCCTGTTCCGGTCGCGCAATGTCTCCGGAGCGAACCTCGTCCAGGCGCTGCTCGTCGTCGGAATGTTCGGGATGTTCTTCCTCGGAGCCCTGTATATGCAGGAAATCCTCGGCTATGACCCGCTCGAGGTCGGGCTCGCGTTCCTGCCCGCGACGATCGTGATGGCGGCGATGACGTTCCGGTTCACGGCCCGCCTCAACCTGCGCTTCGGCGCGAAGGCGACGCTGCTTCCGGGAATGGTGTGCATCGGAGCGGGCATGCTGCTGTTCGCCCTCACCCCCGTCGACGCGACATACGCGGCCGACCTGCTGCCGGCGATGATCGTGTTCGGCCTCGGCGCCGGGCTCGCATTCCCGTCGCTGATGACGCTCGCGATGTCGGGCGCCACGAAGAGCGACTCGGGGCTTGCCTCGGGGCTCGTCAACACGAGCGTCCAGGTGGGGGGCGCGATCGGGCTCGCGGTGCTCGCGACGCTGTCCACCGAGCGCACCGACGGCCTGCTCGCCGACGGCGAGCCGACCGCGTCGGCGCTCAACTCCGGCTATCACCTCGCGTATCTGATCGGGGTGGTGCTCGTCGCGGTGGCGATCGTCGTCGCCGTGGCAGTGCTACAACCGGAGGAGGACGCGGCCGAGGAATTCGCCGACGAAGAGGAGCACGAGCCCCACGCGGGAGAGCCGGCCTACTCCGAGGCGTAATCACCACCACGAGAGGAGTCACGAATGCTCGCGAACACGAAGGCATACAGCGGCTTCGCCGTCGACGACCTGGAAAAGGCCCGGAAGTTCTACGGCGAGACGCTCGGATTGAACACGGAGATCCTCGACGAGGACAACCTGTTGTCGCTCCACCTCGCCGGGGACCGGGACACGCTCGTTTATCTCAAGCCGGACTTCGCGCCGGCCACGTACACGGTCCTCAACTTCCCGGTGGAGGACATCGACGAGACCGTCGAGGGGCTGGCCGCGCGCGGCGTGGAGTTCGAGCGCTACGACGGGTTCGAGCAGGACGAGAAGGGGATCCACCGCGGCCAGGGCCCCGAGATCGCGTGGTTCAAGGACCCGGCGGGCAACATCCTCTCGGTTCACGGCGACCAGTAGGCGAAACGATGGCGCGGGCGGCGACCGGGACGGCGACGGCGATCGAGGTCGAGACTCCGCACGGTCCCGCGAGAGCGCACCTGCACCCGGCCGACGACCCGCGCGGCGCCGTGATACTCGGTCACGGCGCAGGCGGTGGGGTCGACGCCCCGGACCTGGTCGCGGCAACCGACGCCGCGCGAGCCGAGGGATTCAGCGTCGTGCTGGTCGAGCAGCCCTACCGGGTTGCGGGGAAGCGCTCGCAACCGCGGGCGGATCGTCTCGACACCGCCTGGACGGCGGTCGTCGAGCACCTTCGTGGGGCGGAGCTGCGCGAACTGCCGCTGATCGTCGGCGGTCGCTCGGCAGGTGCTCGGGTCGCGTGCCGCACCGCCGCGGACTGCGGCGCGGTCGCGGTGCTCTGCCTCGCGTTCCCGGTCCGCTCACCGGCGGGGAAGGCCAAGTCGCGTCAATCCGAGCTCAACGCCGTGCGGCTTCCGACGCTCGTGGTCCAGGGTGACCGGGACCAGTTCGGCAGGCCGCGCGCCGGCGCGAACCGCAGCGTGGTCATCGTGAGCGGAAACCACGGCCTGAAGAGCGACCTCGACGCGGTCGGCGCCGCGGTGCGGGACTGGGTTCCGGGCGTCGTCTAGGCGGACGCCGGACGCGCCAGGCTCACCCGGCCCACGCTCACGATCCGCTCCGGGTCGACCTCGGAGGCGATCTCGACGTCGACGACCGCGCGGGTGCGCCCCGCCCTGATGCAGCGGGCGATGACCCGGTGCGGCTCGGGGCGCGCCAGCCGCAGCGCTTCGAGCTGGAGGCTCGACACGAGCCAATCGGCGGGCGACGCGGACGCGGCCGCGTACCAGGCGGCGGTGTCGATGCAGGTCGCGAGCGTGCCGCCGTGGAGGTAGGTGCGCTCATCCTCGACGACGATCGCGAGCTCGCCCGGCTCCAGGCGCAGCGTCGCGATCCCATCCTCGGCGCTCTCGAGCGCGAGCCCGATCCCACCGTCCAGCTTCGAGGCGATGGCCGGCAGCTCCATTCGCGGACTGTATCCGCGCGAGCCTCACGCGCGCCCTCAGGCGCCTGAGCGCGCTCGGGCCGCGGTTACACTCGCGGACCCGTGGGCGCAAGAGTGCGATCGGCGATCAAGCGGGCGCTGCTGCGGGCCCGGTTTCCGTTCCGGGAGACCATCCTGCGGATCGGTCTGCAGGCATACGAGGGCTATCTCGGCGTGATCGCACGGATTCGCGGCGGCGGGGCTCCGCAGCGAGGACCGGACGGCCTGCCGGTGCCGCCTGCGGCGTTGCGGGCGAGGGTCGCGTGGCCGGCGGACGCGAGCTTCTTCCTCGAGGGGGGGCGGACCCAAGCGGAGTTCATCCGCGGGCTCGCGGCGCGAAACGGCGGACCGGTGGAGGAGATGAGCGCGGTGCTCGACTTCGGGTGCGGGTGCGGACGCGTGGCGCGGTGGTGGGCGGGGGTAAACGGTCCGGCGATCCACGGGTGCGACTACAACGCCGAGCTCGTCGAATGGTGCTCGGCGAACCTTCCGTTCATGAGCACGGCGGTCAACGATCTCGAGCCCCCCCTCCCCTACGAGTCGGCGACCTTCGACCTGATCTACACGCTCTCGGTCTTCACCCACATGTCAGAGGACCTCCAGGACCGCTGGCTCGCGGAGCTCGAGCGCGTGCTTCGCCCCGGAGGGCTCCTGTTCTTCACCGTCAGCGGCGACGTCTTCGCGACCAAGCTCGCACCCGAGGACAGGGCGCGCTACGAGCGCGCCGATCTGGTGACGCACTTCGTGGACGTCGAGGGGTCGAACCTGTGCGCCGCCTACCACCCCCCCGCGTACGTGAGGACGCACATGATGCGGGGGCTCGACCTGCTCGAGGAGGTCCCGGGCGGCGATCGCGAGGCGGGCGCCGTCCTCGGCCAGGACAGCTACCTGGCGCGCCTGAGCTAAAACGCCCCCGTCCCGCGCACGATCACGGGGACGGTCTGAAACAGGATCCGCAGGTCGCGCCCGAGCGAGATGTTCTCGACGTAGTCGAGCTCGACCGCGAGCCGCTCGGCGAACGTGAGCTCGCCGCGCCCGAAGACCTGCATCGGGCCGGTCATCCCGGGCTTTGCCTCGAGCCGGAAGCGGTGCTCGGGCTGATAGCGCTCGACGAGGTCGACCTGCTCGGGGCGCGGGCCGACGATCGACATCTCGCCCCTAAGCACGTTCAGGAGCTGGGGGAGCTCGTCGAGGCTGAAGCGGCGAAGCAGGCGCCCCACCCGCGTCACCCGGGGGTCGTTTCTGAGCTTGAACATCGGCTCGCGAAGCTCCTCGAGGCGGACGATCTCGGCGAGCTCGGACTCGGCGTCCGGGGCCATCGTGCGCAGCTTGTGGATGCGAAACGGGCGCCCGCCGCGGCCCGCGCGAAGCTGGGTGAAGATCACGGGGCCGCGGGTGTCGAGGCGGATCGCCGCGGCGACGAGCGGAAACAGGGGCAGGAGCACGACGAGCGCGCAGGCGGCGACGCAGAAGTCAAACGCGCGCTTGAGCATCAGCGTCGAGCGCGAGGGGTCCCAGGTCTCATAGTCGAACACCGGCAGGTCGGCGACCTGGGAGATCCGAAGCACGGGCAGCGCGCGGCCCCGCAGCGGGCTCACGACGCTGAGCTTTACCTGGCGGGCGCGACACGCGACCACGAGCCGCGCGATCAGCTCCGGGTCGGGGCTCGGGGCGGCGACGACGACGCGGTCGACGCGCCGGGTGAGCGCGGCGAGCGCGCGCGGGTCGTCGAGGTCTCGGGGCTCGGCGCGGTCTGTGACCGCGAGGTGCATGTCGCCGAACAGCTCCGCCTTTCGCGAGATCGCCTCGGCGAGCTCGCCCGAGCCGACGACCGCGGT
>JBOGZL010000250.1:0-4066 GCA_050697195.1 Solirubrobacterales bacterium
GTCTTGACCCCCGGCATAGAGTACGACATCTTCTGCCGCAGCTCGCGGCCGATCACCTCGATTTGATGCTCGCGCTCCATCCGGCGTTGCGCGTTCAGGAAAGACCGCCCGGCCTGGTTTTCGAGGATCCAGGTGCGGGCGAAAGTGCCGTCCTGGATGTCCTTCAGCAGCTTGCGCATGTTCTCCTTGACGTGCGCGTCGATCAGCTTCGGGCCGGCGTAGTAGTCGCCGAACTCGGCCGTGTCGCTGACCGAGTAGCGCATGTAGCTGATGCCGCCCTTGTAGAAGAGGTCCACGATCAGCTTCAGCTCGTGGAGGCACTCGAAGTACGCGAGCCGGGGGTCGTAGCCCGCCTCCACCAGGGTCTCGAACCCCGCCCGGACGAGCTCGGTGACGCCGCCGCACAGGACCGACTGCTCGCCGAAGAGGTCGGTCTCGCACTCGTCCTTGAAGGTGGTCTCGATCACCCCCGCCCGGGTGCCGCCGATCCCCCTCGCGTAGGCGAGCACCAGGTCATGGGCGCTTCCGGTCGCGTCCTGGTGGACCGCGATCAGGCACGGCACACCGCGCCCCTCGCTGAACTGGCGCCGGACCAGGTGCCCCGGGCCCTTCGGCGCCACCATTCCGACGTCGACTCCGGGCGGCGGCTCGATCTCGTCGAAGTGGACCGTGAACCCGTGCGCGAACATCAGCAGGTTGCCCTCCGAGATCCCGTCGGCTATCTCCGACTCCCACACCTCTCCCTGGCGCTCGTCGGGAAGCAGGATCATCACCACGTCCCCGTGGCTGGCCGCGTCGGCGATGTCCTCCACCTTCAGCCCCTCGGCCTCGGCCTCGGCGCGGCTCCCCGAGCCCGGCCGCAGACCGACGACCACGTCGACGCCGGAGTCCTTGAGGTTGAGGGCGTGCGCGTGGCCCTGGGACCCGTACCCGAGGATCGCGATGGTCTTCCCCTCGAGCAGCGAGAGGTCCGCATCGTCGTCGTAATGGATCCCGTCGTCGGCGCCCATCGGGCGGACGATGGTAGTGAACCGGGTTAGCGGAGGGCCCTTCGCAGCAGCTTCCCCGACGCGGTTCGGGGGAGCTCGGCGGCGAACTCGAACCGCTTCGGGACCTTGTGGCCGCTGAGCGATTCCGCGCAGTGGCGGCGCAGGTCCTCGGGCGAGGACCGGGCCCCGCCGCGAAGCACGACCACCGCGGTCACCGCCTCCTGCCACTCGGGGTCGGGGCGCGCCACCGCCGCCGCGTCGGCGACCTCTGGATGTCGCCGCAGCACATCCTCGACCTCCGACGGGACCACGTTCTCCCCCCCGGTCACGATCACGTCGTCGAGCCTGTCCTCGACGTAGAGGAAGCCCTCCTCGTCGATCCGCCCGAGGTCGCCGGTGTGAAGCCAGCCGTCCTCGTCCGCGAACCCCGGCGCAACCGTCGGACCCTGGACGAGGATCTCGCCGTCCTGGATCCGAAGGTGGGTGGTGAGCAGCGGCCGGCCTGCGGAGCCGAGCTTGCGCGGCGCCTCCGAGGGCTCAAGCGTCGTCACCTGCGAGGCGGCCTCGGTGAGCCCGTAGGTCTGGACCACGTTCGCCCCCCTGGCCGTCGCCTCCTCGATCACCTCGACCGGCGTCGGGCCGCCTCCGAGCAAGATCACTCGGGGCCCCGAAAGATCGACCCCGGCGTCCAGGAGCCGGATCAGCATCGTCGGCACCAGAGAGACGAGCGTCACGCGGTCCCGCGCGAGCGACTCGGCGACGCGATCGACGTCGAAGCCGTCGTGGACCACGGCCCCGGTCCCGTAGATCACCGAGCGCATCAGGATCGAGAGCCCCCCGACGTGGTGGAGGGGGAGGCACAGGAGCCATCGATCGCGCGGGTCGACCCCGTTCTTGAACGCGGAGCCCACCGCGCTCCAGAGATGGTTCCCGTACGTGAGCCCAACCGGCCGCGGCCCGCCCGATGTGCCACTGGTCAGGATCCGGCATTGGATCGCGTCGAGGTCGTGCTCGCCGAGCAGCGGGAGATCGGCCTCGGTGGCCGTGAGCTGCCCCGGCTCCGTGCAGACCAGAACCGGCTTGACGCGCTCGACCTCGGCCTCGATCTCCGACGGTGCGAGGCGCGGGTTGAGCGGGTAGGCGATCGCCTCCAGCTTCATCAGCCCGTGCAGGAGCGCCACGTACTCGATCCCCGCCGGGAGGGTCAGGGCGACCGTCGCGGCCCGCCTCGCTCCCCGCGCCGCCAGCCGGCGCGCCGCCGCGGTGGCCTCCGCCTCGAGCTCGGCGTACGTCATCTCGAGGCCGTCCGCAAGCAGGGCGGTGCGGTCTGGACAGGTTTCGGCGCGCTGGGAGAGCCAGTTGTCGAGGATCACAGTGCCTGGGCCTTCGGCTGGCTATCGTTGCCCCGCATTGTTACCGGCCCCGCGCCCCCGGGGCGCGACGGGAATCGAGAGGCCCCGATGCCCACACCGCACAAGGATGCCCCGCCGGCCGAGGAGCTCTACGCGCCGATCGAGTGGCGGGCGGTCGGCGAATTCGACGACATCGAGTACGAGCGCGCGGAGGCGATCGCGAAGATCACGATCAACCGCCCCGAGGTCCGCAACGCGTTTCGGCCCCAGACGCTGAAGGAGCTGCGGGAGGCATTCGAGCGCGCCCGCGACGACACCGAGGTCGGGGCGATCGTGTTCACGGGCGCGGGCGACGATGCCTTCTGCTCGGGCGGCGATCAGCGGATCCGCGGGGACGACGGGTACATCGGCGACGACGAGGTGGCGAGCAAGGGGATCGGCCGGCTCGATGTCGGAGACCTCCACGTCGCGATCCGCCGCCTGCCCAAACCCGTCGTGGCGATGGTCGCCGGGTACGCCGTCGGGGGCGGGCACATCCTCCACCTCGTATGCGATCTCACGATCGCCGCCGACAACGCGCGCTTCGGGCAGACCGGCCCTCGCGTCGGGAGCTTCGACGGTGGGTTCGGGGCCGGGCTCCTGACCCGGACCGTGGGACTGAAGCGCGCCAAGGAGGTGTGGTTCCTCGCCCGCCTGTACTCGGCGGAGGAGGCACATGCGATGGGGCTGGTGAACGCCGTCGTGCCGCTCGACGCGCTCGAGCGCGAGACCGTCGCATGGTGCCGCGAGATGGCCGCGCTGTCCCCGCTTTCGCTGCGGCTCCTGAAGTCGAGCTTCAACGCCGCCGAGGACGGTCTCACGGGAGTTCAGCAGCTCGCCCACGACGCGACGCTGCTCTTCTACATGACCGACGAGGGCCAGGAGGGCCGCGACGCGTACGTCCACGGCCGCAGGCCGGACTTCTCGAAGTTCCCGAAGCGACCTTGAACCCGCGCATATGGCTCATGGCCGCTCGTCCACGGACGTTGCCCGCGGCGATCGCCCCGGTGCTGGTGGGAACGGCCGCGGCGGTGGAGGCGTCGGACGAGCTCCGGGCGGGTGCGTTCCTCGCGGCGCTCGCCGGCAGCATCTTCATCCAGGTCGGGACCAACCTCGCGAACGACTACTCGGACGCGAAGCGCGGGGCCGACTCGGTGGACCGCCTCGGGCCGGTGCGCGTGACGGCCTCCGGTCTGGTCGCCCCGCGCCGCGTGCTCGTCGCGACGTGGGTCGCGTTCGCGATCGCGGTCGCCGCGGGGATCTACCTCGCCGCGGTCGCCGGCCCGGTGATCCTCGCGGTCGGAGCCGCCTCGATCCTCGCGGGGGTGCTGTACACGGGTGGTCCCCGCCCGTACGGGTACGCGGGCCTCGGAGAGGCCTTCGTGTTCCTGTTCTTCGGCCTCGTCGCCGTGAACGGCTCCTACTTCGTCCAGGTGGAGCGACTCGACTGGCTTCCGTTCGCGCTCTCGATCCCGGTCGGGTTCCTGTCCACGGCGATCCTCGTCGTCAACAACGTCCGCGACATCGAGACCGACCGGCGGGCGGGGAAGATGACGCTCGCCGTGAGGCTGGGGCGCGAGCGGGCGCGCGCCGTGTACACCGGCCTCGTCGCGGGCGCGTACGTCGGGCTCCCGCTCGCGCTCCTCGCGGCCGGCGGCCCCGCGTGGGGCCTGCTCGCGCTCGCGT
>JBOGZL010000251.1:0-26731 GCA_050697195.1 Solirubrobacterales bacterium
GCCTATGAGCGTGTGGAGGGTGTGTGAGGGAACCGGAAGGTTCCCTCACTGTCTCAAAGAAGGGGGCTCGTGGGGGAAACATGGTTTCCCCCACGGGAACGAGCCGGAGGCGAGCGACGCTCATGCGAGCTCGTCCTCCGCCCCGGGCTGGAGTTGCGCGAGCAGGAAGTCCCGCGCCTCGAGCACGTGCTCCTTCATGATCAGCTCCGCCCGCTCTCCGTCTCCTGCCCGCAGCGCGCGCGCCAGCTGCCGGTGGTAGTGCTGCGAGATGAGCTTCTGCTCCGGCGAGTACCAGTAGAACGACTTGTAGACGAGCGGGATCTCGATCACCTTGCGGACGAGCGCCTCGAGCCGGTCGCTGGCGGCCGCCGCGTGAATGACGCTGTGGAAGAGGAGGTTCTCCTTCACGAGATCGAGCAGGTCGTCCTCGGCCCGCAGGCGGTCGAACCGATCGCAGCTTTCCTCCAGCCGAACCACGTCGTCGAGGGAGATGCGCGTCGCCGCACGCCGCGCCGCGTACCCCTCGAGGAGCGCGCGGAGCTGGTAGACGTCGTCGAGGTCGCCGACGGCGTACGAGCGCACCGTCGCGCCGCGCCGCGGGATCGACTCGACGAGGCCCTCGCTCTCGAGCGTGAGGAGCGCCTCCCGAACCGGCGTCCGGCTCATGCCGAGCTCCCGCGCCAGCTCCTCCTCCTTCAGCCGCTGGCCGGGAGGGAGCCGCCCGTCGATGATCGCCTCGCGGATGACCTCGCCGGCCGCTGCGCTCGCGCTCCGCGGGGCCGGAAGCCGACCCTCGAGCAGGTTGCCGCCCACGGCCGCGAGCATACAGTATGCAATCTTGCGGTACGACCTCCTTCACGAGGAGCAGGCGACGGGGCTCGTCCTCTCGGTCTTCTCTGACATCCGGGCCCGCCTGCCCTTCGTCCCGGCGATCTTCAAGGCACTGGCCCGGGAGCCCGCCGCGCTCGAGCCCGCCTGGCTCCAGGCGCGGGCCCTGTACGACGACCCGCGGGCCGCCGATGCGGCCGCCCGCCTCGTGGTGCTGGCGCGGCCTCGCCTCGGCTATCGCCCCTCTCCCGCCGTCCGGGAGGCGGCCGCGCCCTTCGCCGCGGACCTCCCCAACCTGCTTCTGATCGTCTCGTCGCTCGGTCTCAGCCTCGACGGGGTCCTTGCGCTCCGAGAGCGGCCTCCCTCGAACCTGCCCGCTCCGGCGCCGCTCCCGCCCACGCCCGTCCCGGAGCTGCGCGACGAGCATCCTCTCTATGCCGAGATCAGGGCGGCGTACGGCACCGAGCACGTGCCGAGCCTCTACAAGGCGCTCGCCGCGCAGGACGTGCTCGACGAGGCCTGGGCGGGGATCGGCCCGTTCCTCGGCACGCCGGAAGGCGCGCGGCTCGTCGCGGCCGTCGCGACGGCCGCCGAGCTGGAGGCCGGCTTCTTCCCCGAGTACGCCTACTTCGCGGCCGAGGATGCGCGCTCCGTCCTCGCCCAGTTCCGCATTGCGCTCCCGCGCAACCTCGTGTTCGCGACGGCGGCGGTCGCCTAGCGCCAGGCGAGCGAGGCAGCGCCGACCGGCAGCACGTACACCGGATCGCGCCGGTCGGGCCCGAGCACGCGGATCTCCTCCCCGGTCGAGAGCGCGAACCAGCGCCCGTCGGGCGACCACGCGAAGCCGTGCTGGCTCGTCGGCTCCATCGTGACCTCGTCGGTTCGCAGGTCGACGAGGATCATCTCCTTGCCGGCTCCGGGAAAGGAAACGGCCACTTCCCGGCCCGTCGGGTCGAACTCGACTCGGTCGCCCAGGCGCCCGGCGCCGGCGGGCAGGTTCAGCTCCGGCAGCAGGATCGCGCGCTCGAGCCTCTCGCCGCGCCAGAGCTGGAGGAGCCGGCGGGGCAGCCGCCCCGGCTCGAAGCGCACGGTCACCACGGCCAGGAGCCCGTCCGGCCGGAGGTCGTAGCCGACGACGTCGAGCGGGCCTTCGCTGTCCGGCGGGAAGGGTCGCGCGAGCTGCTCTTCCTCGAGCAGCACCTCGCCGTTTCTCAGGAGCGTCGAGGTGAGCAGCCGCGTCGGCCGCGTCAACACGGAGCCGTCGGGAGTTATCTTCGGGCGGCACCCCGCGAGCCGGTCGCGCTCTCCCGTGTCCAGGTCGAGCACGACCGTGGCGCCCGACGCGGTGCACCACGCCAGTCGGCGGCCCTCGTCCGACCACGAGGGCTCGCCGCGCACGATCCCCAGCCCCTGCGCCGTCGCAGGCGGATCGCTCAGGCGCAGGAACGCCGCGCGGCTTCCGCGGAATCCCAGGGCCGGCGAGAGCGAGACGACCGCCAGCTGCCCGCGTGAGGGGACCCAGAGTCCGCAGTCGAGGGACGGGCCGCTTCGCCCGAGCGTGAGGGTCGCGAGGCTGAGTGAGCGCGGACGGCAGCCGTCCTGGCTGGCGAAGACGAGACTGCCCGGAAGCTCACCCGGCTCGGGCAGCCCGGCCCCGGTGAGACGCGACTCCTCGGGCGGATCGAGAACTGTCTGCGAGGCGGCTCCCCCGCGGACGGCGTCGTAGGTCGCCGCCAGCGCAAGCGCCAAGACCGCGCCGAGGACGAGCCCCGAGACGGCTCGCCCGGTCGTCACGGCAGAGGAAGCGCGGTCACGGGCGCGCCGCCTCGTAGACGGCGGAGTAGTCGAGCGGCCCGGCCCCACGTTCCTGCGCCCTCCGGTACCCATCCCGGCTGGCGGCGGCCACGGGCGCTTCCAGGCCGTGGGCGGCCGCCAGCTCGAGCGCCAGATCGAGGTCCTTCGCCATTAGCTGGAGGGAGAAGAGCGGCTCGTAGTCCCGTGAGGCCGGATGCTCCGCCGAGACTCCGTCCACCGGAAAGCGGGTGCGGAGGACGCGCGAGTCGCCCATCGAGCTGGTCAGGAGGCTGTAGAGGACGCCTGGGTCGATCCCTTCCCGCTGGGCGAGGGCGCAGGCTTCCGCGATCGCGACCATCGTCGCTCCGGCGATCATGTTGTTGCAGAGCTTCGCCGCCTGGCCGGCGCCGGAGGCCCCTACACGAAGGACGAGGCTGCCGAGGGTCTCGAGCAGCGGGCGCCACGCGGCAAAGGCCTCGGGGCTTCCTCCGACCATGACGGTGAGCGAGCCCGCCTCGGCCCCTCGCGGCCCCCCGCTGACCGGCGCGTCGAGCGAGTCGATGCCCGACCGGTTCAGCTCGGCCGCGAGCGCGCGTGCGAGCGCCGGCGGGCCGGTGGACATGTCCAGAAGGGCAAGGCCGCGCCTAGCCCCCGCCCGGATCCCGCCGGGCCCGAGGACGACGTCCTCCACCGCTGCGGGCGAGGGCAGTGAGAGGAGTGCGACGTCGGACCCGGCCGCCGCCTCGGCCGGAGTGGCGGCGACCGGCGTCTCGAGCAGCGCCGCGCGGGCCGGGTCGGCGTCTACCGCAACGAGCTCGTGCCCGGCCGCGACGAGGTTCCTCGCCATCGGCAGGCCCATTGTCCCGATCCCGATGAACGCCACCCGCGCCATGGGTCAGACGGAGCCCGAAGCGAGCTCGCTGCCGAAGGCCGGCAGCCGCGCGAGCGGACGTCCCGAGGAGGCCAGCGCAACCCAGACGACGATCTCGTCGTCGAGCGGGGCGTCGGCTATCCGCACCTCGAAGGTCTGGTGATGGGAGCGAACCGTGTGGTCGTCCTTGTGCTTGAGCGCCAGGTCGATCGCGGCTCCGGCGGGGCCGCGCTTCTCCGCGGACGGAAGGAGAGCGCTGCCGCCGACGGGATCCCTGACGAAGTTCCCGAAGCGCAAGTTGTGGATGATGGCCGACCCGTGCTCGACCTCACCCCCGAGGCCGACAAGCGCGCCCTTGCCGTAGCCCTCGACCTCCGCGGCGCCGAGAGCGTCGAGCGCGCGCTCGGTCAGCAGCCGGCCGAGCGGCTCGCAGTAGGCGTCCGCCAGGGCAGCGAGATCCTCGACGAAGCGTCCCGCGAGCGGGTTGGCGACCACCGCCCCTGCCGCCGCGACGAGCGCCGGTGGCTCGACCGGCCGGCCCGCCTCGGCCCGCACCTCCTCGACGATCACGCAAAGCTTCCGGAGGCCGTCCATCGCAACCAAGCATAGGCCCTGGGCACTAGACGAAGACCGAGAAGGACTGGGCCGGCACCAGCCGCGAGTTCGTGCTCACACGCAAGGACGGCATCCAGCACCGCGCCTTCTTCCAGCTTCCGCTTAGGACATCACATCCACCAGCGAGAGGAGCCTCCGGCGACGGGCGCTCCTCCTCCACATGCCCATGGCAGGGGCACACCCCGAGTCGGTCCGGGCCGCCGCGCTCGGAAGGGACTGCTAGCCGTGCTTGATCGCTGGTGCGCTGGCAAGGCTTCCGCTGATGGCGGCCACGAAGCGCTCGATGCCATGTGCGTCTTCCTCGGTGTGATCGGGGTTCAGCTCGGTGATGGTGACTCCCGCGAGGCGCGGGCTCGCCAACAGGGTCTCCAGCGCTTTCAGGGCGTGGTCGTAGGCAAGCCCTTCGTTGCGGCCCCAATTCTCCGAGAGGGGCACGTCTGTGAAATCGATGACGTCGACGTCAAAGTGAACCAGCAGTCGCTCACAGCGATCCTCGAGTAGCTCTCGTGCTCGAAGCGCGGCTTGCTCCGGGCCGGCGGAAACCTGGTCGACCGGGATTACCCCGATGTTGCGGTGGTCGATCACGGAGCGCTCGAACGGCGTCGCCTGCTCGTTCCCCCAGGCGAAGAGGGTGACTTGATCGGCTTCGAGCAGCGGCGTGCGGGTGCCGACGTTCACCAGTTCCGGCGCCGCTCCTTCCTCGCCCAGCATGTGGGCCAAACCCATCCAGTCCAGGGCGCCCTCGCGGACGCTACTTGGCACGTTGAGATCGGCGTGCGTGTCGAAGTAGACCAGCCCAAGCCGTTCTCTACTTGTGAGATGCCCGGCGACCGTGCCGATGCCGACCGTGCAGTCGCCGCCGAGCACCACGGTCGCCTCGCCTGCACTGACGGCATCGCCCACCCGCTGCGCGGTGTCGGCCGCAATCTCTACGACCTTGCCCAGGTTCTGGGCGCGCCGGTTGTCTCGGTCAGGGCGCCAGCGCCACGTCTCGCGATCCCCGTGGTCGCGCACCTGAACGCCAGACTGCCGCAGCGACTCGACCAAGCCCGCCTCCCGGAGCGCGCGCGGCGCCTGCTCCTGGCCCGGAGCGAAGGCCCCGGCGCTGGTAGGCACGCCGATCAGCCCCAACGGTCGACTCACGTCCGCAAACTAGCCCTTTCTCGCTCGAATCGACTTGCTGACTTTCGAGGCCCCTGCCGCTGCGGCAAGCTCGCCGGTGCGGCGCGGGCCCGCGCCGACGTCCTGCCTCTGAGTCGTTGTCGCTTTGCGAAGATCCGGCCGTGCAGTGGCTCCCTGAGGACTTCCGGCACCCGCTGCGGGTCGAGCTTCCGACCGGCCACCACCTACGTCCGATCCGCGAAGCGGACGTCGATATCGACTATCCCGCGGTCATGGGCTCGCGCGAGCGGCTGTGGGCCAAGTACGGCAAGGCGTGGGGCTGGCCGCCCGCGGACATGAGCTACGAGGCCGACCGAAAGGATCTTGCGCGCCACGAGGCTGAGATCGCGGCGCACGAGAGCTTCAACTACGCCGTGCTCGAAGAGGAGGAGACCGCGATTCTCGGTTGTGTGTACATCGATCCGCCGGACGCGCAGTCGCCGGCGGGTGTGGACGCGGTCGTCTCCTGGTGGGTGGTCGACGAGGCTGTCGGCACGGAGCTCGAGCGCACTCTCGATCAGTTCGTGCCTCGCTGGCTGACCGAGACGTGGGAGGTCGGCTTGGTGCGCTACCGGCCCTGATCCGGCCGCGGGCTGACGGCTTCCACGCACGGAGAATGTGCCAATGGGCTTCCCCGCGGCCTCGCTGGACGGCCGCGGGCGACCTCTACATACCCATGGCGTGGTTACAAGTTGCCTCTGAGCAGGGATTTCTTGCCCTCACGCGCCGCGCGACATCACGATGACAACACCTGCAAGGTGCTCTACGAGCCGGGTTATCGCCATGATCGCGTTCTCAACGGTGCTGCCGCGAATGACGGGCGGGTTCATGGCCAGCCGCGCGGCGACCGCGGCGCGCTCGGCTGGCCGGACGGACTAGGTCGTCTCTTCCGGGGCGAGCCCCATGGCCGGCTCGGGCGGCGTCGGTCTCATCCGCTTCCAGATGAGGTCGAGCACGACCGCCAGGAGGGTAATCGCGACGATGGCGGTGAACGTCTCCGGCGAGTTCCGGACGGTGTCGACCGCGAAGAAGACGAGCACGATCGCGGTTGCAGCCGCACCCAGCAGCACGATCGAGCCGCGCGCTCCCGTTCCCGAGCGCCGACGGAATCCGGCTGCGCCGACCAGGAGGAAGATGACGAGCGAGCACGCGCTGCCGACGGAGGCGATGGCGGAGAGGTTCACGAGGTTGGAGACCACGAGAACGATCGCCGCCGTGATCAGCATCCCGGCGTTCGGGCCGAGCCTGGAGCCGCGACCGAAGACAGGCGGGAACTGGCCGACATCTGCGAGCATCGCCGTCAGCCCGGAGGAGGCGTAGAGCGTCGCGTTCACCGACGATGCCGTCGCCAGCAGGGCGGCGACCGCCATGACCGTGAAGCCGGTGTCTCCGAGCGCCGGTCGGGCCGCCTCCGCGATCGCGGTCTCGCCGTACCCGATCACCTCGTCGACGGTCAAGGTGCCGAAGACGCCGAGCGAGATCAGCAGGTAGAGACCGGCCGTCACGCCGAGCGCCATATACATGGCCGTCGGGAGCTCCCGCGCCGGGTCGCGCAGGTCTCCCACCGTGAACGTGATCACGCTGAAGCCGAGGTAGGCGAAGAACGTCAGCGCGACGCTGGCAATAATGTCGGAGAAAGACGGGTAGCCGCTGAAGGCGAGCAGATCGGGGTCGATGTCGACGATCGTGACGGCGATGAAGACCGCGAACACGCCGAGCAAGAGAACGACGATCAGCGACTGCGCGCGGTCGACGATCCGCGAGCCCACCAGGTTGATCGCGGCCATGACGGCGACGATGGCCGACGTGAAGACGTTGTCCCACCAGGCCGCTGCGTCGTCGCCGACGAAGAGCGAGGTCGCGTAGCTCCCGAAGGCGACGGCGACCATCGAGCAGACGATCACGATCGCGGCGAAGTACCCGAGCCACGAGGCGATGCCGACCAGGCGGCCGTTCCCGAATCCTTCGAGCAGGTAGGCGATCAGCCCGCCGGACGACGGGTACCGGACGCCCAGCTTGACCACGTTGTAGCCGAGCAACGCCGCCACGACGCCCGCGAGCAGGAAGGAGAGCCAGACCGCCGAGCCCGCCACCACCGCTGCCTCCCCCAGAAGCGCGAAGATGCCGGCGCCGACCATGGCGCCGATCCCCAGGAAAGCCGCGCCGCGAACGGTCATGTCACTCGACGATCTGCAGCTCGTGCGACGTGTTGTTCAGGCGCCGGCCGCCCTCCTCCGTCACAGTGACGATGTCCTCGATCCGGACGCCGAAGCGGCCGGAGAGGTAGACGCCCGGCTCGATCGAGAAGCACATGCCCGGCTCGAGCGCGCGCGTCTCCCCTTCGACCATGTACGGAGGCTCGTGGGTGGTCAGGCCGATCCCGTGCCCGGTGCGGTGGATGAACTGCTCGCCGTAGCCCGCGTCGGCGATCACGCTCCGCGCGGCGCGGTCGATCTCCTGGCACTTTACTCCCGTCCGCACGGCCTCGAAGCCGGCCTGCTGCG
Source organism: Solirubrobacterales bacterium (assembly GCA_050697195.1). Lineage (GTDB taxonomy): Bacteria > Actinomycetota > Thermoleophilia > Solirubrobacterales > 70-9 > DASPWW01. The sequence goes on from JBOGZL010000251.1 coordinate 7,774, forward strand.
CCCGGCGGACGATCTCGTAGACCTCGCGCTCCTCGTCCGACGGCTCGCCGACGTGCACGGTGCGGCTCGTGTCCGAGCCGTAGCCGTCCTTGATCCCGCCGAAGTCGAGCACGACCATGTCGCCCTCCTCGATCACCCGCTCGCTCATCTCGTGGTGCGGGTTGGCCCCGTTGGGGCCGGAGCCGACGACGGTGAAGTCGACCTCGGAGTGCCCGTGCTCGCGGAGGAACCCGGCGAGATCGGCGGCGACGTCGCTCTCGCGGCGTCCGGCGAAGCGGACCTTCGCAATCTGCTCGAAGGTCGCGTCGGCGGCCGCGCCGGCGGCGGCGAGCCGTTCGAGCTCGTCGGCGTCCTTGACCGCACGCAGCATCGGCAGCGTGCTCGTCATCGAGGCGTAGGACGAGCCCGGCAGGGTCTGCTGGAGCCCGAGCACGTGCATCGCCCAGGCCGAGTCGGAGATCGCGTAGCGGCCCGCAGGGTCGAGCAGCTCCGCCGTCGCGGCGTAGGGGTCGCTGCCGTCTTTCCAATCCGCGAGCGATACGGCGGCACCGCCCGGCGCGGCCTCAGCGTCGGGACGCTCGAGGATCGGCACGATCATCGACGGGTCGCGCCCGGCCTGGAGCGCGAGCATCGTGATCCGCTCGGTGATTGCGATCGGCTCGTAGCCTGTGAAGTAGAGGAGGTCCGGACCGGGCGTGACCAGCACGCCGGTCAGCCCCGCTTCCTCGGCCTGCGTGGTGGCGCGCTCCATCCTGCGTGCGAAGTCCTCCATGGTGAACGGACGAACCATCTGTAGTCCGCCTCCTTCCGCCTAGCGCTCCGGGTTGCCCGGCGAGCTGAGCGCCGGCTGGATCGGGATCGTGTGGGTGACCACCGCAGCGGCCGCAGCGCGGTCGACCGCCCGTGCGCGGACGGGGCGGTAACGGGCCATGAGCGCAATGAGCAGAATGCCGAGCGCGGCCCAGATCGCCATCAAGAGCGACGACCTCGAGAGCCCGGCCGCCAGCGCCTGGGAGGCCGATTCGCCCGCGTCCAGCTGATTGTTCGTGACGGAATTGTTCACCATCGCGACCACGGCCACGGCCACTGCGGCGCCGACGTAGCGGGCCATGTTGGAGATGCCGGCAGCCTGGCCGACCTGATCCGGCGGGACAGCCGCCGTCGAGCCCGACGAGGCGGGCCCGTTGGCGATCCCCAGGCCAACGGCGAGGACCACGAGCGGGCCGACGAACGCAACGTACGTCCACGACGCCTCGACGAACGCGAGCACCGCGAAGCCGAAGGCCGCGAGGGCGAACCCCAGCGCGACCGCCCGCCCACCTCCGATCCGGGACGCGAGCGGCGTGATCAACGGTGTGACGGCGACCATGCCGGCGGCCGCGGGAAGGGTCGCCAGGCCTGCTTCCAGAGCGCTCATCCCCAGCCCCGCCGGGTTCTGGAGGTACAAGCTCAGCACGTACATGAGCGCGTTGATCGTGCCCGCGACGATCAGGATCGCGAGCGTCGCGCCGATGAGGATCCGGTTCCGCAGGAGCTGGAGGTCGACGAGCGGAGCCTTCGCCCGCTTCTCGACGACCACGAACAGCACGGTCGCCACGATCGAGATGGCGAAGCATCCCAGCGTTGCGAGCGACGCCCAGCCCCAATCGTTGCCCTTGCTCAGCGCGAGCACGACCGGCGCGAGCACGAGCGCGACGAGGACCGTGCCGGCGAAGTCGATCGACCGCGGCGCGTCCGGGTCACGTGACTCCTCGACCGCCGCCAACGTGAGGGGGACACAGGCAGCGGCGACGGCCGCGTCGATCCAGAACAGGCCCTGCCAGCCCGTCGTGTCCACCAGCACGCCGCCCACGAGCGGGCCGATCGCCGCCCCCGCGGCCCACGCGGCGCCCCAGAGCGTGATCGCCTTCATCTGAGCCGAGCCGGACGAAGCCACCGAGAGGAGGCTCATGCCACAGGCGAGAATCGTCGCGCCCGCCGCGCCCTGGCTCATGCGACCCCCGACCACGCCGGCGGCGGTCGTGGACGGCGCGATGAGCGCGCAGGAGGCGACGAAGAGCGCCAGGCCGGCCAAACACCTTCCGGCGCCCGGGCACATCGCCGAGCGCCCCCGAGGTGATGATCACGGCGGCGCCCACGAGCGAGTAGCCGGTCACGGCCCACTGGAGCTGCGCGACGGGGGCGTCCACGTCCTCGCTGATCGCCGGGAGCAGGATCGTGACGGCGGAGGGATTCGCATTGACGACGAGGGCGGACACGCACGCGGCCGCGAGCACCCCGCCGCCGGCCGGCCGGCTTTCGGCCGTGGTCACGACGACTTGGCCTTCGCGTACTTCTCCAGGAAGAGCGCCTCGACGAGCGCCATCCGCTCGATCTCTGTGGGATCCACGCTCTCGTTGGGAGCGTGGATCAGGCACTGCGGCTCCTCGACGCCGAGCAGCATGATCTCCGTGTCGGGGAACGTCTCCTGGAAGACGTTGCAGAGCGGGATCGAGCCGCCCTGGCCGAGCAGCGTCACGTCCCGCCCGTAGGCCTCTGCCATGGCGGCGGTCATGGCCTCGAACCCGGAGCCTTCGAGGAGGCCGCTGAACGGCGCGCCCTCCGCCTCCCGCTCGAACTCGACCTGGACGTTCCACGGGGCGACCGCCTTCAGGTGCTCGATCAGCGCCGTCTGCGCCTCCTCGGCGTCGCCGCCCGGGGGCACGCGCAGGTTGATGCGCGCGCGGGCCTCGGGCTGGATCGCCGCGGAGGAGCCGACAACAGGCGGGCAGTCGATGCCGAGCACCGTCGCGGCGGGCCGGGCCCAGAGCATGTCGGAGACCCTCTCGCCCAGGAGGTCGACGCCGTCGAGGACGCCCGCGTCCTGGCGGAACTGCTCGGGCGGGTACCCGGCCCCCTCCCACGTGCGCGAGGAGTCCAGGCCCGTAATCGTCGTGTTGCCGTGCTCGTCCCGCAGCGTGGCGAGCATCGCGATCAGCGCGGCCAGCGCGTCGGGCGCGGCCCCGCCGTACATGCCGGAGTGCAGCGCCATCGAGGACGTGCGCACGGTCACCCAGACGTTGGCCAGCCCGCGCAGGCTCGTGGTCAGGCTCGGGACGCCGACCGCGAAGTTGCCGGTATCCGCGACGAGGATCGCATCGGCGCGCAGGAGGTCGGCGTTCTCCGGGACGAACTTCTCGAGGCCGCCCGTGCCCTGCTCCTCCGAGCCCTCGCCCACGATCTTGACGCTGACGGGCAGCTCGCCCGCGAGCGCCCGCAGCGCGGTGAGATGCACGGCGATGCTGCCCTTGCAGTCGGCCGCGCCGCGGCCGTACCAGCGCCCCTCCCGCTCGGTCAGCTCCCAGGGCGGGCTCAACCAGGCCTGCTCGTCGGCCGGCGGCTGCACGTCGTGGTGGAAGTAGAGAAGCACCGTTGGCGCGCCCGCGGGCCCGGGGACATGGCCGCAGACGGCCTTGCTGCCGTCGGCCGTCTCATACGCCTGCACGTCCTGGACGCCGACGCCCGTAAAGGCCCCGATCGTCCAGTCGACCATCCTCTCGCACTCCTCGGGCGGGAACTGCTTCGCATCCGCGACCGACTTGAACGCGACCATCTGCGCCAGGTCGTCCCAGGCCTTGGGCATGAGGCCTCGTATCCGTTCGCGCAGTCCCTCTGCCGACACGGCCCGGCCCCCGCTAGTCGCGGACGACGTCGTCGAAGTCCCAGTCCTCGAAGAAGTCCTCGATCGCGGGGCGCTTCTCCGGGCAGTAGACGTCGACGACCAACGACAGGCCCTCGCGAACACGCGGGTCGAGCCTCGTAGCGCGCTGGTAGAACTCGCCGCCGACGGCGAGCCGCAGCTTCCAGTAGCCCTGCACCAGCTCGCTGTCCGCCGTCTCGCACACCTGTCCGCCGTCGTCGCCGAGCGTCCGCGCGATCTGGTCCGGGTCGGGAGCCCGCAGGCCCGCCGCCTCGTAGGCGGCGATCAGCTCCTGCGCCTTCGCGTCGGCTTCCTCGTTCTGGCGGTCGTAGTTCCAGGCCACCAGCATCACGACCAGCAGCACGCCGAGGGCGCCGGCCACGAGCCAGTAGATCGTTCGCTCCCTCACGCGACGTCCCCCGGAGCGGGCTCAGCGGTCTTCCAGCTCGGCTTGCGGAGCCAAAGGCAGAGCAGCGGGACGATCACGCCGAGCAGAACCACCCCGCCGCCGACGAAGAACACGTATGCGGCCGCGCTGAAGTCGAGCTGCGAGGGCGGGACGAAACCGATCAGGACCGCCGCCAGAGAAGACACAAAGCCGACGGCGCAGAGCAGCCCCAGCGCCGGCGCGCGGTAGCCGCGCGGATGGTCCGGCTGGCGCTTCCGCAGGTTGTACGCAGCCACGAACATCGACAGGTACATGAGCAGATAGACCGACGTCGTGATCGTCATGAAGATCCAATAGGCGTTCGAAACGGCCGCCGAAAACGCGAAGAGCAGCGCGAGCACCGTAGTCAAGAGCCCCTGCGCGACGAGGATGTTCACCTGCACGCCGGCGGCGTTCGTCCGCTGAAACCAGGGAGGCAAGTAGCCGCCCTCCCTCGAGACCAGCAGGAGACCCCTCGAGGGCCCCGCCAGCCAGGTGAGGAAACCGGCGAGCGAGGCGGACACGATCGCGAGGCCGATGATCGGCGTCAACCACTGGATACCGAAGAAGGCGAGCACCGAGTCGAAGGCCTGCATGATTCCCGCCGTCAGGCTCACGTCCTGGGCGGGGACGACCCAGCTGATCGCGAGCGGCGGCAGGATCAGGATCAGCAGCACAAGCACGGTAGCGACGAGCATCACACTCGGAAACTGGCTCTTCGGGTCGCGGAGCCGACCCACGTGGACGGCATTCATCTCCATGCCGGAGTAGGCGCCGAAGTTCGAGACAATCAGAACGATGCTGGCGATGCCCGCCCACTCGGGAAGGATGTGCTCCGCATCCATCGGCGCAGCGGACGGGTTCCCCTGGGCGAGGAACACAACCCCCAAGCCGACAAGCAGCACACCGGGGATCAACGTGCCGATCAGGACGCCGCTCGAGGCAAGCTTCGCGATCACGCCGATGCCGCCCCGCAACTGCACGAGCACACCAAGCCAATAGACGCTGATGATCACGATCGCAGTCCAGACGCCGCTCGCCGCCAAATCGGGGGCGATCACATACGCGAGCGTGGCCGCCACGAACGAGAGGAGCGACGGATAGTAGAACAACGTCATCGCGTACTGATGCCAGGCGGCCGTGAAACCCATACGAGGCGAGATCCCCTCCGTCACCCACCGGTAGATACCGCCCGACCACCCGGACGCCAGCTCGGCCGACACAAGCGCCGTCGGGATCAGAAAGACGATCGCCGGCAGCACATAGAGAAACACGGCCGCCAGCCCGTAGACCGCCATCGTCGGCGCCGGCCGCAAGCTCGCGACCGACGACACCGTCATCAGCGCCAGCGCCGTCCACGCGATGAAAGACGGTCCCGCCACAGCTACCGGCGGCGCCGCCACGGCAGGCGGCTGGCGTTCGGCAGCGTCTGCCGTCGACACTATCCTCGCCCGCCGAAGAGGATCATCCTCGCCAAAGCGGCGCTAGCTTACGCCATCCTCGCTGGCGTGCCAATAGCCGGCCACCCACCCTCCTCGTCCGGCGCGGAGAGCGGCCCGGTGGGCTGTCACCCCGTGAAAGCTTGACGCGGTTCACCTGGACGCTCGCCCTCTCGGAGCCGTGAGCGCGCCGCCCCGGGTGCCATCACCATGACAATACGGGCTCCAACACCAACACCTTGCGGGGGGTCTTGAGCCGCCTCCCAACCTGAGACTCATCACGGCTAACCACGCAAGTGGAAGGTGCATCTGGAGCCATTTCGGGGAGCCCAGATACCGCTTGAGCAAGCCATTTCTGCGGGCTCGCCAGACAGGTGCCCGGCAGCTCTACATACCCATGGCGTGGCAGAAAGTCCCTATAAGCAGGGGTTTCTTGGCTGCCGTACCCTCATGGCAGCACCGGGACATCACCTCAGCGGGCCTCTACCGCCGGTTCGGGGCTACACGGAGGAATCGCGAGGCCCGGTGTCCGTCGAGCCCGGGGCAACACTGGTCCAGCGTCAGGCGTCCGGGCCACGCGAGCGAAGTCCAGTCACTTCCAATCGGGTCGATTGATTACGGCAGAGCGAATGGACCGAACTGATGGGGCCGGACATCACGAAACTCGTTGTACCAGCCCCGTTGAAGGGCGAGCTCCAGTAGCGCCCCTCTCGACCTACAATGGGCGGGGCGTTGAGCGAGGCCGAGGTCCTTCCCACGCTTTCGTCGCAGTGGCCGCTCCTGGAGCGGGAGGGAGAGGTAGCGTCCTTGGAGTCCCTTCTTCGCCAGGCGGCGACCGGCGAGGCATGCGTCGCGTTCGTCGAGGGGCCTCCGGGCATCGGGAAGACACGGCTTCTGCTCGAGGCGCGACAGAGAGCCGCGAAGAAAGGCTTTCGCGTTCTCGTCGCCCGTGGGGGCGAGCTGGAGCGCGAGTTTCCGTTCGGGGTCGTGCGCCAGCTCTTCGAGCCGGTCCTGATTGACCACGATGCACGTGCGAAGGCGATGGCCGGTGCGGCCGCGGCTGCGGCTGCCGTTTTCGAGCTCGAGGGCGACGGGGATGAGCGCGCCGCCGACGCCTCCTTTGCCTCCTTGCACGGCCTCTACTGGCTCACGGTCAATCTGAGCTCGGACGGGCCGCTCCTCGTGGCGGTCGACGACCTCCACTGGTGCGACCGCGCCTCGTTGCGCTTCCTTGCCTATGTCGTCCGTCGGCTGGAGGGGCTCCCGGTGCTGGTCGCATGCAGCGTGCGGAGGTCGGAGCCGGGGGTGGAGTCGGCGGTGTTGCGTGAGATCGCGGGCGACTGGCTGACCGTCTCGATCGAGCCGCGCCCGCTGAGCCTGCTCGCCGCCGCGGATCTCGTTCGCACTCGGCTCCGCCAGGATCCCGAGGAGGAGTTCACGGCCGCGTGCCACTCGGCGACAGGCGGTAATCCTCTGCTCCTGGACGAGCTCTTGAAAGCGCTGGAGGCGGAGGGCGTGCACCCGGATGCCGCTCATGCCGGCGTCGTCTCCGACCTCGGGCCTCGAGCGGTTTCACGCGCGGTGCTGGCGCGTCTGGCGCGGCTACCCGAGGCGGCCGTGAAGGTGGCGCGCGCGGCGGCGGTGCTCGGCGGCGGCGCCGAGCTCCCCTTGGCGGCCCCGCTCGCCGAGATCAGCGAGCGGGAGGCACGTTTCGGAGCGGCCGCGCTCGTGCGAGCCGAGATTCTCGAGGCCGAGCACACGCTCACCTTCGTCAATCCGCTCGTAGGCGCAACCGTCTACCACGAGATGTCCCCGGCGGACCTCGAGCTTCAGCACGAGCGCGCTGCCGAGCTGCTGGCACGTGCGGGGGCACCGCCCGAACACGTGGCCGCTCACCTGCTCGAGGTCTCTCCCCGCGGCGAGGCGAAGGTCGTTGAGACATTGCGACGGGCGGCTTCGGTGTCGTTGCAGAAGGGGGCGGCCGAGAGCGCCGTCGCCTACCTGTCACGGGCGCTGGCGGAGCCGCCGACGCCGGACGAGCGGGCCGGGGTTCTGGTCGCGCTCGGGCGTGCGGAGGCGCTGACGAGCGGCCCCGACGCGGTGAAGCATCTCGGCGAGGCCTATGAACTGCTCTCCGACGCGCAGGCTCGCGGCAGGGCCGCGCAGACGCTCGGGAGAACGCTGCTTTTCACGGGGCGCGCGGACGAGGCGGCGGCCGTGGCCAGACGCGCGGCGGCCGAGCTTCCGACTGAGCTCGACGATCTCAGAAGCGCGCTCGAGGCCTTCGAGTCGATCACGGCCGTGTTCGGCGCCGGTGACCCGGCGACGCTCCGGCGGTTGAGGGTGTACCGAACGAGACCCGTCGAAGCTGGTGTGGGCGCGAGGATGCTGGCTGCGGTTGCCGCGCGGGAGTGGATGTTCGCCAGCGGGTCGAGCGAGGCCTGCGCCGAGCTCGCCCTCGACGCGCTCGGCGAGAACGAGTTGATCGCGGCCGACACCGGACTACTTGCCGTCACTGCGATTCTCGTCCTCGTGCGGGCAGACCGTGAGGAGGCCCTCGACTCGTGGGAGGCCGCCCTGGCCGAGGCCCACCGCCGTGGCTCTCTGTTCGCGAAATCCGCAATCAGTCTCTGGCGCGGATTCACGATGCACCGGAGAGGAGAGCTGGCCGAGGCGGAGGAGTCGCTGTGGACGGCCTTCGCGGAGTTCACCTCCTGGGGCCTGGGACGCCAAGCAGGAGAGATTCATGGCGCCGCGATGCTGGCCGGGGTACTCGGCGAGCGCGGCGACCTTGAGGCAGCTCGCAGCGCCCTCGAGCGGGTAAGCGATCCCGGCGACCACTCCGACGGCGCACGCTACTGGTTGAACTGCCAGCTGGAGCTGCTCGTGACCGAGGGGCGGCTCGAGGAGACGCTCGCGGCCGTCGACGACTTCCCGGAGCGTTTCGCCTATCTGCGCAACCCGTTCGACACGCCCTGGCGCCAGCACAAGGCGCTCGCTCTCGACGGGCTGGGCCGCCGTGACGAGGCCCTCGCGCTCGCCCAAGAAGACCTCGAACTGGCCAGCCAGTGGGGTGCCCCGGGAACGATGTCCCGCTCCTTGCGTGTTTTGGGCACCCTCGAGCGCGAGGACGGCCTCGAGCACCTGCGCAAGGCTGTCGCGGTCGTGGCTGGCTCGCCCGCCCGCCTCGAGCACGCCAAGGCGCTGGCCGCGCTCGGCACGGCCCTACGCCACGCCCGCCGCCCGCGGGAGGCGCGCGAGCCGCTTCGCCGGGCGCTCGAACTGGCGGAGGTGTGCGGGGCACTGGGCCTGGCCGAGCGAGCGCGTTCGGAGCTGTACGCGGCCGGGGGGCGGCCGCGCCGCACCGCCCTCCAGGGCATCGAGGCGCTGACCGCGAGTGAGCGGCGGGTAGCGACCCTGGCGGCGATGGGCGATACCAACCGTGAGATCGCGCAGGCGCTGTTCGTCACCCCCAAGACGGTTGAAGTGCACCTGAGCAACGCATACCGCAAGCTCGGGATCCGCTCCCGCCGCGAGCTGCCGGGCGAGCTCGCGGCCACCGCTTCCACCACGCCCCTCTGAGGTCAGGGGCCGGTTCGGCGAAGGCCGCGCGAAGAGCGCGATCTAACCACCGCAAGTATCTTCTCTGAAGTTGTCGAGCTGAGCAGGAGCGATTCCCGTGCAGCTGTCGCGAAGGCCGCTTCTCGAGCGGGAGCGGGAAGTTGCCTCCTTGGAAGCGCTCGTTACCGCGGCCACGGCCGGCCAGGGGCGCGTAGCGCTGGTCGAGGGACCAGCCGGGATCGGGAAGACGCGGCTCCTGCTCGAGGCGCGGCGGCAGGCGTCGGCTGCCGGCTTCCAGGTTCTCCTCGCCCGTGGGGGCGAACTCGAGCGTGAGTTTCCATTCGGGGTCGTGCGCCAGCTGTTCGAGCCCGTCCTCGTCGACGAGGACGATCGCGTGTGGGCCTTCTCAGGAGCTGCGACCGCGGCGCAGGCCGTCTTCGAGCTGGTCGGCGGCGACGGCGAGGAGCCGGCCGCTGATCCGTCCTTCGCCTCCCTGCACGGTCTCTACTGGCTCTGCGTGAACCTGAGCGCCCGGCGGCCGCTGCTCGTGTCGGTCGACGACCTGCAGTGGTGCGACCGCGCTTCGCTGAGGTTCCTCGCCTACTTCGTGCGCCGGCTGGACGGGTTGCCGGTGCTGGTCGCGTGCAGCGTCCGGACCTCCGAGCACGGCACGGAGCCTGCGACGCTGGGCGAGATCACGAGGGATCCACTTGCGGTCTCCATTTACCCGCACCCCCTGAGCCCCCCGGCCGCCGCCGACCTCGTGCGCGAGCGTCTGGGCCAGGACGTCGACGAGGTGTTCGCTGCCGCGTGCCACTCGGCGACCGGCGGGAACCCCTTGCTCCTGGAGGAGCTCTTGAAGGCGCTGGGCTCCGAGGGCGTGAGCCCGGACGCCGCCCACGCAGACGTGGTTTCCGAGCTTGGGACCGCCGCCGTGGCGAGGTCGGTGCTCGTGCGACTCGCCCGCCTTCCGGAGGAGGCGCTGAAGGTGGCGCGGGCGGCGGCGGTGCTCGGCGACGGCGCGGAGGTCACCACGGCGGCCTCGCTCGCCGGCCTGAGCAAGCGGGAGGCCCGTGCCGGCGCAGCGGCGCTGGTGCGTGCGGAGATCCTGCAGGCCGAGCGCGCGCTCGAGTTCGTGCATCCCCTCGTCCGGGCCACGGTCTACCACGAGCTGCCGCCGCCGGAGCTCGGGCTGGAGCACGAGCGCGCGGCCAGGCTGCTCGCGGATGGGGGTGCCCCTGCCGAGCAGGTGGCCGCTCACCTGCTCGCCGTCCCGGCCCGCGGAGAGGCGTGGGTCGTCGAGAAACTGAGAACGGCGGCGGCCGCCGCCCTCAGAAAGGGAGCGATCGAGAGCGCCCTCGCCTACCTCTCGCGGGCCCTCGAAGAGCCGCCGCCGGCCGAGGAGCGGGCGGACGTCCTCCTCGAGCTCGGCTTCGCGGAGGCGTCGACGAGCGGCCCTGACGCGGTCGAACACCTCAGCGAGGCCCTTGAAGGGCTTTCGGACCCAAAGGCTCGCGCCCTGGCGGCCCAAACGCTCGGAAGAGCGCTGCTCTTCACCGACCGCGCAGCCGAGGCGGCGGCGGTGGCGATTCGCGCGGCGGCCGAGCTCCCCTCCAACCTCGACGGCCTCAAGCACGCGCTGGAGGCCCTCGAGCTTCGGACGGTGTCCTTCGGCGCAGGCGATCCAGAGGCATACCGTCGGCTGACGCGCCGCCGCAGCCGGCCGGTTCCCGCGGGCGTCGGGGCGAAGATGCTGGCAACGGTCGCTGCGCGGGAGTGGATGTTCGCCGGCGGGTCGAGCAAGGCCTGCGCCGAGCTCGCGCTCGAAGCGCTTGCCGGAGGCGAGCTCATCGCTGTCGACGACGCCTTCCTCGGGATCACTGCGATCCTCGTCCTCGTGCGCGCTGACCGGCCCGAGGCGCGGGATGCATGGGAGCTCTCACTCGCGGACGCCCACAGCCGCGGGTCGCTGTTTGCGAAGAGCGGCATCAGCTACGGCCGCGGGTTCACCATGTACCGGTGGGGGGAGCTGGCAGAGGCGGAGGACTCGCTACGGTCGGCAGTAGAGGAGTTCACCTCCTGGGGCCGCGGGCAGGGGCCGGGAGGAGAGATCGACTGCGCCTACAACCTCGCCGGCGTGCTGTACGAGCGAGGCCGGCCGGCTGAGGCCCGCCGGACTCTGGAGCGCGTGGGCGACCCGGGCGGCCGCTCCGACACCGCGCGCTACTGGCTGAACGGCCACCTGGAGCTGCTCGTGACCGAGGAGCGGTTCGAGGAGGCGCTCGTGGTCTCGGACGCCTTTTCGGAGCGTTTCGCCTATCTGCGCAACCCGTTCGACACGCCCTGGCGCCAGCACAAGGCGCTAGCGCTGGACGCGCTCGGCCGCCACGAGGAGGCGCTCGAACTCGCCCGAGAAGACCTCGAGCTGGCCAGCCAGTGGGGCGCCCCGGGAACGATGGCCCGCTCCCTGTGTGTTCTGGGAGCGCTCGAGCGCGAGGATGGCCTCGAGCACCTGCGCAGGGCTGTCGCGGTCGTGGCTGGCTCGCCCGCCCGCCTCGAGCACGCCAAGGCGTTGGCCGCGCTCGGCACCGCCCTCCGCCACACCGGCCGCCCCAGGGAAGCCCGAGGGCCGCTACGCCGGGCGCTCCAGCTCGCCGAGGTCTGCGGGGCGACCGGCCTCCTCGAGCAGACACGCACGGAACTGCACACCGCCGGCGGGAGGCCACGCAGAACCGCCCTCCACGGCGTGGAGGCGCTGACCGCCAGTGAACGGCGAGTTGCGACCCTAGCGGCAAGAGGAGACACGAACCGCGACATCGCCCAGAAGCTCTTCGTCACCCCCAAGACAATCGAAGTCCACCTCAGCAACGCCTATCGCAAGCTCGGTATCCACTCCCGCCGCGAGCTCCCCGACGAGCTCGCCGCCGCCACCACCTAGGCTGGAAGGCCGCAAAAGTTAGGGGTGCCCGTTTCGGGTTCTCCACGATGCCCCGAGAGCCGCGTGCGCGGATGCTCACGGTCGTGGAGAGCAGGCAGGCCACGATCCGTGTCGAGGTCGAACTCGACGGTGACTACCTCCGGGGTCGCGCCAGCTCGCGAGGCGCCTCCGTGAGGCACTTCACCGGCTGGCTCGGGCTCGTCGCCGCGCTCGACGCGCTCATCAACGGAGCGCGCCGACACGCGATCGAGGCCTCCGGATCCGAGCAACCAGACGTAGGGAGGAACCCATGTGGGGACGAGAGCAACGACGCAAGCAACAGGGCCACGGATCGATCACCATGAGGGGGACCAGGATCACGCGGGCGCTCTTCCTGCTGTCACTCGCGCTGGGCCTCGTCGCGATCAGTCAATCGGCGCCGGCTCACGCCTCGGTGTTCAAGAACAGCGTGCGCTGGGACATCAGGGCCGATGGGTACGCCATCATCCCGGTCTGCATCGTCGCCGGGAGTTCGGCGGCGCAGAAGGACGGGACCCTGACCCATGATCCGAACCCGGCGCTCAGCATCGTCGTCGGCCAGGTGCGCGACGCCCTGCGGACGAGCTGGGAGAAGCACTCGTCGGTCCGGTTCGTGGGCTGGGAGGACTGCACCTCCCTGACCCCGAGCGAGCAGGCGGGCGCCGTCGGCCTCTACATCCATCCCGACGCCGGCAACAGGACTGTGGGACTGGGGACAGAGACCAAGAACCGGACCAGCGACGGGGCGGGCGCAGGCGTCTCGTTCAAGCCGTGGGGACACACCTGCATCGACTACGACGCGGCTCGAGCACGCATGGAATACGACTTCGCGTGTGCGGAGCAGTACGGCATCCACGAGTTGGGCCATGCGATCGGGTTCGACCACGAGTGGTTCAACCCGGTGACGCCGTCCGCCTGCTTCGAGACGCCGTTTTCCGCCAGTGACGTCTCGACGAAATTCGAGGTGAAAAAGTACACGGTCGTGAACATGTTCGAGTTTGACTGGGACTCGATCATGACCTACGAGCCCGAGTGCGCCGACGTCACCGGTGTGCGGTTCGGCAGCCCGAACCTCTCCTCCTGGGACCAGAAAGGCGCCGCCGAGGTCTACCCGCCGGTGCCGCAGCGTCCGAACGACGTCGGCGTGATCCCCGCCGTCGCCGGCAGCTGCCCCGACCCCACGGAGGTGAAGATCTACCAGGACAACGACGACGACGACAACCGCAACGACCGTGGCGGCTGGATCGGCCCGATCGTCAGCGACCGGAACACGACGTTCGAGTTCTGCAGAGTGGACGGCACGCGGTTCGGTCGCCTGGCGCCCACCCAGGCGGGCAACGACTACGCCGTGCTGCTGTTGGGCGACTCCTGCCCCGCCGGCAGCACCGAGTTCGTGCGGTACCACGACGACGCCGACACGCCGCCGGTCAACGAGAGCTGGATGGCCGGCGAGACCGGCCCCACCCGCCAGAACTTCGACGGCGGGGACGGAACCGAGTTGCACTGGTGCCTGTTCCGGCAGTCTCTGGGGCTCCCGGGGATGTTCCGGTTCCCGGACTTCGGCTTCAACTACGGAGTGCTCGCCGCTCCGACCCTGAGCGAGGCGGCGGAGACCGGCTTCGTCTACACCGACGACGAGGACACCGCCAACCAGAATCGGCTCATGAACGCGGCCCTGAGCCCTCTCGACGACGGCACAAAGGCCGTGGTCGACACGCTGATGGAGACCGGCCCCGACACCAAGTTCCTCCTTGCGCGCGTGAACACGAACGAGCCGCCGACCGTCAGCGCCGTGCTGGAGAACGCGAGTCCCGACGAGGGCGAGAGCGTGTCGTTCAGCGCGATCGGCGACGACCCCAACGGCGACGCCCTCTCGTACTCCTGGGACTTCGGCGACGGCGGAACGGCCTCGGGCGCGACCGCCTCGCACATCTTCCGCGATAACGGCACCTACACGGTGACGGCGACTGTGATGGACAGCAGCGGGCTCACCGCGTCGACGACGCTGACCGTTTCGGTTGGCAACGCAGTGCCGACGGCGTCCGTTACCGACGCGGCCGTCGACGAGAACGGGGTGGCCACGGTCAGCGTGACGATCGACGACCCCGGCGTCGAGGACACCTTCAGGGTCGAGATCTTCTGGGGTGACGGCTTCTCCGAAGTCAACCGACCGGCATCAGCCAGCGGCACTCAGACGTTCGAAGCCACCCACCGGTACGTCGACGACGACCCCAGCGGCACCTCGACCGACGAGTACGAGGTCAGAGTCAATGTCGGAGACGACGAACGTGTCGTCGGCGACGAACGCACCACCAGCTGGGCGACGGGCGCCGTCACGGTGGCCAACGTGGCGCCGAGCGTGTCCGTCACCGGCGCCGCCATCGACGAGAACGAGGTCGCCACGGTCGCGGTGACGATCGACGATCCGGGCGTCGAGGACACCTTCGACGTCGCGGTCCGGTGGGGCGACGGCGCTACCGACACCTACACCCGACCCGCCTCCGCCGGCGGCAACCAGACGTTCGACCTCACACATCGCTACCTCGACGACGACCCCAGCGGCACCCCGGCCGACGACTACTCGGTCACCGTCACCGTGACCGACGACGACACCGGCACCGCCGACGGAACCGCGACCGTCTCGGTCGCCAACGTGGCGCCCGAAGCGTCGATCGATGCCGTCGCCCAGGGCGGCAACCTGGTGGGCAATGTTCCTCCGGCGGACGTCGATGTCGTGCTCGCCGGCCTCGCGGTCGACCTGGAGGCGAGCTTCACCGACGTCGGCCCGCTCGATTCGCACGAGCTCGCCGTGGCCTGGGGCGATGGCACCGTGGATCGTGGCGCGGCGAGCGGCCAGGTGGCGGGCAGCCACGTCTATGCCGCTCCGGGCGAGTACATGCTGACGGTGACCGTGACCGACGACGACAGCGGCACGGTCACGGTCTCGCAGCCGCTCCGCGTGGTCGACGCCGCCGGTGCGGTGGCCGACGCCGTCGACGGGCTGAACGACCTCGCGGGCGACCCGTCCACCGATCCGGTGGCTGCCGGGCTGATCGCCAAGGCGCTGGTCCAGCTCGTCGGGAACGACGGCGGTACCGCCACCAACGGCGCGCTCGACAAGCTCGAGGTGGGCGCGTGGAACGACGCGCTCGTCAAGCTGGCCAAGGCGGTCACCGAGCTTGAGCAGGCCAACGACCTCGCAGACGTCGACCTCTCCGTCGCGGTGACACAGCTGGTGTTCTCGGCCAAGGCCGTCGTGGTCGACCAGTACGGCCGGGCCTCGGCTAACGCGACGCCGGACGAGCTCAGCATGCTGGCCGCGGCCGAGGCGCTGATCCGCGACGGCGACGCGCGCTGGGCGCTCGGCGACGGCGCGGGGGCCATCGACACCTACCGCAAGGCACTCAACGCGCTTCCCCGCTGACAAGCGCGGGTGCGAACGGACGGAACGATCGCCAGCTGGGCGCGGCCGGGGCCGCGCCCAGCCCCTCCGCCGACCTCTCCCTCAGCAATCACCGTGCGCGCCGCGCAAAGGTCGCCGCACGCTGTCGCGCCCGCCCGCGGCCAGATTGGGCGCGTGAGTGGCACATCGGCGGTAGCGAAGGAACCGCGCTCGCGCGGCCCCGGACGCCGCCGATCCGCGGCTTGTCATCGCCCGTGAAACCGAAACCACCGTGTCCCGCTGGACGGTCGCAAGCCCGCCGAAGCTCATCAGGCGCAGGACGGTGCGGATGGTCATCCGGCCCTGGCGATGGAGCTCGTTGATCACCTGGAAGCCGTGCCCCTCGCGGAGAGCCTCGACGGCGCGCCCCTGCAGGTAGAACGGGTCGGTGCCGCCCGGATCGTCCCAGGCAGTGAGACCGGTCCGGTTGGCTGCCCGCATGAACTCCGCCAGAAAGTCGGCCTGCCGGTCGATCGAGTTCGTCTCCAGCTGCGCCCCGATCGCCCGAGACGCCATCCCGCTCGCCGGCGCAGTCAGCCCGGCCGTCGGCTGGCCCGACCATCCACCTCGATGCCTACTAGGTCGCGAGAGCCGAGCCCGAGCTCCATGAGCGCCCGCGTGTTCACCTGCGTCCCGCTGAACGCTGACCTCTGGACGAAGACGTGGTTCGCCGGGCGGGCGGCGTCGAGCTCCGCCTTCGTGAACATGCCCGACACGTCCAGCTGGTCGATGCTCGCACTCGCACTCGAACTTCGGGCCAGGCTTTCGATCGACGCGACTCCGGGTCGCGTCATCACCGTGACAACACCACGGCGTCCAACAGGCTCTCGAGGTCAACTCAGCGGCGCAGCAATCGGCCCGCCGCCGTGGCTAACCACGCAAGCGGAATGAGCGTACAGAGCCGTCCCGAGAGCGCCGAAACCGGCTTCAACACACGGCTTCTGAGCTGAATCAGGACCGCCGCCGCGGTCCTCTACATACCCATGGCGTGGCGCGAACGTGCCTCTGAGCAGGGACTTCTGGGCTGCAGCCCGCTCATGACAGCACCGGGTCATCACATGCGCAGACCTCTGCAGCCGGTTCGCGGCTACACGGAGGAATCGCGAGGACGGTGTACGCGGAGCCCGGACAGCGGGGTCAGCGCTCAGGTGTCCAGGCCGGCGAGCGAGGTCCACTCACGGGCCTCTCACGAGACGACGGCTACGACAGAGCGACTGGACCGAATTGATGGGGGCCGGACAGCGGCAAAAAGCCCTGCAAGCTAGCATCTGTCTGGGCTGACTTGTAGCGAGGGGCGCCCCTGCATGGCTCGCCGATTTCGGGCGCCTGTGCAGACAGCGTATGACCTCCGGTCGGTGAGGCGCCCCGACGCGAGTGGAACGGCCTTTCGCCCGGACGTACCCTTGTCTCACGGAGGAAACGACGAGACCTGAGGCCGCGAGTTCGCTCGAAGCTGGACAGGCAGCGCTTCAACAGGGCGCATGGCAGAAGGCGCGAGCGGAGTTTGAGGCCGCGCTCGCCGAGCAAGAGACGCCTGACGCTCTGCTGGGTCTCGGCATGGCGGCAGCGGCGCAGCTCGACGGAGCGACGGCGCTGGACACCCACGAGCGCGGCTACCGGCTCGCCCGCGAGCTCGGCGACGATCGTCGCGCCTCACGTCTCGCCCTCGAGCTCGCGGTCGACTGCCTATCGTTCCGCGGTCCCGCCGAGGCCTCTGGCTGGCTCGAGCGCGCGAGTCACCTGCTCGAGGACCTCTCGCTCGGAATGGAGCACGGGATGCTCACTTATCTCCGTGCGAGCTTTGCGCTCAGCGGCGCACACGATCCGACCACAGCCCGGGCCCTGACAGCCGAAGGGCTCACCATCGCGCGGGAAATTGACTTTCTGCCCGGGGAGATGCTGTTCCTCGCGCTCGACGGCCTCGTGCTCGTCGCGTCCGGGGACGTCGCGGAGGGAATGCGCCACCTGGACGAAGCGACGACGGCAGCGATGGCAGGCGAGGTCCAGGACGCGCGATTCGTCGAGCTCATCTGCTGCCACCTGATCGACGCGTGCAAACGCGTCCGCGACTTCGATCGCGCGCAGGAGTGGTGTCGCCGCGTCGAGGAGATCGCCACGCGACTCGGCGATGCCGAGATCTTCACCAGGTGCCGGAACTACTACGGTGAGGTGCTGGTCTGGCGGGGCGACTGGAACGAGGCCGAGCGGGCACTCGCCGCCGCGAGTCGCGACCTGACGAAGGCGGGACGAGATCCGTCCGACAGCCTGGTGCGGCTTGCCGAGCTGCGGCGCCGCCAAAGACGATTCGAGGAAGCGGAAGCCCTTCTGGCCAAGGCCCAAGGCCATTCGGCCGCCTCGATCGTGGCCGCGGCGCTTGCGCTGGAACGAGGCGACACCCACCGCGCCGCCGATGAAGTCGAGCGCTACCTGCGCCGCGTCGGAGTCGAGGATCGACTGTTGCGCGTCCCGGCACTCGAGCTGCTTGTCCGTGCACGCCTCGCGCTGGGTCGAACACGCGAGGCGCTCCGGGCAGCCGAAGAGCTCGCGCAGATCGCGGACTCTGTCGGGACCGCGCCGCTGCGCGGGGCCGCGCTTCTCGCGAGGGGCCGATGCGAGGCTGACGCCCGCTCCGAGCTCGCTCTCGCCATGCTCGAAGACGCCGCGGACCTCCTCCGTGAGAACGGCGTCCATGCCGAGGCCGCCGTGGCGCGCCTCGAGCTCGCGGCGGCCCTCCGGAGGCTTGGTCGGGAGGAAGACGCGCGTGACGCGGAGACGGCCGCGAATCGCGAGCTGGCCGATCTCGGAGTCGTCGTGCCGGCACGAGCTGAGGCGCGCCGCAGGCGCGATGCGCTCACTCGGCGCGAGCTCGACGTGCTTCGCCTGCTGGCGCAGGGACGCTCGAACGAGGAGATTGCAGCCGAGCTGGTGCTCAGCGTGCGCACCGTGGAGTCCCACGTCGCGAGCATCTACGCGAAGATCGGCGTCTCCGGACGGACCGCGCGGGCAGGTGCGACCGCCTACGCCCTCGCGAACGGCCTCGGCTGAACTTCCGTACACGGCCCGACGAAGTTCCGTACCGGCACGGATGCGGAACCGGCCGCCGAAGCGCACCGTGTCCACATCCGACGTCTCAACAGGGAGGTGGAGCGAATGCGCTTTCTCGTCATCTCGACACCGAGGTTCCCGGCTCCCCTGGAGGAGCTGCCGGTCATGCTCGCCGCGGAGCGCGAGTGGTACGACCGCAACCGCGAGCACCTCGAAGCATACGGCTGGTTCGCGGACAAGGGCGGGTTCGGTCTCGTCAACGTGCCCGATCTGGAGACGCTGAGCCGCGTCAACAAGGAGCATCCGTTCGCATACAGCTCGGAAATCCAGATCCGTGCGGTCGTCGACGCCGACGTCGCCGTCCAGCAGGTCCGGACGCTGCTCGAGCAGCAGGGGATCGGCGTTCCCG
>JBOGZL010000252.1:0-4205 GCA_050697195.1 Solirubrobacterales bacterium
CTACGCGCCGACCTCGGCCCGGATCGCGCCCGGCCCGTCGGCGGCCTTCCCCTGGTCCTCGTCCGTCGCGCCGACCATGATCGAGATCTTCCCGAGGTGCTTGTTCTCGTGCAGGAGCTGGTGCGCCTCGGCGACGCCGTCGAAGCCCATCGCCCGCCACAGCACGGGGCGGATCTTCCCCTCCGCCATCAGCTCGTTCGCGCGGGTCGCCTCGTACGCGTTCGCGAAGTGGGAGCCGAGGATCTCCTTCTGGCGCATCCACAGGTAGCGGACGTCGAAGTCGAGGTTGTACCCGGAGGTCGCGCCGCAGATCACGACCTTGCCGAACGGCTTCACGCACAGGACGGAGGTCGGGAACGTCGCCTGGCCCACGTGCTCGAACACGATGTCGGGGGCGTCGCCGAGGATCGACTTCACCTGCTTCGCGAACGCGCGCGAGACCTTGGACCGGGCCTTCTCCTCGTCCGGGCTCTCTCCACCCTTTCGCATCATCCCCGCGAACTCGTTGCGGTCGATGTAGTCGACGGCGCCGAGGCGCTTCACGAGCTCGCCCTTCTCCTTGGAGGAGACGACCCCGACGGCGTCGGCGCCAGCCGTGGAGCAGAGCTGGGTCGCGAACACCCCCAGTCCGCCCGCCGCACCCCAGATCAGCACGTTGTGACCGGCCTGGAGCTTGCAGCGGTCGATCAGCATCCGATAGGCGGTGAAGTAGGTCAGCCCGTAGGCCGACGACTCGACCCAGGAGAGGGTTGGGGGCTTGGGGAGGAGCTGCTGGGCCTGGACCTTCGTGAACTGAGCGAACGAGCCCCACGTGGTCTCGTACCCCCAGATCATCTGGCTCGGGGCGGCAAGCGGGTCGAGCCCGTGGACCTCCACGTCCTCGTAGGACGCCTGGTTGCAGTGGACCACGACCTCGTCACCGGGCTTCCACTTCGTCACCCCGGTGCCGACCTTCCACACGACGCCGGAGGCGTCCGAGCCGCCGATGTGGTGGCCCCACTCCGGATGGTCGCCGTAGTCGAACACCGACACGGGCTTGCCGAGCGCGGCCCACACGTTGTTGAAGTTCACCCCCGCGGCCATCACCCGGACGATCACCTCGAACGGTCCCGGCTCGGGGACCTCGATCTCCTCGACCTGGAACGCGTCCTTGGGCTCCCCCTCGCGCTCGGGGCGGATCACCCATGCGGCCATCGTCCCCGGGAGCTCACCCGGCTCGACGTCGAGCTTCGATACCTCCGCGATGTCCACGGCCATCTGGATACCTCCGGTCGGGAGCGCGGCGCATCCTACCGTCAGGTTCCCGTCCGCGGCTCCGACTACCTTGGCAGGTTCCCATGGAGGCTTCCGAGAAGCAGCAGCTACCGCTCGACGAGGGCTCGGTCCGGGCGCTCGAGGACCGCCTCGTGATCGAGAACCTGACTGTCAGCGACGATCGCGCGGCGCGGGTCGTCCGCGAGCGCGCGGAGGCCGGCCAGTCGCCGCCCCGCACCGTCGCCGACGCGATCGAGATCGGAGCTCGGGTGCTGGACCGCGAGGACGCCGCCGCCGAGGTGGACTACGTCCGGGCTGAGTTCGAGCGCCACGCGGCGGAGCTGCGCGAGCGCCTCACTCGGGCGCTCGCCGACGGCGACGAGGCGCTCTCGGAGCGAATCGCGGCGAGCTTCGACGGCTCGCGAGAAGGCTCCGTGCAGCAGCAGATCAGGGAGGTGCTCGCGCGTGCGCTCGAGGAGCAGCGAACCGCGATCACGAGACAGTTCTCGACCGAGGACGGAACGAATCCGCTCGCCGACTTCAAGGGGGGAATCGTGACGGCCCTGCGCCAGAGTGATGCCCGGCAGCAGAAGGAGAACGAGGAGAACCGGAAGCGGATCGAGGCGCTCACCCGCGAGCTCGTCGAGCTGAAGGAGCGAGCCGAGGGCGATCGCAGGGTCGCCGAGGCCGAGGAGGCCGGGACACGCAAGGGCCGCAGCTTCGAGGAGCGCGTCCACCTCGCGCTCGACAGGCTTGCCACGGCGCGGGGCGACTGCGCACACCACGTCGGGGACGAGCCCGGGATCGGCGGCACGAAGAAGGGCGACACCGTGGTCGAGGTCGGGGCGGCGGAGGGGCCGACGGTCGGGCGGATCGTGTTCGAGGACAAGGACGACCAGCTCTCCAAGAACAAGGCGTGGGCGGAGTTGAACGCGGCGATGGGCGAGCGCCAGGCGGACTTCGCGGTGCTGGTGGTCGCAGGAGACGAGAACGTCCCGGCGGGCCGCGAGCAGCTCGCGGAGTACGAGGGCAACAAGATGATCGTCGCGGTCGATCCCGACGAGCCGGACGAGCTCGGGCTCGACCTCGCGTACCGCTACGCGCGGCTGCGGCTCGTGCTGAAGCGCGAGGGCGAGCTGACCCTCGACGCCGCCGGCGTTCGCGACGCCGCCGAGGAAGCGCGATCGGCCCTCCGGAGCGCGCAGGCGATCAGGCTCGCGCTCACCAACGCCGACAAGAGCGTCTCCAAGGCGCGCGACGGGGTCGACGAGCTGGTCGCGTCGGTGGACGCGCAGCTCGAGCGGATCGAGTCGCTGGTCGACGCCGCGGACCAGGCCGAGTAGCGACTACGGCAGCAGCAGCTCGTTCTGGGACGAGGGGCGCTTCGGGCCGATGGAGAGCTCGGCCGGTCGCGCCCGCGATTCCTCACCGGCCGAGATCACGTACTCGCCCTCCTCCATCGGGACCTTGAACGTGTCCGTCACCCCGCCGGCCTCGATCGGCTCGCTCACCGCCTCGGTCGGGCCCTCGAGGGCCAGCTGGACGATGTCGTCCGTCTGGTTCGAGATCGAGAACACGGCGAGGCCCGCGCCGAACCGGCTCGGCGAGACCAACACGCGGTCGTCGCCGACCTTCGCGCTGACCTCGGCCGGCACCGGCGGGCGGGGATCGTTGGGCTTGTCCTCGCTTCCGCACCCGGCGGCCGCGAGGGGCAGCGCCGCGAGCGCGACGGGCAGCACCAGCCTTCGCCCCGGTCTCCACATCTGCGCTGCAAATCTAACCGATTGCCGGAGGGCCGACGCGGGTTATCGACGCGCGCGCGCGGGAGGCGCTACGCGAACGGCAACTCGACGACCTCCGCCCCGACCCCGCCGTCGCCGATCGCCACGCGCTCGCCGGGAGCTGCTTCGCGGCGAACGATCGCGAGCGCGATCGGGCCGAGGGCGGGGGAGAGGCACGCGCTCCCGACGGTGCCGACCTCCCGCTCCCCGAGCCGGATCGGCTCGCCGGGACTCACCTGGCCGTCGAGCCGCAGGCCGCGCAGGTGGCGGTTCGGCTTCCCCTTGTAGTGGAGCCGCGCCACCGTCTCCTGGCCGATGTAGCAGCCCTTGGAGAAGCTGACGGCGCGCTCGTTGATCCCCGCCTCGGCGGGGATCGTCGCGTCGGTCATCTCGGCGCCGAACCGCGGCCTTCCCGCCTCCACCCGAACGATCTCGGCGGCCGCCTCGCTCACCCCCACGGCGCCGGACTGCGCGAGCGCCTCGCGCGCGGCGCCGGCGTCAGCGGCGGGGACGATCAGATCGATGCCGAGGTCGGTCGCGACCGCCCGGCACGCGGCGCCGCCGAGCTCGAGCTCGCGGTGGGCGTGCTCGGGCTCGAGCGGACCCGCACCCGTCAGCTCGCCGGAGGCGGGGCCGATCACCGAGAGAAGCGCGCTCGTGGCGCTCGCGTCCTCGACCTCGAGCTCGCGGCCCACCTTGTACATCTCCAGATGGCGCAGGACGGGCTCGCGCGCGATCTCCTCCGCGTCGAGCCACAGCTCCTCGCCGCCGAGCCTCAGCACCCGCAGGTCCGCGCGCATGTGTCCCTTGCGGTCGAGCAGCGCCGCGTAGCAGCCCCCGCCCGGGGCGAGCGCCTCGACGTCGTTCGTGATCTGGCCCTGGAGGTAGTCGACCGCCTCGGGTCCGCGCACCACGAGCTTGGCGCGGGCCGAGCGATCGACCACGCCGCCCTCCTCGCGCAGGGCGCGGTACTGGCCGTCGAGCTCGATCGTCGTCGCGACATCCGCCATCGCGCCGATTGTACGAGGCGGGTTCGGTCGGCCGGAGTTGTTAGGCAAGACTAAACGCACTTTATGCCGACCCATGAATGTGTTTAAATCCATCCCGATGAGCAAGCCGACGACGACCGAGGACCGGGCGCCCGAGCCGCGCCGCCGCCGGGGCCTGAGC
>JBOGZL010000253.1:0-3864 GCA_050697195.1 Solirubrobacterales bacterium
GCGAAGCGTCCGCACCTGATCTTCACCGACGAGCACGACGACCTTCGCGAGTCGATGAAGTCGTGGGTGCTCAAGGAGCTCACCCCGCACCGCAACGAATGGGAGGAGACGCTGTGGCCCGACGAGGTGCTGCGGCGGGCCGGCGAGCTCGGCTACCTCGGCCTGTGCTTTCCCGAGGAGTACGGGGGGCAGGGGGGCGACTACTTCTACTCGCTGGTCCGCGCCGAGTGCCTGACCCACTCCGGCAACGGCGGCCTGAACATGGGCTTCGCCGTACAGACCGACATGGTGCTGCCGCCGATCCACCTGCTCGGCACCGAGGATCTCAAGCAGCGCTACCTGGTTCCCGGGATCAAGGGCGAGCGGATCGGCTGCCTCGGGATCACCGAGCCGGGGGCGGGGTCCGACGTCGCGGGGATCCGCGCCACCGCGATCCGCGACGGCGACGAGTATGTGATCAACGGCTCGAAGACGTTCATCACCAACGGCGTCCGCGCCGACTTCATCCTGCTCGTCACCAAGACGGACCCCGACGCCGGACACGACGGGATCACCCTGTTCGTGGTCGACCTCAAGGACGAGGACGGCAACCCGACGCCGGGGTTCTCGGTCTCGCGCAAGCTCGAGAAGATGGGCATGCACTCCTCGGACACCGGCGAGCTGTCGTTCGAGGACGTCCGGGTGCCGGCGGAGAACGTCCTCGGCGAGATCGGGAAGGGCTTCTACCACATCTCGTGGGAGCTCCAGAGCGAGCGGATGGTCGCCGCCGCCGGCTGCGTGGCCTCGTGCGAGCGGATGTTCGAGCGCACGCTCGCGTACGCGAAGGAGCGCGAGGCGTTCGGCCGCCCGATCGGGCGCTTCCAGGCGATCCGCCACAAGTTCGCCGAGATGGCGACGAAGATCGAGGCCGCGAAGCAGTTCAACTACGTGACCGCGTGGCGGTACGCGAACGGCGAGTACCCGGTGCGCGAGATCTCCGAGGTGAAGCTGTTCACGACGCGGGTCGCGTGCGAGGTCGCCGACGAGTGCCTGCAGATCTTCGGCGGGTACGGCTACATGAAGGAGTACGAGATCGAGCGCGCGTACCGCGATGTGCGCCTGAACCGGATCGGCGCCGGTACCGACGAGATCATGCTCGAGGTGATCGGGCGCAGCTACGGGCTCTAGTCGAGCGACTCGAGCGCTTCGAGGAACTCGCGCGGCGAGCGGATCGGCAGCTCGCCGGCGAGCGCGAGCAGGTCCCGGTCTCCCGAGACCAGCAGCGCGCGCTCTTGCTCCGCGAGCGCGATCAGGTAGTCGTCGTCGGGATCCCGGGAACGACGAGCCGGCTCGGGAGGATCCCGAACAAGCGGTGCGGCGATGCGAAGCAGCGACACGAATCGGGCCGCGTCAGGAGCTGGGATGCGCTCTCGAACCTTCTCGTAGCGCAGCGCTCGTTCGAGCTCAGTCAGGAGCCGCTCCGAGACGACAAGCTCGAACCGACCGGCCAGCCACAGCCGGATGATGTCCGCAGGTGCCCCGTGCGGCGAGAGCAGCGCCGCGATCAGGACGTTGACATCGAGGACCGACCGCACTCAGGTCGTTCGCCGGCGCGTCTCGCGTTGCGCCTCGACGCCGAGCGCGATGGCCTCCTCCTCGCTGAGATCGTGCCGCTCCCAGAGTCGCTCGAGGAGATCGAGCCCGAGCTCCCGCCGCAGGGCGGCCTCGATCACCTCGCTGTCGCGCCGGCCGGTCCGGGCCGCGCGGACCTTCACCGCACGCATGACCTCCTCGTCGATCGTCAGCGTCGTGCGGGCTTTCGGCATCACTGCATCATATCATCATGATGCAGACCCCAGGATCCGCTGAAGCTCGCCGCGCCCCGCTCGGCTTTCGGGGCTGACGGTTGTCGGTTGAGCGCCGCGAGTGCCCCTGGTAGCGTCCCGTACAGCAGGGAAGTTGGCCTGGGGGAACAACCGAATCCAAGGGGGAAGGGTGAAGCCGCGACAGACGAGGTCGGGTTCCGCACGAAGGGCATGGATCGCGTGCGCCGCAGTTGCGCTGGGCTCTCTCGCGGCCGCTCCGCCCGCCCACGCCGCATTCACCGTCTCGGGCACCGCATCGCCCACCGACCCGACGTCGGGAGCGAACAGCAACTTCAACATCAGCATCAACTTCGGCGGAGGAACGAGCCAGGCCGAGAGCGTCGAGGACCTGACCGTCCACCTGCCCCCGGGCCTGGTCGGCAATCCGGGAGCCGCCCCGCTGTGCACGGTCGCCCAGCTCAACGGCGACGACTGCCCCAACAACAGCCAGCTCGGGACCGTCTCTTCCAGCGTGACGATCCCGGCCGGGATCGGACTGCCGACGACCGTCAACGGCGATCTCTACAACCTCGTGCCCCAACCTGGCGAGCCGGCGCGGTTCGGGATCGTGCTGCGAGCACTCCCGCTCGGGCTCGGCAACCTGATCCTGCAATCGGGTGCGCGCCTCCGCAAGGACGATTTCGGGCTCGACTCGGTGGTCACCGGGATTCCCAACGAGCAGGACGGGATCCCGATCCACGTCAACTCGCAGGTCCTGACCCTGTTCGGAGAGGCCCCGACCGGCGAGGCGTTCCTGCGCAACCCGACCTCGTGTGGAACCCAGACCACCGGCTTCGACGCGACCTCGCACGGTGGAGAGGAGGCGAGCGGAGAGTCCACCTTCACGCTCAGCGGGTGCCAGAACCTTCCGTTCAATCCCAAGCTCACGGCGATCATCGGCTCGCCGGAGCACACGGCGCCGGCCGCCACGCCGCCGCTGACGACGATCATCGAGCAGAAGGGCGACGAGGCGGGCCTCGAGCGAGCGCAGGTGGTGCTCCCGCCGGGCGTCGCGGCGGATGCGGCCGCGCTCGGCAACACGTGCCCGCTGGCGCAGTTCCAGGCGAGCAACTGTCCGCCCAACTCGATCATCGGATCTGCCGTATCCGAGTCGCCGCTGCTCGACGTGCCGCTCGCGGGGGACGTGTCGATCGTCGAGCCTCCACCCGGCCAGCTTGCGCAGCTCGGGGTGGACCTCAAGGGGCCGCTCGCGATCCAGATCCGCGGCAGGTTCATCCTGCTCCCCGGGCCCGGGAACGTGTTCGAGGGGCTGCCGGACATCCCGATCTCGCGCTTCGAGCTCAATTTCGCCGAGGACAAGCTGGTCGCGACCACGCGCGACCTGTGCACGCCTCCGCCGCTCCTGTTCAGCACAGACTTCACGGGCCACAACGGCGCCAGGCGGACCGGCAACGTGGAGGGCCAGGTCGCCGGCTGCACCCCCAACGCAGAGGTGAAGCTGACCAAGGCCGGGTCGAAGCACCCGCGGATGAAGGCGAAGGTGGAGGGCGGTGGCTCGACGCTGCGCAAGGTGAAGGTGAAGCTCCCGCGTCAGCTCAAGTTCGCAAAGAAGCGCGCCTTCAAGCGCGGCGCGAAGGCGACCGGCGACGACGGGAAGTTCAAGAAGTCGGCGCTCAAGCGGGGCGCACGCAGCGTGAAGCTGAACGCGGGCGAGGACGGCAGCCAGAAACTGAAGATCAAGGCGCGCAAGAAGGCGCTGAAGCGCGTGAAGAAGATCAAGCCGGGCAAGAGCCTGCGATTCCCGATCACCGTCGAGGACGTGGGCGGGTTCACGACGAAGCTGAAGCCGCGCGCCGAGGCGCAGCGGTAGGCCGAGCTGAGTTGAGTCCGCTCGATGACTGGCCAATCAGCCAGTCGCGTGATACGGTTGCGCCGCTCCAGTACGGGGGGAGCTTGGTAGTTCCGCATCGCGACAGATGAAGTCGGGTTCGGTACGAAAAGCATGGATTGCGGCCGCCGCGATGGCGTTGGGGGCTCTCTTCGCGGCGCCGAGCGCGCA
>JBOGZL010000254.1:0-18321 GCA_050697195.1 Solirubrobacterales bacterium
CCTCCGCCCCCGGCGGCCGAGCTTCGGCCGCGCGGACGCCTCCACACCCGCCGGCGCGACGCCGAGGCCGTCCGCCACCACTACGACGTCTCGAACGAGTTCTTCGCCCTCTTCCTCGACGAGTCGATGACGTACAGCTGCGCGCTGTTCGAGGAGGGCACCGAGACGCTCGAGGAGGCCCAGGAGGCAAAGCTCGACGTGATCTGCCGCAAGCTCGAGCTCGAGCAGGGCCAGCGGGTGCTCGACATCGGGTGCGGCTGGGGCAGCTTCGCGATCCACGCGGCGCGCGAGTACGGAGTCTCGGCGCTCGGGATCACCCTCTCGGAGCCCCAGGCGCGGCTGGCGACGGAGCGGGTGCGCGCCGCGGGGCTCGAGGACCTGGTCGAGATCCGCGTCCAGGACTACCGCGAGCTCGGCGGGCAGTTCGACGCCGTGATCAGCATCGGGATGGTCGAGCACGTCGGCGAGGCGCGGATCGACGAGTACGCGAGCGTGATCGAGGGCGTGCTGGCGCCCGACGGCGCGGTCCTGAACCACGGGATCGTCCGCGTGCCGGCGCAGGAGGGCGGCGCCCACATCGGGGGCGAGTTCTCGAACCGCTACGTGTTCCCCGACGGGGAGCTGCTCAACCTCTCGCGGATGCAGGCCGGGTTCGAGCGCGCCGGGTTCGAGACCCTGCACGTCGAGGACCTCCACACCGACTACGCGGAGACGCTGCGCCACTGGATCACCCGCCTCGACGAGAACCTCGAGGAGGCGGAGCGGCTCGCGGGACCCGAGCGGCTACGGGTGTGGCGCCTCTACCTGCGCGCGGCTCGCAACAGCTTCGAGGTCGGCGACAACGCCGTGTACCAGCTCCTCTGTACCCGGCCGCTGACCGAGCCTCCCTCGAGCACCCCCACCGGCGCGCGCCGCGCGCCGGTCCGTCGCCGGGTGCCGACACCGGCGGCGTAGAGCCCGAAACGTCTCGTCAGCCCGCGACCGGCGTGCCGGAGCGCAGCGCCGATGTGACGCGCTCCGCCACCGCCTCGCCGCTAAGCCCGACCTCCTCGCGCAGGAGCGCGGGCTTGCCGTGGGTGACGTAGCGGTCGGGGAGGCCAATCCTCATCACCCGGGCGCGGCGGGCGTCGCGGTCGGCGAACGCGTCCTCGACGTGCTCGAGCACCGCGGCGCCGAACCCGCCGGGCAGCACGTTGTCCTCGATCGTGACGACGAGGTCGTGGCCGGCGGCGAGCCGGTCCGCCAGCTCCGCGTCGAGCGGCTTCGCGAACACGCCGTCGGCGACGGTGACGTGGAGGTCGTGCTCCGCGAGGATCTCGGCGGCGTCGTTCGCAACCTGGACGCCGAGGCCGTATCCGAGCAGCGCGACCCGCTCGCCCTCCTGGAGGACCTCGCCGCGGCCGATCTCCAGCTCGCGTGGGCGCTGCGGCAGCGGCACCCCGGCCGCCGTGCCACGCGGGTAGCGGAACGCGATCGGACCGTCGTCGTGGGCGAGCGCGGTGCGGACCATGTGCACGAGCATCGCCTCGTCACGCGGCGCCATCAGGACGATGTTGGGAAGGCAACGCAGGTAGGAGACGTCGAACGCGCCGTGGTGGGTGGGGCCGTCGTCGCCGACGAGCCCGGCGCGGTCCATCGCGAACACGACGTTGAGCTTCTGGAGGCAGACGTCGTGGACGAGCTGGTCGTAGGCGCGCTGGAGGAAGGTCGAGTAGATCGCGGCGACCGGCTTCGCGCCCTGGAGCGCGAGGCCCGCCGCGAACAGAATCGCGTCCTGCTCCGCGATCCCGACGTCGTGGTACTGCTCGGGGACCTCCTTGTGGAGCTTGTTCAGCCCCGTCCCCCCCGCCATCGCCGCGGTGATCCCGATCACGCGGCGGTCGCGCTTCGCCTCGGCGATCAGCGCGTCGGCGAACACCGCCGTGTACTGGGGCGGCGCCGGCGGGGGTGGCTTCTCGAGCTTCTCGGGCGCGATCGAGGCCGGCGAGTTGGACTCCTTCACAGGCACCGGCTTCTTCGGCGCGGGCCGGCGGTCGACGATCGAGCCGGGCTTGGCGGCGTGCCACTTCTCCATCCCCTCGAGGCCGCCCTCCTCAGCCGGGGCGAAGCCCTTTCCCTTCACCGTGTGGGCGTGGACGACGACCGGGCGCTCGGCCTTGAGTGCCTCGACGAGCGCGCCGCGAAGCGCCTTGACGTCATGGCCGTCGATCACGCCCACGTACGCGAGGTCGAGCTCCTCGAACAGGAGCCCGGGCGCCGCGTACGCCTTGATCGCCGACTTGATCTCGGGGCCGAGGCGCTCGAGCGCCTGGCCGAGGCCGAGCGGCAGCTTGGTGAGGCGCTCCTCCACCCCCTCGCGGGCGTGGTAGAGGCGCGGGTTGAGGCGGATGCGCTGGAAGTTCCGCGACAGGGCCCCGACGTTGGGCGAGATCGACATCCCGTTGTCGTTGAGGAGAATCACGATCGGGGTCTGGAGGCCGCCCGCGTTGTGCAGCGCCTCGTACGCGACTCCGCCCGTCAGCGCCCCGTCGCCGACCACGGCGACGACGCGGCCGTCCTCGCCGATCCCGTGGCGCATCGCCTCCTTGATCCCGACCGCGTACCCGATCGCCGTCGAGGCGTGGCCGGCGCCCATGATGTCGTGCTCGGACTCCTCGATCGAGCAGAACGGGGCGAGCCCCTGGTACTGGCGGATCGTGTCGAGGCGGTCGCGCCGACCTGTGAGCACCTTGTGGGGGTAGGCCTGGTGGCCCACGTCCCAGAGGATCTTGTCGCGCGGCGAGTCGAGCAGGCTGTGGAGGGCGACCGCGATCTCGCACGCGCCGAGGTTCGCGCCGAAGTGGCCGCCGATCTCCCCAATCACGTCGATGATCTGCTCGCGGACCTCCTGTGCGATCCGCTGCAGCTCCTCGTCGCTGCGCTCGGCGAGGTCCTCCGGGCCGTGGATCGACTCGAGAAGGCGGGGGGTGTCTTCGGTGCTCATGACTGGCGGGTGTAGATCAAGTCGGTGATCAGCTCCAGGTCGCGGGTCTTCCCGGCGACCCCGGCAAGCGCCTCGCGCGCCTTCGAGTGCGATGCGGCCGCCAGCTCGCGCGCCCGCTCGAGCCCGAAGAGGCTGACGTAGGTGAGCTTGCCATGTCGCTCGTCGCTGCCCCGCGGCTTGCCCAGCTCCTCCTCGCTTCCGGTCACGTCGAGGATGTCGTCGACGATCTGGAACAGGACGCCGAGCTCCCCGGCGAAGCGGCGGTATCCGATTGTCTCAGGTTCACCTACGTCGGCGAGGACCAAAGGGATGCGTACGCTCGCTGCAATCAGGCGACCGGTCTTGAGCTCGTGAAGCCTGCGCAGTCCGTCCGCCTCGACGGAGGATGACCCCGGCGCGCGCGGGGCATCAGGGTCCACCGGCGTCGCGGTCACGTCCACGTACTGGCCCCCGACCATCCCGTCGACCCCGGTCGCCCGCCCGAGCTCGGTGAGCGCGGCGAGCACCCGCTCCGGCGGGCCCTCCTGGCGCTCGCAGACGAGCCGCAGCGCCTCGGCGAACAGCCCGTCGCCGGCGAGGATCGCGACGTTCTCGCCGAACACGACGTGCGAGGTGGGGCGCCCGCGCCGAAGCTCGTCGTCGTCCATCGCCGGAAGGTCGTCGTGGATCAGCGAGTAGGTGTGGATCAGCTCGATCGCGGCCGCGGCGGGGAGCACGCTCTCGGGCTCGGTGCCGGCCGCCCCCGCCGTGGCGAGCGCCAGCACCGGCCGGATGCGCTTTCCGCCCGCGAGCAGCGAGTAGCGCATCGCGTCCTCGAGCCCCGCCGTCTCGGGCGCCTCGGAGAACGCGAGCCCCGCGAGGTACTCGTCGACCAGGGCCTGCAGCCCCTCGGGATAGGCGCGCTCGGGCGCGCTTCGCGCGCCGGCGGCCCGCTCGCTATCGCTCATCTCCGTCTCCGGCGCTCTCGCGAAGCGCCGCCTCCGCCTCGGTCCCCGCACGGGACGCGAGCTCCGCGGCCTCGCGTGCCAGATCCTCCGCCCGTGCGTCATCGAGCGCGGGATCGCGCAGCCGTTCGGCGAGCTCGCGCAGCCGTTCGGCGATCCGCTCGAGCTCCTCGCTCACGACGTCACCTCAGCTCGCGCTCACGATTTCTCTCCGGCGCTCGCGCGCACCGCGGCCCCGAGCACGCCGTTGACGAACGACGGCGCCTCCGTGCCACAGTACTGGCGGGCGAGCCCGACCGCCTCGTCGAGGGCGACCTCGGTCGGCACGTCGTCGCGCCGGGTCGCCTCGTAGAGCGCGACCCGCATGATGCTCCGCTCCAGCGGGGCGATCCTGTCCACCGTCCACCCCTCGGCGTGCGCGGCGATCGCCTCGTCCAGCGCCGCGCGGCGCCCGTCCGCGCCCTCCGCGAGCTCTCGCGTGAACGGCTTCGCGCCGCTCAGCAGCTCGTCGAGCGGGCGCCCGGTGACGTCGTGCTGGTAGAGCGCGAACACCGCGTCGCGGCGCTGGTCGGAGCGGCGCATCGCCGGAACCCTACGCCCGCGAGACGTACTCGCCGGAGCGCGTGTCGACGCGCACGCGGTCGCCCTCGTTGACGAACAGCGGAACGTCGACGACCACACCTGACTCCAGGGTGGCCGGCTTCGTGCCGCCGCCCGACGCCGTGTCGCCCTTGACCCCGGGCTGGGTCTCGGCCACGCCCATCTCCACCGCGCTCGAGACCTGGACCCCCGAGGGGCGCTCGTCCACGAACAGCACCTCGACCTCGTTGTTGGGGAGCACCCACCGCATCGTGTCCCCGGCCACCTCCCCGGGAAGCTCGAGCTGCTCGTAGCTCGAGCTGTCCATGAACACGTGGCTCTCGCCGGACCCGTACAGGTACTGCATCCGCTTCGACTCGGTGCGCACGGGGCGGAACTTCTCCCCCGCGCGGAATGTCTTGTCGTGGACCGTGCCGTCGTCGAGCTTGCGCAGCCGGGTGCGCACGAACGCGCCGCCCTTGCCGGGCTTCACGTGCTGAAACTCGAGGATCCGGTAGATCCACCCGTCGACCTCGATGTGGGTCCCGTTCTTGAACTGGTTGGTGCTTATCACCGCCGCCCCAGCGTAGCGACGGCGGGGCTCAACTCGACAGCCCGACGGCCGCGAGGGCCGCGTCGGGATCCGAGTAGAAGCGCCCGTAGATGATCTTCCCCGCGCGGGTGGCCATGACCATCCCGACCGCGAACTCGAGCTCGACGCCGCTCGCGCGCCCCTTGGCCTTGAAATCGCACAGTGCCACCACCTGCTCCCCCGCGTCGCGGATCTCGTTCGCCTCGAGGCGCACGTACTCCCACTGCTCGTCCGTGTCGACGAGGAACTGCCGCAGCTCCTCGCGCCCACGGTACGGGCGGCCCTCGAGCTGGGTTCGAAGCGAATGCAGCTCGCAGTCGTCGGCGCACATCTCGAGCCAGGCCTCGCGATCGCGGTTGAACGCTTCGAATGCCCTGCGGGCGATGTCGACGGTCTCCTCCGACATCGCACGCAAGTATCGCGCGGCGCCGACTTGCAACGATGCCGGACGCGGATGGCGACGGCGGGCAACGATGCGCGAAGGGTGAGCGCGGTCCTGCGCGAGGGGGAGCGGGTGATGCCGCTCGAGCTGTTCTTCGACCTCGTCTTCGTGCTCGCCCTCACCCAGTGCACGGCGCTGATGGCCGACCACCCGACCTGGGACGGGCTCGCGCAGGGGATCCTGGTGCTCGCGGTGCTGTGGTGGTCGTGGGTCGGGTACGCGTGGCTGACCAGCGTCGTCGACCCGGAGGAGGGCGCCGTGCGGATCGCGATCTTCGCCGCGATGGCGGCGTTCCTGATCGCCGCGCTGTGCGTCCCGCAGGCGTTCGGCGGGCTGGCGCTCGAGTTCGCGCTCGCCTACGGCGTCGTGCGCGCGGGGCAGATCGCGCTGTTCCTGCTCGCGAGCCGGGACGACCCGGCGCTGCACCGGTCGATCGTCGGGCTCGGGATCAGCACCGCGATCGGGGTCGGGCTGCTTGTCGGCGCGTCGTTTCTCGACGGAGTGCCCCAGAGCGGCCTCTGGGTGCTGGCGCTGCTGCTCGACATGGGGGGTCCGTACCTGTTCGGCTCCGAGGGATGGAAGCTGGAGCCCGCGCACTTCGCCGAGCGCCATGGGCTGATCATCATCATCGCGCTCGGCGAGTCGATCGTCGCGATCGGCATCGGGGCGGAGGCCGGCCTGACCGTCGGCGTCGCCGCCGCGGCCGTGCTCGGGATCGGGCTCGCCGCCGCGCTCTGGTGGATCTACTTCGACGTCGTCGCGCTGGTCGCCGCGCGGCGCCTCGCCCGGGCCACGGAGGGTCGCGAGCGCAACGAGATGGCCCGCGACTCGTACTCCTACCTCCACTTCCCGATGATCGCCGGCATCATCCTCCTCGCGCTGGGTCTGAAGACGATCCTCGGGCACGTCGACGACCCGCTGAAGGCGGTGCCCGCGTTCGCCCTCCTCGGCGGTCTCGCGTTCCACCTCCTCGGTCACGTGGCCTTCCGGTACCGCCACATCCACACCGTCAACAGGCAGCGCCTCGGGCTCGCGGTCGTCCTGTTCGCCCTGATCCCGGCGGCGCTCGAGCTCCCCCCGCTGGCGATCCTCGCGCTGGTCAACGTGTTGATCTGGGCGCTGATCGTGTACGAGACGATCAGCTACGGGGAAAGCCGCGCCCGCGTTCGCCACGAGCTGTTCGCGCCGCCCGCGGCATAGCAATCGCGTCGCGCGAAGGCGTGGCGCACATCGTTGGGCTCATTCGACCAGCGCGAGCACGGACGGCGCCGGCTTCTCGTTGCCCTGGGGCTCGCTGTATCCCGGGTACACGGGCCGGTACCCGCGTGCCCGGCCGAGCGCCGCGAGCGGGCCGAAGAGCGCCTTCTGGACGAAGGCCGGCGGCCGGGTGAAGCGGACCACGTCCCTGAACTCACGGCCGATCACCGCGAGCTGGAGCGGGCCGGGCATTCCCTTGGCGTTCGTCTTGCCGTCGCGGGCGAGCCCCCACAGCGTCGTGATCATGAGCTCGAACCTTCGCCCCGGGGTCACGTCGACGAGCACCTCGACCTCGTCGTCGGTCGCGTTCCACCAGTCGTGGACGGTCCCGGCGGGAACGGTCACGTCGGAGCCGCGATCGAGCGTGCGTCGCTCGCCGTCGAGCCCCGGTCACCGGGTTCAGCCCGACGTCTCCGAGATGACTATGCCGCAGGTCCTCGTACACGCGGCGGGAGCCTGTGAGCGGGCAGCGCCTCTAGTGGTACTCGTGGACGACCGCGTGGCCGGTACCGCGGGCGATCATGAAGCGGTTCGCCCAGTACGCGAACGGGAAGGCGATCACGAACCCGCCGGCGATCGCGAGGTAGATCAGCGGATCGCCGATACCCGCCTCCATCGCCCCGGGGACGAAGACCACGAAGAGGTTGTCGATCACCTCCATGATCGTGATCGAGATCGTGTCGGCCGCCAGCGCGGTCGAGACGACCACCCCGGCGGCGAGTCCCGCGCGGACGAGCGGCATCGCGGTGAGGGTGAACCCGAACAGGTACGCGAGCCCGACCGCGAGCGCGATCTGTGCGACGTCGCCCCAACCGAGGGCGAGCGCGATCATCATCCCGGCGACCTCGCCGATCGCGCACCCAATGAGGCAGTGCAGCGTGGCGCTGAGCGCGAGCGAGTTGAGCGACCCGTGCTGCGTTGCGGTTGCGCTTTCCACAAATCCCGATCCTAGCATACCCCCCAGGGGTATAGAGAGCTCTTTCGTTACATCTTCCGCGTCATCCGGGCAATAAAGGGAGGCACGATTGGGGTGTGGCGGACGCCGGGTCACTTGGGCCCCATATGGGGGCGAAACCTTCCACGCGTGAAGTGGACGCTGTCATCGCGCAACTCGCCGGACAGCAGCACGGCCTGGTAGCGCGCCGCCAACTGCTTGCCGTCGGCGTGGGTCGACGCGCGATCGGGAACCGGGTTGCGCGCGGGCGGCTACACGTTGTGCACCGAGGCGTGTACGCCGTTGGCCATCGCGTTCTCGGATCACGCGGGCATTGGATAGCGGCGGTCCTCGCTGCCTCGCCCGGCGCGGTGCTCAGCCATCGTTCGGCCGGGTCGCTGTGGGGAATGCTCCGCGCCACGCCGCCAGTGAACGAGGTCACCGTCGGGTCGAAGCGCGCCTCGCGCGACGGTCTGAAGATCCACCGTTCGAGCCTACCCGCCGACGAGATCACAGTTCGCGACGGAATCCCCGTGACGAGCGTGACCCGAACCGTTCTAGATCTCGCAGCGGTTCTGCCCCATGACCGCCTCGAGCGCGCAATCGAGGAGGCAGAGACACGCCGGCTCGTCGATGCGCTCTCGATCGATGACCTCCTGACCCGCCATCCCCGTCGCCACGGCGCGACGGCGCTCAGAACGATTCTCGCCGACCGGCGGCTCGGCTCCGCGGTGACCCGGAGTGAACTCGAGGACCGCTTTCTCGCCTTCCTCGATGCTCATTGCCTGCCCCAACCGGAGGTCAATGTCGGACTAGAGGTTCGTGGGAGCTGGATGGAGTGCGACTTCGTGTGGCGCTCCGTTCGGCTGATCGTCGAGCTGGACGGCCGTCGGACCCACCACACGATCGCCGCATTCGAGCGCGACCGCGTACGCGACCGCGCCCTGCACGCCGCGGGATGGCGAGTGGTCAGGGTGACGTGGCGCCAGCTTCACGCCGACCAAGATCAACTCGCCGCCGATCTGCGCGACCTGCTCGGGATCACCCCACGACCTGGAGCTCCTTGGGGCGGCCGCTGAGGTTGCGGCAACCGTCGGGCTCGACGCTGACCATGTCCTCGACCCGGACGCCGAAGCGGCCCGGCACGTAGACGCCGGGCTCCACCGTCACGACGTCGCCGGCAACGAGCTCGTCGTCGGAGGTCTTGGCGAGGCGCGGCGCCTCGTGGACCTCGATCCCGACCCCGTGGCCGAGGCCGTGGCCGAACTCCTCGCCGTGGCCGGCGTTCGCGACCATCTCGCGCGCGACGGCGTCCAGCGCCTTCCCCCCCGCGCCGGCCCGGACGGCCTCGAGGCCGGCCGTCTGGGCCTCCAGCACGAGCTCGTACACCTCGCGCGCGTCGCCGTCCAGCTCGCCGGTGGCGAAGGTGCGCGTGCAGTCGGAGCAATACCCGTCGACGATCGCCCCCATGTCGATCACGACCAGCTCGCCGCGGCCGATCTCGCGCTCGCCCGCCTCGGCGTGGGGCTGCGCGCCGTTCTCGCCCCCCGCGACGATCGTCGGGAACGAGGGGCACTCGGCGCCGAGCTCGAGCATCCGGCTCTCGGAGGCGAGCGCGACCTCGCGCTCGCGCCTGCCGACCAGCCCGTTCTCCAGCAGCCACCCGTAGACCTCGTCCGCGAGCCGCGCGGCCTCCGCGATCGCGGCCAGCTCCCGCTCGTCCTTGGAGCGCCGCAGCCGCTCCACCAGCCCCGCGGCCGCGACCAGCTCGACGCCGTCCGCAACGAGCTCCTCGAGCTTTCGCAGGCTTCGGACGCTCGTGTTCGCGTCGTCGTAGCCGACCCGCCCCTCGAGCCGCTCCGCGGCCGCGGGCAGGAGCTGGCTCTCCGCCTCGACCCGATCGAAGGTGCTCGGCAGCTCGCGCTGTGCGCGCTCGCGGTAGCGAAAGTCGGTGAGGAAGAGCCGCGTCTGCGCGCCTATCACGCACAGCCCGCTCGTCCCGGAGAACCCGCTGACGTAGCGCAGGTTGGCGGTGCCCGAGCGCTCGGAGTCCCCCGGACGGACGAGGTCGCCGACCAGGAGCTGATCGAGCTCCTGTTCCGCGACGAGCTCGGCGAGCCGATCGGCGCGCTCGGGCGGCGCGAAGCTCACGTGTGCAGCCGCTCGTCGACGATCTCGAGCGCGCGGCGGTAGCCGTCCGGCCCCTCGCCCGAGACGACGTCGAGAACCAGGCCCTCCAGAACGGAGGTCCGCCGCCATTCCTCCCGAGTGTCGATGTCGGAGAGGTGGACCTCGACGGCTGGAACGCCGGTCAGCTCGAGCGCGTCGCGGATCGCGTAGCTGTAGTGGGTCCACGCGCCGAGGTTGAGCAGCGCCGCATCGGCTCTCTCCGCGAGCCGGTGCAGGTACTCGACGAATTCTCCCTCCTGGTTGGTCTGGAAGAACGTCGCCTCGAGGTCGAGGTCGCCGGCGAAGCGCTTGATCTTCGTCTGCAGCTCGGCGAGCGTGAGCGTGCCGTAGTGCTCGGGGTCGCGCCTGCCGAGCATGTCGAGGTTGACGCCGTGCAGCACCGCGACGCGGTTGCGCGAGCGGGCCATCTCAGGTCATCCTCCCAGCTCCTCGACGGCGGCACGGACCCTCTCCTGCTCGACGCTCACGCCGGTGCGGAGCTCGCCGGGGCGCTCGAGGAGCACGAACCCGACCCCCTCGGCCGTCCGCTTCTTGTCGAGCTCGGCGGCCGCGAGGACCTCGTCCACGCCGATCCCGCTGTCGAGCGTCGTCGGAAGCCCGTGGCGATCGAGGATCGCGCGGACCTCGTCGCGAAGCTCGTCGGAGCCGGACAGCCGCAGCGTCGCGAGCAGCCCGAGCCCGACCGCCTCGCCATGGCGATAACGGCTGTATCGGCTCGCCGCCTCGATCGCGTGGCCCACCGTGTGGCCGAGGTTGAGGACGGCGCGCCCACCGCGGTCGCGCTCGTCGGCGGCGACGACGTCGATCTTCGTCCGGGCGCAGGCGAAGATCACCTCGTCGAGCCCGGCGGCGTCGAGCGTTTCGAGCGCGCGCACCCGCTCCCACAGCCGACCGCCCGCGATCAGGGCCGTCTTCAGGACCTCGACGAACCCCGCCGCCAGCTCGGCACCGGGGAGGGTCGCCAGCGCCCCCGGATCCGCGAGCACGGCGGCTGGCATGTGGTAGGCGCCGACGTAGTTCTTGGCCTCCGGTAGGTCGACGCCGGTCTTCCCCCCGTACGCCGAGTCGACCTGGGCGACGAGCGTGGTTGGAACCTGGACCACGGGGATGCCGCGCTGGTAGGAGGCGGCGCAGAAGCCGGCGAGGTCCCCGACCATCCCCCCGCCGAAGGCGACCACCCCGTCGTCGCGCCGTGCCCCGGCGGCCGCGAGCTCGCGCAGCACACGCTCGGCCTCGGCGAGCGTCTTTCGCTCCTCGGCGGCGTCCACCTCGATCACGGCCTCGCACCCGGGAAGCAGCTCGCGCTTGCGGCGAAGCGCCTCGGAGTCCGCGATCGCGAACCAGCGCGAGACCGCGAGCCGCTCGGCGACCGCGGGCGCCCCGAGCAGATCGGTCGCGCCGGCCCCCACCACGGCGGGGTACTCGCCCGAGCTCGAGCGCGCCACGACCAGGCGCACGCCCCGCAGGTCGCGCAGCGCCGCGAGCCACGCGGCGGAGGCCCGGCCCACCTCGGGCCCGCCCTCGGGCAGCACGGCCCGTCCGACCTCCTCGTACAGCGGCAGGCGTTCGCGGTATCGGCGCCCGAATACCTCGCGATCGACCGCGAGTGGCCTCCCGGTGTCGCGGGTCCGCTCCCAAGCGACGGCCTCGTCGGCGCGACACCACACCGCGACGTGGCGGCGCAGCGCCTTCCTCACGCGCGAGCTCTCGACCGCCCCGCCGCCGAGCGACATCACGCCGCCGCGGTCGAGCAGCTCGAGCACGACGCGCTCCTCGCGCTCGCGAAAGGCGGCCTCCCCCTCGCGCTCGAAGAACGCCGCGATCGGCTCGCCGAGCTCGTCCTCGATCAGATCGTCCGCGTCGTACGCCGCCTCGCCGAGCCCGGCGGCGGCGGCGCGCGCCGCCTCGGACTTCCCGGCGCCCATGAACCCGACGAAAGCTATCGCTACCTCTTCCATCCGATTCGCTCCTTGTACGCGGCGAGGGAGGCGAGGACGTCCTCGATGTGATCCCCGCCCAGCTTCTCGCGGTAGGAGCGCGCGAGCGTGAGCGCGACCATCGCCTCGGCGACCACCGCGGCGGCGGGCACCGTCGTCGAGTCGGTGCGCTCGCGGAGCGCCTCGGCGGGCGCCTTCGTCTCGGTGTCGACGCTTCGCAGGGGCTGGGTGAGGGTGGAGAGCGGCTTCATCGCCGCGCGCACCACGAGCGGCTCGCCGTTCGACATCCCGCCCTCGAGCCCGCCGGCGCGGTTGGTCTCGCGAAACCAACCCTGCTCCTCGGACCAGAAGATCTCGTCGTGCGCCTCGGAGCCCGGCCGGCCGGCGATCTCCCATGCCTCCCCGAGCGACACGCCCTTGATCGCCTGGATCGACACCACCGCCTGCGCGAGGCGCGCGTCGAGGCGGTCCTCCCACGAGACGTGCGAGCCGAGCCCGGGGACAACCCCGAACGCGATCACCTCGAACGTCCCGCCAAGGGTCTCGTTGCGCTTTCGCAACCGGTCGATCTCGGCGACCATCCCCGCCGCCGCCTCCGCGTCGAGGCAGCGGACCGGCGAGTCGTCCACCGAGGCGAAGTCCTGCGGTCCGAGCTCGGCCGGCTCCGGCGCCCGGACGTCACCGATCTGGAGCACGTGGCTGTGGACGCTGACCCCGACGACCTCGAGGAACGCCCTCGCGAGGCCGCCCGCGGCCACCCGCGCCGCGGTCTCGCGGGCGCTCGCGCGCTCGAGCACGTTGCGCACGTCGGCGTGGCCGAACTTCAGCAGCCCGGCGAGATCGGCGTGCCCGGGGCGCGGCGTGTGGACCTCCTCGACCTCGGCGTCGACCGGCCACGGATTCATCCGCTCGTCCCAGTTCGGGTAGTCCCGGTTCTCGACCAGCACCGCCACCGGGCTGCCGAGCGTGCGGCCGTGGCGAACCCCGGAGCGGATCTCGACCGCGTCGCGCTCGATCTTCATCCGCCCGCCGCGGCCGTGGCCGAGCTGGCGACGCGCCATGTCGCGGTCGAGCGCCTCGCGATCGAGCTCCAGCCCGGCGGGCAGGCCCTCGACGATCGCCACGAGCCCGGGCCCGTGCGATTCGCCTGCCGTGGTGAAGCGCAGATCCATCGCGCACCTAGGCTATCGGCGCAAATGGGGGCGAAATCGCCTCCCCATATGCCTCATCCTTGGACGATGGCCGCGGTATCGCTCGGATTGGCTTTCGTGTCGGTCCTCGTCACCGTCACGGTCACCGACCTCGAGCGGAGGGTGATCCCCAACGCGATCCTCGCGGTGGGTGCCGTTATCGGGCTCGCGATCGTAGTCGTCGCGGACCCCGCGACGCTGCCGGGTCGCGCCCTCGCGGCCGTCGCCGCCGGCGGGTTCCTGCTCCTGGGCGCGCTCGGCCGTCACGACGGGATGGGGATGGGCGACGTGAAGCTCGCCGCCCTGATGGGCCTCTACCTCGGCGCCGCGGTTGCGCCGGCGCTCGCGGTCGCGTTCGCGGCCGGGGCGGTCGCGGGCCTCACGATGATCCTCCGCCACGGGCCCGCGGCGCGCAGGCGGGCGCTCCCCTTCGGCCCCTGCCTCTCGCTGGGGGGGATCGTCGGCCTGTGGAGGGGGGACGAGCTGATCGAGTGGTATCTCGGGACCTTCGTCTAGGTGGGCGCTAGGTTGGAGTGATGGCCGCCCGCAGGCTGCTGCTCCTGATGCTCGTCCTGCTCGCCGTGTCGTCGCTCGCCGCCGCGCTCGTGTCGCCTCAATCGGAGCGCGAGGAGGGCTCGGAGACGGGAACCGGCCGGACGGACACGGCGGGGTCCGATCGCCGCAAGGCACCGATGGGGCGCCTGGTTCGGGAGGCGATCGACGCGGGCGACCGCCGGCCGGGGGGGATCCGGCTTCGTCGCGGCGACGAGCTCGCGCTCACCGTCCGCTCGCGCGCCGCGGTCCAGGTCGAGATCCCGGCGTTCGGGCTGCTCGAGGACGCCGCCAGAGACGACCCCGCGCGCTTCGACCTCCTTCTCGACCGGCGGGGCAGGTTCGACGTGAGAACGCTCGAGCCCCGGCGGGTCATCGGTCGGATCGTCGTCGCCCCGCCGCGGGACCATGAGCGCAAGCGCGGCTCCTGACGCCGTCCGGCTACTCCCCGGCCGCGCCGACCGAGATCTCGAAGGCGACGACCCGCTTGTTCGCGATCCGCGCCGAGAGCGTCGGCGTGACGCCGCTCGTGCCGACCGCCGACGGACGCTCGACGAGGGTGAACAGCTCCCCCTCGGGGAAGTCCGTTGAGAAGGTCGTCTCCTCGGCGGGGGTCATGTCCGGATATTGGCTTCGCAGCTCGTTCTCGGTGATGTCGACCGTCGCGCTCTCCTGGGTCTGCCATCCAGCCTGCGTCGCCTCGAGCCCGACGACCCGGGCAGCGCCGACCCGCCCCTCGGGACCGCACGGGTCCAGACCCCCGAGGTTCGCGAAATCGATCTCCAGCCCGAGGTCCTCCCAGCTCACGGGGCAGACCTCGCCCTGGGAGGAGTACGCCGATGGCGCACCGAAGAGCTCGATCGCGGCCGGGAGGCTGCCGCCCTGGAGGTCGAAGCCGGCAAGCGACACCGCCTCCGACTCCGCGAGCGCGATCGTCCGCCCCCGTGGCCCGGTCGCCGGCTTGTAGGTGAAGCGCTCGCCGTCCCAGCGCACCTCGCCCTCCCGCGCACCCGACGGGCAGCACACGGGGTCGCCGTCCGCGAACCCGGTCGAGGTCTCCGACACCACGTCGCGGTCGATCGCGACCCGGGCGCCCGGCACGTGGGTGCGGATCAGCGCCGGGCTCCACTTCCCGTCCTCGCCGACGTAGATCGCCCACGGGAATGGGGTGTCGGTCCCCTCCTCGATCTCGACGTCGCGCTCCAGCAGCTGAACGACCATCTCGTCGATCCCGTCGCCGGTGAGGTCGGCGCAACCGACCACCTTCGCGTCGTAGATCTCGAGCACGTTGCTCAGCGGCGGCACGGTGCCGACGTCGCGCACCTCCTGGGCGAACCGATCCGCGCTCACCGCGTTGTCCGCCGCGCGGTCGTTGCAGGGAAGCGACTCCTCGGCGCTCTTCGCCCCCTCGTCGTCGCCGCCTGACGAAATGACGAGGTAGGCGACCTCCGCGACGATCGCGAGCACCACGACGGCGCTGAGCACCAGCGCCCAGACGGGACCGCCCCCGAGCCCCGACCGCACGACCTCGATCGCGCTTCGCACCCGGCCCATGGCGCTAGGTTCGCGCCGCCGCGCGCATCACGTCGAGCGGAGGTTCGAGCCCGGTCCAGATCCGAAACGACGCTGCGCCCTGGCGAACGAGCACCTCGAGCCCGTCGACCACGGTCGCCCCGCGCTCGCGCCCCGTTCGGGCGAGCTCGGTCTCGGTCGCGCCGTACACGAGGTCGACGACGACCTGGCGCTTGCCGATCGCGTCCGGCGTCAGCCCCAGCGCCTCGAGGTCCGATCCGCGCCGCGACCCGCCCGGCGACTCCATACCCACCGATGTGCAGTTGACGATCAGGTCGTAATCGCCGCCGGGGAGCGCGCCCTCGACCTCGAGCGGCTTCGCGCCGAGCTCCGCCGCGAGCTCCCTCGCCCGCTCACCCGTCCGATTCCAAACCTCGACCGCGGCCCGCCCGCGGAGCAGCGCCCACACGATCGCCCGTGCCGAGCCGCCCGCCCCGAGGACGAGCGCGCGCCGGCCCTCGGGGGACGACGGGAGCGCGGCGAGGAACCCGGGGGCGTCGGTGTTGTCGGCGCCGACCGCCCGGCCCTCGAAGCTGAGCGTGTTCGCCGATCCGATCTCTCCGGCGGCATCGGACGCCGTGTCGGCGAGCGCCAGCGCCGCGCGCTTGTGCGGCACGGTGACGTTCGCGCCGACGAACCCGGCGCCCGGCATCGCCGCGACCCGCTCGGCGAGATCCTCGGGCGCCACGTCGATCGCCTCGTACACCCACTGCTCCGCCAGGCCGAGCGCATCGAGGGCCGCGGTGTGGATCGCGGGGGAACGGGAGTGCGCGACCGGGTGTCCGATCACCGCCAGGCGGCGGCGGTCTAGTGCCGCGTCCACCAGTTCAGTCCCGGATTTGGCGAGCGAGAACCAAGCATGGCAAGGACGCAGGGAGGTCAGGTAGCAGCGCTACCTGACCGACCGAGGACGCCGCCAGGCGCAGGTTCGCAGCCGCCAGATCGGGGGTGAATTGGTTGACGGGGCACTAGCACTCTGTCGGCGAGCCGCCCTCGCGCTGCAGCGCCCGCTGGTAGCGCTCCGCCGCCTGGTTGAACTCCTCCTCGGAGTCCGTGAAGGTGTGCTCGCCGCATGTCCCGGGCTTGACGACGAAGAAGCGGTTGTCGCCGCGGCCGGGATCGGCGGCCGCCTCGATCGCGGCGAGGCCCGGGTTTCCGATCGGGGTGGGCGGGAGCCCGGCGACGAGGCGCGTGTTGTACGGGGAGTCGATGTCCAGCTCCGACTCGGTGAGCTGCTCGTCGTAGTTGTTGGTCGCGTAGCGGATCGTGGCGTCGATCGCGAGCGGCTCGCCCGTCGCGAGCCTGTTGTAGATCACCTCGGCGACGAGCTTGCGCTCGCTGGGCACCTGGACCTCGCGATCCACCATCGAGGCGACGATCAGGACGTCGTAGGGGGTGAGGTTCTTCGACCTCGCGTAATCGAGG
This sequence comes from Solirubrobacterales bacterium, assembly GCA_050697195.1. Taxonomy (GTDB): domain Bacteria; phylum Actinomycetota; class Thermoleophilia; order Solirubrobacterales; family 70-9; genus DASPWW01. The sequence continues at coordinate 16,598 of JBOGZL010000254.1, forward strand.
TCGACCTTGTCGAAGTTGCGCTCGAACTCGCGGAGCTGCTGGCTCACGAGGTCCTCGACGCCGGCGCGCGCTTCGAGCTCGTATGTCGCCGGGAACAGGAATCCCTCGAGGTGGTCGGCGCGCTGGGCCCCGTAGTCCTTCAGGTCGATCTCCCTCGAGCTGACGGTCGCCTTCTTGTAGCTCCCGTCCAGCCCGGCGTCGGCAGCGACCTTGTCGATCTGATCGCGGGTGTAGCCCTCCGGGACAACGACCGTGGCCCCGCGCTGGGAGGGTGGCGCGGTGAGCTCGTCGATCGCCGCTCCGTAGCTCATCCCGCTCGCGAGCGTGTAGCTGCCGGACTGCACCTCCTCGGTCTTGCCCGCCATCGAGAGACGGAGCCTGAACATCGTCCCGCCGGAGACCACCGGGGTGCCGCCCGAGATCACACCACGCCGCTCGAGGATGTCTCCGACCTGGCTCGCCGAGGCGCCCTTGGGGACCGTCACCACCACCTTCCCCTCTCCGTCGCCTCCGAACGGCTGAAAGAACGCGAAAAGCAGCCACAGCACGAGCGCGGCGACCGCGAGCACGGCGACGGCGGCGGTCCTTCGCCGCCAGATCGCCGCGGTCGGGGAGCCGACCGGCCGCACCTCGGTCGGCGGAGATTCGGCCGCCGCGGGCGGGGGACGGACCTCCGTCGGCGGGGCCCCCGCACCGTCGGTGAGCGTGCGGCGATCGCGCTCGCGCCGCCGGCGCTCGCGCTCGAGGCGGCGTTCCTCGCGCGCCCGCGCCTCCGGGTCGGCGAAGCCGAACGGGTCGGCGGGGGCGACGTCCTCCTGCGTACGCTCACCGGTGGGGTTCTCGCGCGGGGGGCGCTCGCTCACGACCGCTCCTCCTCCCCGTCCTCCCCCTCGCCCGGTTGCCCCGCCGCGCGCGCCTGGAGGTAGCTCTCGAGGATGTGCGCAGCGGCGATCGAATCCTCGGCGGCGCCGGCCCCGGAGCGGGCCGTGCGCTGCGCCAGCTTCGTCGTCAGCGTTTCGTCGTACGTCTCCACGGGCACGTCCACCAGATTCGCGAGATCGTCCCGGAAGGCGCGCGCTCTCCCCGCCTCAGCGCCCTCTTTGCCGCTCAACCCTACCGGGAGTCCGACCACCACGACGTCGATCGAATGCTCCGCGACGAGCGCCGCGACGACGCGCGGATCGGGCGGCTCGATCACCGGCAGGGGACGCGCGATCACCCCCGTGGGGTCCGAGATCGCACACCCGCAGCGGGCGGCGCCGGGGTCGAGCGCGAGCACGCGCATCGGGCGCGTCGCTACTCGTCGCCCGCGAGCCGGCGAACGATCGCCTCGCGGGCCGCGTCCAGCGCCTCGTCGAGGCGGCTCGCGTCGCGCCCCCCGGCCTGGGCGACGTTCGGACGACCTCCTCCGCCACCGCCGACGAGCGCCGCCGCCTCGCGGACCACGTCCGCTGCCGACAGTCCCCGCTCGACCGCCGCCTGCGCGAACGCGGCCACGAGCGCGACCCGGTCCTCGTCCGCGTCCGCGAGCACCACGGCCGAGTCGCCCGCGAGCGACTTGACCCGATCGGCGAGCTCGAGCAGCCCCTTCTGGTCGGCCCCGGCGTCCGCGCGAGCGACCACCACGCGCAGCCCGTCGATCTGCGTGCTCTCGCGCTCGGCGAGCTCGCGCGCGATCTCGCCCGCCTCACGCGTGGAGGCGCGCTTCGCCGTCGCCTCGAGCT
>JBOGZL010000255.1:0-2071 GCA_050697195.1 Solirubrobacterales bacterium
CGTCGCGGCAGAGCTTGAAGCGTCCGAACCTCGCGATCGACGTCTCATCATCGCCCTCGACGTCGATCTCCTCGACCTCGCCCCCGAGCTCGCGCACGCGCTCGAGCGCCGCCTCGATGTCGTCCACACGGAAGTAGCGAGAACCCGAGCGCCGCGCAGTTGGTCGTGAAGGCGGCGATCGTGGAGGCGGACGTCCCCACCCTCCTCGTCACCCACGACTTCACGGAGGCCAGTCTGCTCACCGACGAGGTCGCGATCATGGACGCCGGCCGGGTAGTTCAGCGGGGCACCGCGGCACGGCTGGCCGATTCGCCCTCCTCCCCCTTCGTCGCCGACTTCACGGGCGCCGTCGTCCTCAACGGCGAGGCCGCCCGCACGGAGGGCGACCTGACGGTGGTATGTCTCGACGGCGGTGGTGAGACCAGGAGCACCGACATCGCCCGTGGACCGGTCGCGGCAAGCGTCTACCCCTGGGAGATCGCGATCGAGCCCCCCGGGACGCGTGGTGGCGGATCGGCGCTCAACCGGCTCGAGGCGGAGGTGCTGGGCGTTACCGCGGTGGGAAACCGCGCGCGGGTCGGCCTGCGCGCACGGCAGCACCTGACCGCGGAGATCACCGGCGCCTCCGCCTCGCGCCTCGGCCTGGCGCGAGGCACCAGGGTCTTGGCGACGTGGAAGGCGACTGCGACACGCCTGATCGCGCGTTGAGCGCCCGGCGCCGGCATCGGCTAGCGTCGTCGTCCCAGCTAGCAGGAGGTGGAGATGACGGCGCGGGAGTGGATCGACAGGTTCGCGGCGGAGCTCGGGGCGGATCCGCCCAGCGACGAGGAGTTCGACGCGATGCTCGACCTGGCCGCGGTCGCGGCGCACGACTCGGAGCGGGTCGCGGCGCCGGTGACTTGCTGGATCGGCGGCGTGTCGGGCCGCTCGCTCACCGAGCTGCAGGGGATCGCGGAGCGGATAGCACCGTCAGAGGATGGCGGCTGAGCTCGAGGGCGGCCATGCGCGTCACCGAGCTATGGCGCTACCCGGTGAAGTCGCTTGCGGGTGAGTCCGGATCCCAGGCCCGGATCCCCGACTACAACGCGCTGGTCAGCGTCGAAGGAATCGGCTAGCCGCCGGCGATCACCGCGGCGGCCCGCTCGAGGTCCCCCGGCGTGTTGACGTTGAGGCAAATCAGCTCCGGATCGCCGAACCGGGCGAGCTCGGTCTCGGTGACGATGCGGGGGTCGAGCCCGCAGACCGCCTCCTGCACCGGCGCGTCACGGGCCAGCGCGGCCTCGAGCACGGGCGCCACCGTGGGCTCGTAACGGGCGAGCAGCGGCTGGACGCGCCCCCCGGCCTCCACCACCGCTGCCCCGCCGTCGAGCCCGGCAAGCCACTCGAGCAGGCCCGGCGGCACAAGCGGCATGTCACACGCGACCGCGACGACCGGCCTGCCGCCCGACGCCGCGAGCGCGGTGAGCAACCCCTGGAGCGGGTGGATCGGCTCGGCCGGCTCGCGTAGGACGCGGCAGGACACCGAGGGCAGCAGCGAGTCGGGCTTGGCGACGACCACCGGCTCGAGCGACGCGGCCTCGACGGCCGCTAGGACGTGGGCGATCAACGGACGCCCGGCGAGCTCCACAAGCGCCTTCGGGCTCCCCATCCGCCGGCTGCGCCCGCCCGCAAGCACAGCACCGACCGCGCCCGCTCCATTCATCATTTGCCCAGTGTCCCAAGTACCCTCGGCACCGAGGCCGCTGCGATGCCGGCTGAGCTGATCGAGATCGAGGAAGCGAGGCGCCTGGTCGTGGAGCGGGTGTCGCCGCTCCCCGCCGAGCAGGTGCCGCTGCGCGAGGCCCTCGGCAGGGTGCTCGCGGTCGAGGTCGGCGCCGCCGACCCCGTGCCAGGGTTCGACAACTCGGCAATGGACGGGTTCGCCGTGCGCGCGGCCGACACGGCCTCGGCATCCGGCGAGGCGCCGGTGACACTCGACGTCGTCGACGAGTCGCGCGCCGGGCGCCCGGCGGAACGCCCCGTCGGGCCCGGCGAGGCGATGCTGATCTCGACCGGCGCGATGGTCCCCAAG
>JBOGZL010000256.1:0-2202 GCA_050697195.1 Solirubrobacterales bacterium
AGCCGGGCGAGGTCCGCTCGGCCCCTCGGATCAAGACCACCCCCGAGGAGCTGTCGTTGTTCGCCCAGAGCCTCGGGCGCGAGGACCGGGTGGCGCTGGAGGTGACCGGCAACGCCTGGGAGGTGGCGCGCATCATCGAGGCCCCACGTCGCCCGAGTGCTCGTCGTCAGTCCCAACGACACCGGGATCCGCCAGGCGCGGGCGAAGACCGACCGCCTGGACGCGCGCACGATCGCGAAGCTCCTGGCCTCGGGCTCGCTGGAGGGGCTGTGGATGCCCGATCGCCCAACCCGGGCGCTGCAGCGGCGCCGCCAGCTGGTGCGGGCCCGCACCCGGGCCAAGAACGAGGTCCACGCGGCGCTGATGCGGCGCCTGATCGCAAAGCCCGCGGTCAGCGACCTGTTCGGCCGCGAGGGCCGACGCTGGCTGGGGGAGCTGGAGCTGCCCGCCGAGGAGCGCGAGACGGTCGACAGCTGCCTGCGCCAGATCGACTTCCTGGAGTCCGAGCTCGCGGAGGCCGACCGGGTGATCGCCCAGGACGCGCTCGGCTCGGCCGAGGTCCGGCGGCTGATGAGCGTGCCGGGAGTGAACGTGATCACCGCGGCGAGCTTCATGGCGGCGATCGGGGAGATCGGGCGGTTTCCAACCCGGCGGCGGCTGGTCGGCTACCTCGGCCTCGATCCGCGGGTGCGCCGGTCGGGCTCTACCCCGGCCGCCCACGGGCGATCTCAAAGCAGGGCTCCGCGGCGGCCCGCTATGCGCTGGTCGAGGCCGCGTGGTCGGTGGTGCGCCAGCCGGGGCCGCTGCACGCCTTCTACCGGCGGGTGGGGCACGGCGCGGCCACCAGGTGGCGATCGTCGCCGTCGCCCGCAAACTCGCCTGCCTGTTCTGGTGCCTTCTCACCCGCGAGGAGGACTACGCCTACGCGCAGCCATCGCTGACCCGCAAGAAGCTGCGCCGGCTCGAGCTGGCGGCCGGGGCGCCGAAGGGCAAGGTGGCGCCAGGGCTCTGGGCGACGAACGCGGCGATGCGCGCCGCGGAGCGCGAGCTCGCCCGGCAGGGGGAGGTCGCCTATGAGCGCACGGTCGCCGACTGGAAGGGGCATCGCAAGAAGAAGGGCGCCGGCGCGACACCGGGGCGCGCATCTGGTGGGCCGTCTGAGCGGCCAGCAGCGCGGCAGGCATCAGCCCCAGGACCTGCGCTTTAGCTCGTCGTCAGGGCCGGCGCCCGGACCAAACCCTCCCAAATTGGAGGTTCTCCGTCTAGAGCGACCTTGACTTTCATCCGTCGCGCAAGGGAGGAGCGAGCCAAAGGCAGCTCTCCTTCCTGCATTTCGTCCCAACGGCGCGTGTCGGCCAGCACGCGGGCCGTGCTCGCTTTCGCATGTACGACGGTAGCGTTTGAGGGGTGGCATCACCCGCGCCAGATGCAGGAAGATCAAGGGGCTTCACTCGTACTGGTTCGGGACGGGGATCGCGCTGGTGGTCGAGCTGCAGGGACGGGAGTGAGCGGATGAGATGAGCAAATCGACGGGCACCGAGCTCGAGCCCTCGCAGGAAGCAGCGCGCCAGTTCTTCGATCGCTGGGCGCGCTTTTATGGTGCTGACCCGTTCTCCCGCTGGATTCGCAGGGCGCAGCGTCGCGCGCTCACGGTGCTGGCGCTCGGCGGGTCGGATCGCGTGCTGGATGTCGGCTGCGGCCCTGGCGTGGCAGTCTGTGAGGCGGCGCCGCTCGTCGCTAGCGCTACCGGGCTGGACCTCTCGCCGGCGATGATCGCGCGCGCGCGGTCGCGTGCGGATGGCATCGGTAACGTCGAGTTCGTTCAGGGCGACAGCGCGCGGCTTCCCTTCGCAGACGGTGAGTTCAGCGCCGTGCTTTCGACGACGTCGTTTCATCACTACCCGCATCCAGACCGGGCCCTCGCCGAGATGCGCCGAGTGCTCGAGCCATCGGGTCGACTCGCAATCGGCGACCTCAGCTCGGATCGCCTGGTCATGCGCGGCGTCGACGCGCTCTGCCGCCGGTACGAGAAGGGGCACGTCCACTTCCACCGGACCGACGAGCTGACCGGCTTGCTCGCGTCCGCCGGCTTTCGCGATCTCACCGCGCAATCGCTGCTGGCCGGCGGCTACGCGCTCGTCACGGCTCGATCGCCGGGACGCGGGTGACACCAGGCGGTTTGACGGGCGAGCGAGCGCAAGG
>JBOGZL010000257.1:0-14384 GCA_050697195.1 Solirubrobacterales bacterium
CGTCGCCCCGAGCCCGAACATGTACGCGAAGGTGCGCGCCATCACTCCGCGGTTGTCGGACGCCGGCGCCTCCGTGTCCCTGATCCGGGACCAGGAGAGGCGCTGGCGCAAGCTCGACCCCCCGCCCACCCGGACTGCCCACGCGCGAATGTCCATATTCCGCTACTTATCGGCATATCGAGATCGGGAAATGAGCGTTTGGTCCGGCGATTGAACCAATCATCCGATTCGTGCGTAATTGACCTCGACGCCCGTCTGCCGGCGTCGACGACCGAAAACCCGCACCCCAGGGAGCACGCGATGAGCCAGACGCAAGCAGTCGAGTTCGACCTCGACCGGTACCTGCGCAACTCGAAGAAGGTCGACCTCAGCGAGATCGAGTGGGACGAGATCCCGAACCACCCGCTGTCCGACGGCGAGGTGATGTGCCTCCACTACATGATGGACATAGAGGCGCACACGGTGATCTACCTCCGCGACCTGCTCGCCACCCGCGCCGCGGCCGACCCGCAGATCACCGCGTTTCTGTCCTGCTGGGTGTACGAGGAGCTGTGGCACGGCGAGGCGTTCTCGGACTTCCTCCGCCTGTACGGCATCGAGGAGCCGATCGAGCCGCGGCTCCCCGACGGATCGTCCCCGCTCCCCACGAGGGCGAATCGGTGGCGTGAGCTTCGCGTCTCGATCGGGGTCGGCAACGGGCTCGGGATCGTGCCGACGATGATCGGCTCCGCACTCGCCCGCGACTTCGTCGCCATCCACATGATGTGGGGAGCCGTCAACGAGCTCACCACCCTGACCGGGTACTACGCCCTGATCCGCCGCTCGAGCCATCCGATCCTGCACCAGCTCCTGCGCAGGGTGATCCAGGACGAGCGCCGCCACTTCGCCTTCTATCGCGCCCAGGCGAAGGCGCGGATGGAGCGAAGCCGCACCGCGCGCGCGATGGTGCGCCGGGTGATGAAGAACCTGTGGACTCCGGTCGGCGCCGGGGTGAAGAGCGAGGAGGAGGTCGACGCGCTCGCGCTGTACCTGTTCGGGGACGGCCCCGAGGGCCGCGCGCACGCGATCGGGATCGACGAGACGATCGCGGCGGTGCCCGGGCTCGAGGACCTCACCCTGATCCAGGACTACCTCGACGCCGCGGCGCAGCGCGCGCGCCGGCGACCCGGCTGGGCGGGCGTCACACCGGTGCGCGCGCCCCGTCGTGACAACGGCCCGCCGCCCGTGCCCACGCATTGGGCGGAGTCGGTCGAGGGCCGACCGGACGTGATGCCGGCGACCTCCGACGTCGAGCGCCGCGAGGAGGAGCGCGCCGCTAGGCGGGCGTGATCGGGTTCCGCCGCTCGGAGAAGCGGCGGTCCTTCGAGTCCGCGAGCGCGAACCGACGCACGAGCTCGCGCCGCAGCTCGTCGGGCTCGATCACGGCGTCGACGACGAGCTCCGAGGCGAGGTGGAGGATGTCGATGTCCTCCGCGTACTCGGTCCGCTTGCGCTCCACGAACTCCGCCCGCTCGCCCTCGTCCTCGATCGCCTGGATCTGGTTGAAGAACACGGCGTTGATCGCCGCCTCGGGGCCCATCACCGCGATCGACGCGGTCGGCAGCGCGATGCAGCAGTCGGGCTCGAACGCGGGGCCCGCCATCGCGTACAGCCCGGCGCCGTACGCCTTGCGGACGACCACGGACAGCTTCGGGACCGTCGCCTCCGATACCGCACTGATCATCTTCGCGCCGTGGCGGATGATCCCCTCGCGCTCGACCTTCGTCCCGATCATGAACCCCGGTACGTCGGCGAGGAACAGCAGCGGCACGTTGAAGGCGTTGCAGGTCCAGATGAACCGGGCCGCCTTGTCGGCCGAGTCGACGAACAGCACGCCGCCCTTGAACTTCGGCTGATTGGCGACGATCCCCACCGCGCGGCCGTCGAGCCGCGCGTAGCCGACCACCACCTCGCGTGCCCAGCGATCGTGGACCTCGAGGAACGAGCCCGCATCGACCACGGCCTCGATCAGCTCGACGGCGTCGAACGGCTCGTTCTCGTCCGCGGGCACGATCTCCGAGACCGTGCGATCCGAGCCGGGATCGGCCGGGGGAGCGGCGGGCGGCGGCTCGCGCCAGTTGGTGGGCATATAGGAGAGGTAGCGGCGGGCGAGGTCGACGGCGTCCTCGTCGGACTCCACGAGCATGTGCCCGCATCCCGAGACGCCGGTGTGCATCCTCGCCCCGCCCATCTCCTCCAGGCTCACGTCCTCGCCGATCACCATCTGGGCCATTCGCGGCGAGCCGAGGTACATCGACGCATTTCCGTCGCGCATGATCACGACGTCGCAGAACGCCGGGATGTACGCGCCGCCGGCCGCGCTCGGCCCGAGCAGAACGCACACCTGCGGCACCCGGCCCGAGAGCACGACCTCGTTGTAGAAGATCCGCCCCGCTCCTCGGCGGCCGGGGAACATCTGCACCTGATCGGTGATCCGCGCTCCCGCCGAGTCGACCAGGTACACCATCGGCAGCTCGAGCCGCAGCGCCCGCTCCTGAATCCGGAGGATCTTCTCGACCGTCTTCGGCCCCCAAGAGCCCGCCTTCACGGTCGGATCGTTCGCCATCAACGCCACCTTTCGCCCCCCGATCAGCGCCAGCCCGGTGACGACCCCGTCGGCGCCCAGGTCCTCCCGGTCCCAGTTCGCGAGCAGCGCCTCTTCCGCGAACGACTCCGGGTCCACGAGCCGGCCGACGCGTTCGCGCACGGGAAGCTTTCCCTGCTCGGCGACCTTGTGCCGGTGGCGCTCGGGCCCGCCCGACAGCGCGGCGTCGAGGGCGGCGCGGAGCCCACGGGTTTGGCGAACCTCGCTCAGGCTCTTACCTGCTCGCCGCTGTCCTCGCGGCCCTCGGCGCCGCGCTCCGCGGGATCGAGCTCGCGGGGAGTGGCGAACGGGTCGGCCCCGGGGCGCGGGGCGTGGCCGGAGACGGCGGAGCGCAGCTCGCTCGTCAGGCGCTCGATATCCGCGAGCAAAGCGTCGCGGCGGCGCACGAGGTCGGAGATCACGGCCTCGAGGTCGGTGCGGCGCCGCGTCCCCTCCTCGACGATCCGCTGTGCCTTCGCCTCGCCGTCGGCGAGCGCCTTCGCCGCATGCTCCTCGGCCGAGCGGCGCGTCGTCGCGGCATTCTCACGCGCGCCGTCGAGCGTGGCTGCGGCCTCCTCGGCGGCCTCGGTCCTGATCTGCTCGGCGCTGTCCTCGGCCTCTGAGAGGACCCGCGCCGTCTTCTCTCCCACACGCTCGAGCTCGCGCTTGACGAGCTCCGAGCGCGCCTGGTCCCCGCCGCCCGCCTCGAGCCAGTCCGCGAGCTTGTTGAGGAACCGCTCGACCTCGCGCTTGTCGTACCCCTTGCGCGCGATCGAGAAGGTCGCGCCGCGAATCCGTTCGATGCTGTCGCTCTGCAAGCGTCCCTCTACCGTTCTCCCGTCGGGGTCGGGGCTCAGAGGCCGAGCTCGGTTGGCACCGGCTTCTCGCCCGCGTAATCGTAGAACCCTTTGCCGGACTTCCGCCCGTAGAGGCCGGCCGCGACCATCTTGCGGAGCGTGGGTGGCGCGGCGAACCGCCGCTCGCGGTACTCCTCGAACATCACGTCCGCGATCGCCGCGAGCGTGTCCAGCCCGACGAAGTCGGCAAGCGTCAGCGGCCCCATCGGATGATTCGCTCCGGCCTGCATCGCGACGTCGATCTGATCGATCTCGCCGACCCCCTCCTCATGCGCCCGAATCGCATCGAGCATGTAGGGCACGAGCAGGCGGTTGACGATGAACCCCGTCTTGTCGCGGGCATGAACGCAGGTCTTTCCGAGCTTCTCCCCGACCTCGAACCCGGTCCGCAGCGCGTCTTCGCCCGTGGTCACCGTCTGCACGACCTCGAGCAGCGGCATCACCTGCGCCGGGTTGAAGAAATGAAGGCCGAGGAACCGCTCCGGGCGCCGTGTCGCCACCGCCTGGTTGACGACCGGTAGCGAGGAGGTGTTGGTCGCGAACACCGATCCTTCCTTCACCACTCCGTCCACATCGCCCCACATCTCGAGCTTTGCGTCGAGGTCCTCGATGATCGCCTCGATCACCAGGTCGCACTCGCCGAGCTCGCCGTAGTCGAGGGTCCCGGAGATCCGCGCCCGGACCCCGTCGGCATCGCCCTGTTCCAGCTTCCCCTTCTCAACCGCGCGCGCGAGCTGCTTCTCGATCTTGCCCACGCCGGCGTCCAGCCTCTCCTGGTCGACCTCGCGCACGACCACGTCCCACCCGGCCTGAGCACAGATCTGGGCGATCCCGTGCCCCATCAGGCCGCAGCCGACGACCCCGACCCGATCGACGGCCATCACTCCCCTCCCTTCGGTGGGAGTATCCCGAGCTGCTCGAACTCCGCGGCCATCGCGGCGGCGAGAGCGTGCACGCCGCTCATCGGCCGCACCATCACCGTCAGCTCGGAGACCATGCCCTCGTCGTCGAAGCGAACGAGGTCGAGCCCGTCGACCTCGCGATCGCCGACGCGCGCCTTGAAGATCAGCGCCGCTTCGTCCTCCGATTCGAACCGGCGCACGTACTCGAAGTCCTCGAACACCCGCGACGCGGCCCCGAGGATCTTCGACACCAGCTCCCGGCCCTCGTAGGCTCGGAAGACGACGGGGCTTCGGAACGCGACATCGGGCGCCAGCAGCTCGGCCAGCGCCCCGAGGTCCTTCGCCTCGACGGCGCGCTCGAACGTGGTCGGGGCGCTCATCGCCGCGAACGCTATGCGATCGGGCGCCCCGTCGGGGTCAGGCGACGGCGAGCAGCTCGTCGATCGACTCCTCGAGGTCGCGGGCGACCGCGTCGGCGTCCGGGAGCGATTCGCGGTCGGCGTAGATGCCGAAGCCGAGCTTGTTGCCCACGTTCGTGACCCCGATCGCGAGCGCGTGGCGGTCGGCAAGCGGGACCACCGGGTAGACCTCCTTCAGCTCGCAACCCCGCAGGTACATGCGCTCTCGGGGGCCGGGGATGTTGGAGACGACGAGGTTGAAGGTCCTCGGGGTCGCGACGAACCGCGACACCGCCTCCTGCACCGGAGTCGGCACCAGCCCGATCGACTTCACGACGTCGCTCGTGCCCTCCGGCTCGCCGCCCCGCTTTCGCCTCGACGTCTCGGCGTGCACCCGCTGCAGGCGCCGAACCGGGTCGGGCTCGTCGCAGGGCAGGTCGACGAACATGAACGAGATCCGGTTGCCGAGCTGCGCGGCGTCGTCGCCACCACGAACGTTCACGGGGACCATCGTCTTGAGCGCGATCGGCGCCTCGCCTCGGCGATCGAACAGGCGTCGCACCGCCCCCGCGGAGGCGGCGAGGACGACGTCGTTGAGCTTCGTCCCGAACGTGCTCTTGATCCGGCGGAGGTCGTCGAGCGGCCTCGGGAGCAGCGCGAGGTGGCGACCGGGGGAGTTTGGTCGGTTGAGCGGCCGGACGGGGGTCGCGGGCCGCGCGGATCCGGCGAGTGCGCGCAGGGCGCGCCCCGCTCGCGACGCGAGTCGGCCGGGCGATGTTGCGGATCTCGCCGGGAGGGTCGCGACGCCGAGCGCCGCGCGTGCCGCCTCGGCGAACCCGCCGGCCAGCAGGCTTGCCGGATCGGGCGCCGGTCGCGGAGCCCACTCATCGGGGCCGAGCGCCGGTGGCTGCGGCTCGGGGTCGAGCAGCAGCGACGCGAGCTCGACCGCGGCGATTCCGTCCACCATGCAGTGGTGCGCCTTCCCGACCAGCCCGATGCGACCGTCTTCCAGCCTCGGGGCGATCGACATGTGCCACAGGGGACGGTCGCGCGGAAGCGGCTCCGACATCGAGTCCGCGACGACGTCGGTGAGCCGCTCGCGGCCCGACTCGCCGACGTGTCGTGAGATCTCGAACTCGGGGTCGTCCGCCCACACCGGCGCCGTGAGGCCGAGCGGAACGGGGTGCAGGAGCTGGCGGTAGCGCGGGGCGCGTCGCAGGCGCGAGCCGATGTGGTCGCGGAGCTCGGCGAAGCTGGGACGGCGGCCGTGGGCGGGTGGATCGAGCGCCGACGCCCAGCCGACGTGCATGTGGGCCGTGGGGGTCTCGACGGCGAGGAACGCCGAGTCGAGCGCTGACAGTCGGGTTGTCGACACGACACCCCTCCTCCATCGTTCGTTCTCTCCCGGCCCGCCCCTGCGCGGGCCCGAGGAAGGCGACTTACCGCTGCGGCGGTGACCTAAACATTGCCCCCGTACGGCGCGTCGGCGTTACCTGCGCCAGTCGACCGGGCCCGCGGTGAGCACGTGCGCGCCGAGCGGCCGCCCGAGCAGCCGCTGCGCCGCCCGTGACGCTTCGAGCAGCGCGGCGAGGTCGATCCCCGTCTCGATCCCCATCTCGTGCAGCATCGAGACGAGATCCTCTGTCGAGATGTTCCCGGTCGACCCCGGTGGCACCGGACAGCCCCCGAGCTCCCCGAACGAGGACTCGAACGACCCCACGCCCTCCGAAAGCGCCGCGAGGACGTTCGCGAGCCCCTGCCCGCGGGTGTTGTGGAAGTGGGCGGTGAGCTCGACCCCGGCGAGGCGCTCGCGCGCGGCGGCGAAGAACTCCCCCACCTGGCGCGGGTTCGCCATCCCGGTCGTGTCCCCGAACCCGACCTCCTCGCAGCCTGCCTCGGCGATGCTCTCCGCGATCCCGAGCACGCGCTCGGCGGGAACCTCGCCCTCGTACGGGCAGCCGAACGCGACCGAGATCACGCCCTCGCAGCGCAGCCCCTCCGTCCGCGCGCGCGCGATCGTCCGCCTCAACCCCTCGAGCGACTCGGCGATCGAGCGGTTGACGTTCTTTTGGTTGTGGGTCTCGGACGCCGAAAGGAACAGGTCGACCTCGTCGAAGCGGTCGCGCAACCCCAGCGCACGCTCCAGCCCGCGCTCGTTCGGGATCAGGACCGAGTAGGACACGTCCTCTGGGCGCTCGATCCGCCGCAGCACGTCCTCGGCGTCGGCGAGCTGGGGGATCACGTCGGGGCGCACGAACGAGGTGACCTCGAGGCGGCGAACGCCCGACCCCGCGAGCATCCCGATCAGCCGCACCTTGTCGTCGGTCGCGATCACCTCGGGCTCGTTCTGGAACCCGTCCCGGGGGCCGACCTCGCGGATACTGACGCGCTCACCCATCACAGAGATCGTAGGAGGAGTCAGTCGCTCTTCACATGGCCGACGTCGACCACGCGGCGCTCGTGCGTCCCGACGCCGATCGTCCGCTCCCCCTCGGTGACCTCGACCTCGAAGCGGAGCTTGCGCTCGTCCTCGACCTCGTCGAGGCGGGCGCGCACCCGGCACTCCCCGCCCTCGGCGACCGCGGCGACGTGCTTCACGCAGACCTCGAACCCGACGCTCGCCTTTCCGTCCGGGAGGTTCTCGAACGCGAGCACCGACGAAGTCCGCTCCATCATCCCGATCATCCCCGGGGTCGAGAGCACCCTGACGCCGATCGTCCCGCCGACGTCGGTGACGAGCCGGTCCTCGACCACGAACTCGTCCACGCGCTCGATCCCCGGCTCCAGCGCCACGCCTAGACCATCCCGAGGCCGCCGGAGACGCCGAGCGTCTCGCCGGTGACGTAGGCCGCCTCCTCGGAGGCGAGGAACGCGACCGCCGCCGCGACCTCCTCCGGCTCGCCGAGGCGACGGAGCTGGGTCGCTCCCTTCATCGTCTCGATCACCCGCTCGCCGAGCTCTCCGAGCTCCGTGGCGCGCCGGAGCAGCGGAGTGTCGATCGGGCCGGGCGCGATCGCGTTCACCGTCACACCGAAGCGGGCGTTCTCGCGCGCGATCGTCTTCGTGAACGAGATCACCCCGCCCTTCGCCGCGGAGTAGACCGCGGAACCCTTCGACCCCACCCGACCCGCCTCCGAGGCGATGTTGACTATCCGCCCGTATCCCGCCCGCTGCATCCCGGGCAGGGCGGCGTGGGTGCACGCGAGCACGCCGGTGAGGTTGACGGCGAGGACCCGCTCCCACAGCCCCGGGTCGGTGTCGGCAAAGAACCCGAACTCGTCCATCCCCGCGTTGTTGACCAGGACGTCGAGCCGGTCCCGACCCGCGATAGCCGACCGCGCAGACTCGGGGTCGGTGACGTCGAGCGCCACGACCTCGACGCCGGTCTCAGCCGCGACCCGCTCCGCCCCGGCCGTGTCGACGTCGCCGATCGCGACCGCTGCTCCCTCGGCGGCGAGGCGGCGGACGATCGCCTCTCCGATCCCCTTCGCGCCGCCGGTGACGAGCGCCGTGCGTCCCTCGAATCTCATCGCGCGGGGAGCTTACGGATAGCCGCCCGCTGGGCGTCGGTGACCTCGCGGCGAACCGCGCATCCCGAGACGTGGTCGTTGACCATTCCGCACGCCTGCATCAGTGCGTACGCGGTCGTCGGGCCGACGAACCGAAAACCGCGCGCCTTGAGCCCCGCGGCGAGCGCGACCGATTCGGGGGTCTGCGCGGGCAGGTCCGCTGTCGAGCGTGGCGCGCGGTGGCGCCCGGGCCGAAACGACCACACGAATCCGGCGAGGGAGTCGCCGTCGTCCGACAGCGCGGCCGCCGCGCGCGCGTTCTCGATCGCGGCGTCGATCTTGCGCCGGTTGCGGACGATGCCGGCGTCGGCCATCAGGCGCTTCACGTCGCGGGCACCGAATCGGGCCACGTCATTGATCCGAAAGCCGGCGAACGCGGCCCGGAAGGCATCCCGCTTGCGGAGGATCGTCAGCCACGAGAGGCCGCTCTGGAACGCCTCCAGGCAGAGGCGCTCGAACAGCCCATCGTCGTCGATCACCGGCCTCCCCCACTCCTCGTCGTGATAACCGACGTACTCGGGCGTCGACTGGCCCCACCAGCATCGCCTCCTTCCGTCGGAGCCACGCGCCAGCGCGGGGAGCTTCCTCGTCTCGGCCACGTCAGGAATGATTATGCGAGCAGTCTGCCTCCGGCGGTTGGTCGATCCGTACAGCGTGTGTACAATCTGGCGACGAGACTCAATGGCTACCCCACCGAAGAAAGAACGCATAGACCTACGGGTTGAAGAGCAGGATCGCGCCCTGTTCGACAAGGCTGCACGAGAGCAGCGTGAATCGCTCACTCAGTTCTTGGTTGAGGGCGGACGCGAGCGCGCCGAAAGGCTCCTTGCCGATCGCACCCTGTTCCGTCTCGAGTCGAAGGAGTGGCGGGCGCTGGAGGCCGCATTGGATCGACCTGCCGAAGTGCGGCCCGAACTCGCAGAGCTCTTTTCACGAGAACGTCCCGCATAGGCCGCAAGGCGCGTGCCGCGCTTTCCTGATCCCGAGCGGCTCGCTTCGGACCACGTCCTGAGTGGCTTCAACTGCGGCGAAGGTTCGCTCAATCTGTGGCTTGAGCGTCATGCTCGATCTGCCGGTCCCGCCGGCGGAGCGAGGACGTACGTCATCACCGATTCCGATCAGGAAGACCGAGTGGTCGGCTACCACGCGATCGCGACGGCATCCATTGAGCACGTCGATGCGACCGAACGGGCAGCGAAGGGAATGCCACGACATCAGATTTCTGCGCTCCTGCTCGCGAGATTGGCCGTGGACAAGTCTGTCCAGGGAGAAGGGCTCGGCGCGTTCTTGCTGCGGGACGCGATGCTTCGAACTTTGAATGTTTCCGATGAGGTAGGCGTGCGCCTCCTTCTCGCTCACGCCCTCAATGACCGAGCACGGAAGTTCTATCTGCGCTTCGGCTTTGAGCCCTCCCCCACCGATCCAATGAACCTGCAGATCATCGTCAAGGACATCCGAGCGACGGTGGGCGGCGACTGAGGCGGACATGCCAGGCGGTTTCCCCGGGCACGGGAGTAAGCCGGAGTGCGCCGCAAAGCCCCAGCCGGAATGATTACCCGAATGTCCGAGGCGGTCCCGATCATCGGCGGCACCGGCGCGCTCGGATACGGCCTCGCCCTGCGGTGGGCGCGCGAGGGAGTCGAGGTCGTGATCGGGTCCCGCAGCCCCGAGCGCGCGAGCGAGGCGGCGGATCGGGTCCGCGCCGCCGTGCCGGAGGCGGCGGTCGAGGGACTCCCGAACGACCGGGCCGCCCGCCGCGGCGAGGTCGTGTTCGTGTGCGTGCCCTTCCGCGCGCAGTCGGAGACCTACAACAACCTTCGCGACGTGCTCGAACCGGACCAGCTCGTAGTGGACTGCACGGTCCCGATCGCGGCCGCGGTGAGCGGCAAGGCGACCAGGTCGCTCGGCGTGTGGCAGGGCTCGGCCGCCCAGCAGGCCCAGGAGATGGCCCCCGAGGGGGTAACCGTGGTCGCCGCCCTCCACTCGGTGAGCGCGCCGGTGCTCACCGACCTCGACCGCGAGCTGGGCGAGGACGTGCTCGTGTGCGGCGAGCGCCGGGCGGACAAGTCCCGGGTCGCCGCAATGGTCGAGCGAATCCCAGGGCTGCGGGCGGTGAACGCGGGGGCGCTCGAGATGGCGCGAATCGCCGAGCAGCTCACCCCGCTTCTGATCTCGATCAACGTCCGCTACAAGACGCATGCGGGAGTCCGGATCACGGGGCTCCCCGACGACGACCACTGGAGCTAGGCCGTGAAGACCGCGGTGCTCGCCGGCGGGACGGGGGGGGCGAAGCTCGCCGCGGGGCTCCAGGAGGTGATCGGCGCCGACCTCAGCGTGGTGGCGAACACCGGCGATGACATCGAGGCGCTCGGCGTGCACGTGTCCCCCGACCCCGACCTGATCACCTACTGGCTGTCGGGCGAGATCGACGAGCGGCGCGGGTGGGGCATCCGCGACGACACCTCGACGGTGTTCGAGCGCCTGGTGCGCCTCGGGGAGCCCGACTGGTTCCGGCTCACCGACCGCGACCTCGCCACCTGCCTGCGCCGTCGCCACCTGCTGGACAAGGGGACGAGGCCCACCGAGGCCCAGCTCGGGATCGCGTCCGCGCTCGGCGTCGCGGCGAGGGTGCTGCCGATGTCCGATCAGCCCGTCCGCACGCGGGTCCGGACCCCGGACGGGTGGCGGGCGTTTCAGGACTACCTGGTCCTCGACCGCGCCGAGCCGCCGATCGAGGCGGTCGAGTTCGACGGCGCCGACGCCGCGCGCCCCACTCCCGAGGTGATCGAGGCGCTCGCGGCCGCCGAGGCGATCGTGATCGGGCCGTCGAACCCGGTGATAAGCATCGGCGCGATCCTCGCCGTGCCCGGGATCCGCGAGGCGATCTCCCGCGGCTCGGCGCCGGTCGTCTCCGTGAGCCCGTTCGTCGCCGGACGTGCGATCAAGGGGCCGACCGAGAAGTTCATGCAGGCGATCGGACAGCGGCCGTCCGCGTCCGGCGTCGCGGCGGCGTACGGCGATCTCCTCGACGGGATGGTGGTCGACGCCGCCGATCCCGACCCTGCGCCAGACAGCCCCCGCTCGATAGGTATCCCCACGCTGATGGATGACGCGCCGGCGCGCCGGCGGGTCGCCGAGCGGACGCTCGAGTTCGCCGCCGAGCTGGCGACGGGCCGCTGATCCCGTGCAGGCGACCGCGGTCATCCCGGTAAAGCGGTTCGGCGCCGCCAAGCAGCGCCTCGCCGCCGCGCTCGGTCCCGGGCCGCGCGAGGCGCTGGTCGCGGCGATGCTGGAGGACGTCCTCGGCGCGGTCGCGCGCAGCCGCGCCGTCGAGCGCACGATCGTCGTCACGGGCGAGCCAGCGGGGGCGCAGGCCGCGCGCACGCACGGCGCCGAGTTGATCGCCGATCCCGGCGACGCCGGGCACTCCCCCGCCGCCGCGAGCGGAGTCGCCCGCGCGATCGAGCTCGGGGCGACGGCCGCCGCGCTGCTGCCGGGCGACTGCCCGCTCCTCGATCCCCATGAGCTGGACGGCGCGCTCGGCCGGACCGCGGCCGGTCGCGTCGCCGTCGTCCCCGATCGCCACGGGACGGGGACGAACGCCCTCCTTCTGGCCCCGCCGGACGCGATCGAGCCGGCGTTCGGAGAGGGCAGCCGCGCCCGTCACGAGCGGCTCGCGCGACGCTCCGGCCACAGGGTCGCGGTCGAGTCGCTCGCATCGCTGGCTCTCGACATCGACACGCCGGACGACCTCGCGGCGCTCCGCGAGGTCCTCGGTGACGCGGGCGACCGCGCCCCGCGGACCGCCGCGGCGCTCCGTCAGAGGGTCGGCGGGTGACCGGCGGGATCGAGGTCCGCCCCGTGGCCGGTGTCGGGGAGGTTCGCGAGGGCGACCGGCTCGGGGACCTGCTCGTTGGGGCGGCGGCGCTCCAGGACGAGGACGTCCTCGTCGTCTCGCAGAAGATCGTCTCCAAGTCCGAGGGGAGGATCCGCCGCCTCGCGGAAGTCGAGCCCGAAGACCGCGCCCGCGAGCTCGCGATCGAGCTCGACAAGGACCCGGCCCTGGTTCAGCTCGTGCTCGAGGAGAGCCGCTCCGTGGTCCGCGCCCGGGCAGGTGTGCTGATCACCGAGACGCGCAGCGGCTGGATCTGCGCCAACGCGGGAATCGACGCCTCGAACGTCCCGGGGGAGGACACCGTCACCCTGCTCCCGCTCGATCCCGATGCCTCGGCGCGGCGGATCCGATCCGAGATCCGCAGCGCCGCGCGACAAGCCCCGGCGGTGGTGATCTCCGACAGCTTCGGTCGACCGTGGCGCCTCGGGCAGCTCGACGTCGCGATCGGGTGCGCGGGCCTGGCCCCGCTCGACGACTGGAGGGGACGCGGAGATCGCTCCGGCCGCAGGCTGGCCGCGACGGTCGTCGCGCTCGCGGACGAGGCCGCGGCCGCCGCCGACCTGGTCAAGATCAAGGACGCGGGCGTGCCCGCGGCGATCGTGCGCGGGCTGGGCGACCGGGTGACGGAGGCCGACGGACCAGGCGCGGCGGCGATCCAGCGCCCGAGCCCGGAGGACCTGTTCAGGTGAGAGAGGGGTCGTCCTTCGAGGTGGGCGGGGCCGCCGCGCCCTCCTCGGTGAACTCGGGAGGCTCGTACGCCCTCCCGGGCATCGCCCCGATCGCGAGGATGCGAACGCTCTCCTGCTCACCGGTCACGAGCTTGCGCTTCTCCCCCGGGCCGACGCGCGCGAACACACCCGGCTCGAGCCGGTGCTCCTGGTCGCCGACCTGGAGCGTCGCGGTCCCGCTGAGCACGGTGTAGACCTCCTCCTGCTCGTCGTGGGTGTGGTCGTGCTGGGGATAGTGGGTGAAGTTCGGCGGCAGCTCGATCACCTGGACGCCGAACGAGGTGACACCGAGCCCAGCGCGAACGCGCCGCATCCCGCCGCCGAAGACGGCATCGAACTCCTCCAGCCGCTTGACGGTCAGGTCAGCCACCGATAGCTCCTACGGCACAAGCACGGCCGCCCCCTGAACCCTACCGCCGCGGAGGTCGTCGAGCGCCCGATTGGCGTCCGCGAGCGGATACTCGGTCGCCCGGGTGCGAACGGGCACCTGGGGGGCGATCGCCATGAACTCCTCGCCGTCGCGGCGCGTGAGGTTGGCGACCGAGCGCAGGGACCGCTCCCCCCACAGGATCTCGTACGGGAACGCCGGTATGTCGCTCATGTGGATCCCGGCGCAGACCACCGTCCCGCCCTTAGCGACCGCCCTGAGCGCCACCGGCACGAGCTCACCCGCAGGCGCGAAGACGATCGCCGCGTCGAGCCCCTCGGGCGGCCCCGCGGCGGTGTCACCCGACCACTCGGCGCCGAGCTCGCGGGCGAACGCCTGGGTTTCGCTGTCGCCCCGACGGGTCAGCGCGAAGACCCGGCGGCCCTGGTGGCGCGCGACCTGGCACACGATGTGCGCCGAGGAACCGAATCCGTACAGGCCGAGCCGCTGCGCGTCGCCGGTCATCCGCAGCGCCCGGTAGCCGATCAGTCCCGCGCACAGCATCGGCGCCGTCGCGGCGTCGTCGAACCCGCCGCGGAGGGGGACGCAGTAGCGCTCGTCGGCAAGGATCGCCTCCGCGTAGCCGCCGTCGAGGTCGTAGCCGGTGAACCGCGCCCTGTCGCACAGGTTCTCCCTTCGGGCGACGCAGTAGCGGCATTCCCCGCACGTCCACCCCAGCCACGGGACCCCGATCCGGTCGCCGGGCTCAAACCGCGTCGCCCCGTCGCCGAGCTCGGTCACCTCGGCCACGACCTGATGGCCCATGACCAGGGGCAGCTTCGGGTCGGGCAGCTCCCCGTCGACCACGTGGAGGTCGGTCCGGCACACTCCGCAGGCGCGCACCCGGGCCGCGACCTGCCCCGCGTCCGGCTCGAGCCCCGCGAGCTCCGCGGCTCGCAGCGGCGTGCGGGGGCGCTCGAGGACCATCGCGTTCATCGGCGCCCACCATTGTCATCGAAGGCGACGGGCGGCCCCCGGGCCGCCC
>JBOGZL010000258.1:0-3533 GCA_050697195.1 Solirubrobacterales bacterium
ACGGAGCCGGGCTCCGCCTCGACGATCCCCTTCCCGAGGGCGATCGAGCACGCCGACCCGGGAGGGGTGAGCTGGACGAAGCGGATCTCGTCGCTGACCGTGTGGTCGTGGTCGGCGTTGAAGCCGGCCTTCTCGACGTAGAACTCCTTCGCGCGGTCCACGTCGGACACCGGGATCGCGACCAGCTCGAGCTTCCAGTCCATCGCCGCGGCAGTCTAGCCGCTAGACAGCGGGCTCGAAGACCACGTCGCGGGGGTCTCGGCGTCGCTGTGCGCTTCCCCTCGCGCTCGATCCACCACGTCGCGCGCAGGACGCCGTCGACGAGCAGGTTGTTGACGAACCGGCCGTGGGCGAGCATCTCATCCCAGGGGAAGTCGTCCGGGATCACCCGCCGTCCCGACCAGTTCTGCATGTCCATCACCGACGCGGGGGCGAAGGCGCCGAGGTAGCGCCGGACCGCGTCGTCGATCGACGGCTCTGCCTCGAGCTCGCCGCCGGTCCAGGCCTCGATCGTCGCGTACCTCGCCTGCCCGGTCTCGCACGGTTCCGCGCCAGCGTCATCCGCACGACCTCGCGAGCGGTGGACGGCGCCCGAGCTCGTGCGGCGAGACGTCGGCGGCGCAGCAGCATCTGGCGCTCGAGCAGCGCGCGGTTGAGCGCGCGCCGGGAGAGGACCGCGGTCAAGGCTCGCGCGTGCTGGCGATGTCGAACGCCGACAGCACCAGCGCGACGAGGCTGAAGAACGCCGTGAAGAAGGACAGGAGCACGGCCCACGTGAGGTCCTCGCGGCTCGGGTCGATTCCCCCGAGGACCCACGGGAGGACGACGATGAGCACCACCCCGATGGTCCCCACGACCTCGTTCACCACCAGCGCGGTCGAGCCGGTCACGTCGCGAATCGGCTTGATCCGGACCGCCGTGTCGACGTTGGCGGCGGCGAGGGCGAGGCTCAGGCCGGCGAACAGGATCGTGCTCCACACCTGGTCGAGGACGACGAGGGTGAGCGAGAGCCCGAGCGGGATCGCGAACAGCACAAGCACGATCCTCGTGCTGGCGCGAAAGTAGGGCTCGACGATCTCGCGGGCGGGACCGAGGCGGCGAAAGCCCGTCTCGACGTAGAAGAACATCCCGACGATGAAGAGGCCGATCAGGCCTCCGGACACCTCCGCCATGTTGAGGAGAAACGCGTCGGATACGGGTCGCATCGGCGCCGCCGGGCGGTGCTAGCTCGGGTACGGGTACTCGGGCTTATACCCGAGCAGCCGCCCGATCCCGGCCAGCGGCCCGAGGATCGCCCGCTGAACCGCCAGCGGCGGTCGGACGAAGTAGATCTCGTCCTCGTAGTGGCGGAGGATGAGCGCGAACAAAAATGGGTTCTTGGGGGCCCCGGCGCGATTGGTCTTCCCGTCGCGGGCGAGGCCGGCGAGGGTCTCGAACGCAATCTCCGTTCTCAGCGCGGGCCTGAAGTCGACCAGGACGTGGACCTCGTCGTCGCCCGCGTTCCAGGCCGCGTGCGGGGCGCCGGCCGGTGCGACGATCACGTCCCCGGCGCCGTGGACGGCCTCCACGCCGTTCACCCGCAGGCCGAGCTTGCCGGACAGGACCTCGAAACGCTCCTCCTGGAGCCGGTGGACGTGGTCGGGGCCGGTCGTCCACCGCGGATCGCCGATCCAGTCCACCTGGAGCAGCTCCTCGCCCGTGTCCCGGGAGGTCTCCCGGAACACCGTCCGCAACCCGGTCGCCGGGTTGACTAGCTCGTCACCTGCTACCGCCATGTCCTCGTGAACCCACCTCGGTCCGGTCTCATAGACCGTCAACGTCGCGGTGTTCGAGTTCCTCCGGAGTCCTGGGCGGCGCGCCTGGGTGTCACCGCCAGGCAGGCGAGCGCGGCGGTGTGCAGGATCGTGCGCACGATGTCGGCGGCGTTAAACGGGCCCTCGAAGTCCTCGCGGACGGCTGCGAACTCAGTGGCGTTGCCGGGCTCGGCGGCGACCAGGTCGTCGGTGAGCGGGACGTTGACGGCCATCGTCACTATCAAGCCGGCGACGTAGAGCGCCAGCGCGGCCCAGGTCCAGCGCGCCGCTCCCGGGTTCTCGCCCCGGCGCTGCTGCACCGCGGCGACCGCGATCAGCACCGGTGCCCCGAACGCCACGGCGAAGAACAGGGGGTTGTAGACGGCGTCGTTGATCTTGTCCATGACCTCGACGAACGTGCGGTCGTCGAGCTCGGCCAGCGCGGGCATCACAACGCTGGAGTTGAAGAAGAACAGCCCGGCGACCAGGCCGGCGGTGACGACGGCGGCGCCGAAGGTGAGCGTGGCGCGATCCCGACTCATCGCCGCCATGCCCCGGTCGCCGCCACGTCACGGGCGCAGTCGGCGAAGTCACGCGGTGCGCGACCCAGCGCTCGCCGCACGCCGCCGCCCACGGACGCGTTGCGCCCGTCGAGGTGCAGCATCTCCACGAACGCGTCGCCGTCCGCGTGCTCGATGGCCTCGAGGTAGAGCGCGAGCAGAGCCCGTTCCTCCTCGGTCGCGTCGGACCCTCGCGCCCACTCGAGCCTCTGCTCGGGGAGGTGATCCTGGAGCGACCGCCGCGCCCGCTGGAGGGCGCTGTTCACGGACGCGACGCTCACGTCGAGCAGCGACGCCGCGTCCTTCGCCGACAGGCCGACGGCGCCTCGCAGGATCAGCACCGCCCGCTGCTGGGAGGGCAGGTGCCGGATCGCGGCCATGAACGCGAGCTCGACCGTCTCCTTCGCGGCGACCGCCTCGTCGGGCTCGGCCTCGCTCGCCACGATCTCCTCGATCAGCCGATCCGCGTCGTTCTCGCTCGCCCCGACCTGCGCCGGCTCGGCGCGCTGCGGCCTGCGCCGGCGGCGCTCGAGCGCGTTGAGGCATACGTTGGTCGCGATCCGGTACAGCCACGCCCGAACCGTGGAGTCGCCGCGGTAGCTCGCGCGCGACCGCCACGCGCGCAGGAAAGTCTCCTGCACCGCGTCCTCGGAGTCCTCGACCGAGCCGAGCATTCGGCGCGAGTGGACCAGCAGCTCGCGCCGATAGCAGTCGGCGAGCACGGAGAACGCCGCCTCGTCGCCGGCGGTCGCGTCGACGACGAGAGCGTCCAGGTCGTCGGGGCACCGGGTTGCGTCGGTCGTGGCCATCTGCGGTTCACCGTATGCGCGCGATCGGGCCCGCGCGTCGGGGAGCTCCCCGATTCGGGGTCCCTGATGTTTGGCGTCGGGCGTGCGTGCGGGAGGTCAGCCGCCGGGGCTCGGCGCCTGCTCCCCCAGCGCATGAACGAGCTTCCCGCGACCCGGGATGTCGAGCTTGCGATACACGCGGCCGAGGTGCGTCTCGACGGTCTTGCGGGTCACGAACAGGGTCTGCGCGATCTCCGGGTTGCTGAGCCCGTCGGCCGCGAGCGCGGCGACGCGGCGCTCCGAGGCGGTCAGCTGCTCGACTCCGGTGCCGTGCGGATCGCTCGACGGGCCGCCGGCGGCGCGGAGCTCGGTTCGGGCGCGCTGTGCGAGCG
>JBOGZL010000259.1:0-4734 GCA_050697195.1 Solirubrobacterales bacterium
CAGCAACTTCCAGGAGATCGTGGAAGGATGGGAAAGGTCGTAGAACAGCGCACCCCCGGTCTCGAGCACGCCTTCGATGCGCTCCAGGGCGCGGTTGATGCCGAGATCCGCGGCGATCCTCTGTACCCCAACCACGCCGCATTTGTCGCCACCGACATGGCCGCCAGCGGCCAGGTCGTGAAGCGATACCGAAGCGAGGGTCGTCCGGTCGTCTTGGTCTTCCCCGATGGCGAGACCGAGCTGCTCACGCCACGTGACGAGTTCACGTTCACGAAGTAGCTGCCGAGTACGACATCGTCCTGCTCAGCGCGGGCTCGCCAGCGAAGAACAAGAAGACCCACCTGGCGCATGGTGAGGGGCTGACGAGGGCAGCGATAACGCCGTTCCCAGCTCTGTGTCCTAGCTCTCCTCCAGATCGTCCAGGAGCTTCATCAGGTTGCGCTTTCGCCTGTGCGCGGCACGCACTTCCTCGAGGTAGGCGGGGAACTCATCCGCGTGCCCGATGCGGGCCATCAGCTCCCGGATCCTGGTGAGCAGCTCGGTGGCGTCCTGGTAGTCGGCCTTGGTCTTGCGGTTGATCGTCGGCTCTACCTGGTCGCGATAGATCGCGAGCGCCTCCTCGGGCTGAGTGTCATCGAGCCGCTCCGCGAGCGTCAGCCAGACATCCTGCGAGCAGCCTCCCGCACGCGCCTCTCGCAGGGCAGCCTCGACGTCGCCCTCCCACAGGCGGATGCGAACGAGCTCGGTGGCGTCCATGTAGTGCGACCAGCCGTACCCGCGCCGGCGCCGCTCCTCCCGCGCGGCGGCCGTTCGGTCGCGAAGCACGTCGAGGGCCCGGTCGCGAGTCTCGCTCCACTTCCCCGCCCGCTCTGCGTACGGCTTCAGCTCCTGGTAGGAGGCAAGCCCCGGATGGTCCTCAAACAGATCCCAGACGAGCTCCGCAGCTCGCGCGTGCTCCTCGCGCCCGCGATAGGCATTGGCGAGACAGGTGACCAGCCGCGAGTCGGGCCGGTCGGGAAAGGCCTCCATCCCGCGCTCCGCCCACTCGATCGCCTCATCGTCGCGGCCGGCATCCGCGTAGGTCTGGGCGATGCGGAGGAAGGAGTAGGGCATCGAGAGGTCATGTGAGATCACCGCGACGAGCTCATCCACGTCTCCTGTCTGCTCGGCCAGGAGCTCCATCACGTGGGTGATTCGGAATCGCCGGCCACCCTCCTCGAGCTCATCCCGGGTGATGAGAAAGCGCCCCCCGCGATCGTCACGATCCTCGCTGTCGCGCGGTCGCAGCGCCGGGAGCTGCTTCCACTCCGCCCGCGCAAGCTCGGCGTAGCGCCGGCGCCCAGCGGCTCCCAGCAGCGGCGCGTAGCGCTCGATCGCGTCGTAGAAGAGCTCGTACTCGCTCGTCATCATCCGCTCGAACAGACGCTCGGCCAGCTGGACGGGATCGAGGTCGGCGCGCTCGCAGGCCTCGCGGTGCAGCCGCTGGAGGCGGTCCAAGGCGACGCCGAGATGGCCATCGGAGTCGTCGACCATTCCACCGGCCTGCTCGACCGCCGAGCAGCAGTACTCCACAAGCTCGACCGCTTCCGCCGCGTGTCCGCGATCGAGGAGTCCCTGTAGGGAGCCAATCATCTCCTCGAGGGTGCGGGAGTAGTCGTAGGCCTCGGCGTAGGGGACGAAGCCGCCCGGATCGACGGCGCGGTCGATCGCGTCACGGAAGGCCGCCATGTTGACGCCAGCGTCGCCGGCCGCCACCCGCAGGCGAAGGCGATCGAGCAGTCGCTCGTCCTCGCGAGCCTCCTCGAGCAGCAGCTCGACAAGTTCCTCGCCGGGCAGTGAATTGAGGTGGTCGCGGACGGCGTCGAGCGTGACCCTCGTCGTCCCCGGATCCCCGGCCTCGTCGGGCTCCAGCGACGCGAGGCCCACCGCTACGCAGTGCTTGCAGAACATCCCGCCCTCTCCCATGGGGCAGGTGCAGGACGAGACGAGCTGTCCATCGCTCACCCAAAGCTCGACGCGGTACGGGCGAGTGCCCTGGACGCTGGCCTCGACGCGCTCGCCGCTTCGGATCCGCCGGGTCACGCGGCCGGCGGCCAGGTACTCGGCCCCGCGCTCGAAGGAGCGCTCGCCGGCGAGACGGCGCAGCTGTCGCTCGCTGAGCTGACGCGCGAGGGCGCTCACGGGCGCGATTCTGCCGCACCGCACGGCGCCGGAGCGATCCTCGGCGCTCTCTCAGGTCACGCAATCCGCTACACAGAGCTGGATCATGGTCACGGACTCCGCGCCGAGACTCGATCGTCGCATCGCCCGGGCCGGCGAGGAGGCGCTCGCCGAGCGCCGGGTCGTCACCGCGATCGACGTGCTTGTCGGCATCGGCTGGCTGCCCGCTCGTGCGGTCGATCGGTGGCGCCAGGGACGGACCGAGTGCCTGGAGGAGGCGGCGGCGGTCGACGCGGACAAGCTCTGCGCGGCGATCGAGGGCCTCGGCCGGTGGGCGAAGGCTCGCGGACTCGAGCCCAGCGAGACGGCCTACGTCGCGCGCACGCGCGACCGCCGCGCGCTGCGGTTCACGAGCGGCGGCGATCCCGAGATCGAACGC
Organism: Solirubrobacterales bacterium; assembly: GCA_050697195.1. Classification (GTDB taxonomy): domain Bacteria; phylum Actinomycetota; class Thermoleophilia; order Solirubrobacterales; family 70-9; genus DASPWW01. The sequence continues at coordinate 2,600 of JBOGZL010000259.1, forward strand.
GCCTGTCGGACGCACTGGGTCGCACCAGAGCTGTCCGAGAAGGAGCGGGGGCGCCTCGCGAAGCGACAGAGCCGACCGCCGGACCTCGTGGTGATCTCGCCGCTTCGGGACTGGACCTGCACGGATTGCTCCGGCACCGGTGACTACCTGCTGATGGAGGACGCGGGGCCGCTGTGCATGCGCTGCGCGGACATGGACCACCTGGTGTTCCTCGCGGCCGGGGATGCGGCGCTCACCCGCCGCGCGAGGAAGGCGAGTGGCCTTGCGGCGGTGGTGGTGCGCTTCAGCCGCTCGAGGCGGCGATACGAGCGGCAGGGAATCCTGGTCGAAGACGCGGCGCTCGAGCAGGCGGAGCGAGAATGCCTGGCGGACGAGGAATCGCGGGCGCGCCGTCGGCTTCGGGAGCGATCCCGGCGGGCGGCCGAGGATGTCGAGCTTCAGGCCGAAGCGGCAAGGGAGATCCGGCGCCTGTACCCCGGTTGCCCCAAGAAGCAGGCCGAAGCGATCGCCCACCATACCTGCGCGCGTGGCAGTGGCCGCGTCGGCCGCACCGCGGCCGGTCGCGCCCTCGACCCCGGGGCGTTGGCGCTCGCCGTCGCCGCCGCGGTGAGGCACGCCGACACCCGCTACGACGAGCTGCTGATGTCCGGTCTGGACCGCGCGGAAGCTCGAACGCGCGTGCGGCCTCGGGTGGAGCGCATCCTGGAGAGCTGGCGAGGCCACTCGGCGACTGAGCCTTGCGAGCGATGACCGAAGCGGACGGCACCGAAGCGGCACGCTGGCGCTACCCGGGCAACGTTGACGGTGAAGACGCAGCAGCGGCGCGCGCGACCGCAGCCGGGATCGACGAGCCGCTGAAGCTCCAACCCTGGCCTGCGTGGGACCCGGCCGATGCGTGGCCGGTTGGTCCGGATGAGCCCATCCCAGCCTGGCTCGAGCCCATCCTCGCCGCCGGGCCGCGGCCGGCGTTCGAGTTCGAGCAGGTCCTCCCCGGCGAGGAGTTCGAGACCATCTACGACCCGATCATCGAGGCGGGCGACCGCGCCCGCGCGGGGGACCGCGAAGGCGCAAGGCGCCTGCTGCGCTCCCTGATCGCAGCCGACGCGCGCTGCCTCGATGCCTACGCTCATCTCGGCTGGCTCGCGTTCGAGTTCAGCGCCAAGCGAGCGCTGCCCAACTACCAGACAGGGGTCGCGATCGCCGAGCGAAGCCTGCCCAAAGGCTTCTCCGGCGTACTCCCCTGGGGGCTGACCGACAACCGGCCGTTTCTCCGCTGCCTGCACGGCCTCGGCCTTTGCCACTGGCGCCTGGGTCGCTACGACAACGCCACGCCGGTCTTCGAGTCGCTGCTCTGGCTCAACCCGACCGACAACCAGGGTGCCCGCGAGGTGGTCGAGTTGACACGGAATCGCATGCCGTGGCTACCGAGCGACGGGGTGACCGAGAATCCGCCTCCCGTTTGACGCCGTTTGACATCACACGACCACATCCCCGGCCGTGAGCCCCGGAAGTGGGAAGTGGGCCTATTTCCAGCCGATTCTGAATAGCGGGGGCGGGATTTGAACCCGCGACCTCCGGGTTATGAGCCCGGCGATGAGCGTGAACCGGTGTCCGGTCAGGTCCGCCAACGTGCGGGTACGTGCGTGCATCGCGGTCGCTCTCCTGCCGCCATCCGGCCCAGTCCCTGTGGATCCGTCGTAGTTCGTTTGACGAGCGTTTGACATCGCGGACGCGCTACAGATTGACGGGCCAGCCATCCGGCCCGAAGTGGAGCGGCTCAAGGTCCACAATCTCGATCGACGCGACGCGAAGCTCGAGGTGGGGGTAGTTTCGGAGACGCTCACCGGCGACGAGCGTCTCCGTCCTCACACGCCTCGGGACGGACGGGTCGGCCCCTTCCCCCGCCGAGGAGCCGACGCCACGCCTTGTCGTTTCTGCGGAAGAGTTCGATCGACTCATGTGTCGCGCGCTCACCCTCGTTGGGAGGGAACAGCTCGCAACACGCAGCATCGGCGCCCCAGTTCACTTCCGATGCCGGGATCACGAGATAAGCAGCTTCGAGCGAACGCTGGCGAAAGGCCGCCGTCAGCTTGAACAGATCCCACAAGGTTTCTCCCGGCTGATCGATCTTGAGC
>JBOGZL010000260.1:0-12818 GCA_050697195.1 Solirubrobacterales bacterium
ACGACCGCCGAGGCCTCGAAGGAGAAGTCGGAGGGCGGATCCGGGGGTGGGAAGGATGCGGACGCCGGTTCCGGCTCGCTCGTAGACGTGGGCGACTCCGAGTTCGGTCAGATCCTCACCGACTCCGACGGGCGCACCCTGTACGCGTTCGACAAGGAGACCACCGACCGAAGCGAGTGCTTCGGCGCCTGCGCCGAGGCGTGGCCGCCGTTCTACACCGAGGGCACTCCGAGGGCGGGGAACGGCGTCGACCAGAAGCTGCTCGGCACGACCGAGCACGAGGGGAAGGAGCTCGTGACCTACAACGGCCAGCCCCTCTATTACTACGTGGACGACGGCCCGAACGAGGTCCTGTGCCAGGGCGTCGACGAGTTCGGCGGCCTGTGGCTGGTCGTCGATCCGGGCGGCGACGCGATCCAGTAGCGCCGGGCTGATACAACGGCCGCGTGGTCAGCACGGGGTTGCGGTGGTTCTTCGTCGTCGCGGCGGCGCTCGCGTTCGTAGCCGGGATCCTCCTGTTCGTGCTCGCGACCGAGACCGACCGCTTCTTCTCGTGGACGATCGAGCCGCCGCTCACCGCAGCGTTCCTCGGCGCCGCGTACTGGGCGGCGTGCGTGCTGCTCGGGTGGGCCGCACGGCAGCAGAGCTGGGCGAACGCCCGCGCCGTCCTGCCGCCGGTGTTCGTGATCGCGGTGCTGCTGCTGGCGGCGACCCTGATCCGGCTGGAGAAGTTCGACATGGACAGCCTCTTCGGTTGGTTCTGGCTCGTGGTCTACGTTGTCGTTCCCCCGCTGCTCGCGTATCTGATCGTCGAGCAGGTGCGGGCGGCCGGGCCGGTTGCCGCCGGTGACGGCTCGCTCCGGGGGCCGGGACGCGTGGTCCTCGCGGTTCAGGGTGCGGGTATGGTCGGCCTCGGAGCGGCGCTGTTCGTCGCGCCCGGGACCGCCGACGCGCTCTGGCCGTGGACGCTGACCCCTCTCACCGCCGAAGCGATCGGGGCTTTTCTGGTCGGGTTCGGGGTCGCGGCGGGATGGGCGATCGCCGACGCAGACCTCGACCACCTCCAGGGCCCCGCCCTCGCCTACGCGGCGCTCGGCGCGCTCGAGCTCCTCGCGCTCGCGATCCACTCCGGCGACCTCACGGCGAGCGGTGTCGGGACGGCTGCGTACGTCGCCTTCTGGGCGACGGTGGCGGCCGTCGGCGCCTACGGCCTGATCGCCCGCAGCGCCGCCGCGCGGTCCTCGTAGGCGTCCACCCGGACGCCCTCTCCGTCGTTCAGCGTCCAGACGTGTGCGTAGCGGGCGTCCACCTCCGCGCCGCTCCCCCGACCGCGCGCCGTGAGATGGATCATCAGCGCCATACGGTCGCCCTCGACCACTACCTCTTCGATCTCCTGGTGGAACTCCTGCCACGACTCGAGGAAGCGCTCCAGGAACTCACGCACGGCGTCGCGCCCACGGAAGACCCCGGCGTCGGGAAGCGCCTGGCTCTCGTGCCACTCCGCGTCCGCCGCAAGCACCGCGACGGTTCCGTCGATGTCACCTCGATTCAGCGCCTCGTAGGAGGCGAGCACCGCCTGGATCCCGTCGTCGCGCACGCGGCCAAAGATAGGCGCCCCGCGCGGGTCCCGGCGGCCGACGCCGTCGCGAGGCATGCCTATCATCGGCCCCGCGAATGGCACGACCGGGCAGGGACGCTGCAAGCCGATCCTTCGTGCCGTCCCGCTTGTTAGGAGACCAATGATGCAGGCGGCCATGGCCAGAGCACTCTTCTGGGGTGCGTTCGCGACGATCGGGGTGCTCGCGGCGCTCGCCGCGCCGGCATCCGTCGCCGCGGCACCCGGCGACGGCGGCGCGAAGCCCAACATCGTCGTCGTCGTCTCCGACGACCAGGCGGTGCAGACGGTGCGCCCCGACGTGATGCCCAACCTGCTCGAGCGCGTCGCCGGGAGCGGGACGACCTTCGAGAACGCGATCGCCACCACGCCGCTCTGCTGCCCCTCGCGGGCCGGAATGCTGACCGGGCAGTACGGCCACAACAACGGCGTGCTGCGCAACGACTACCGCCAGCTCGGGGAGAAGTCGAACACGCTGCCGGTGTGGCTCGATCGCGCCGGGTACCGGACGATCCACGTCGGCAAGTACCTCAACCTCTACCGGAAGGCCAAGGGGCCCGAGGCCGAGCCGGCCCCGGGGTGGGACGTGTGGCAGACGATCCAGGAGCCGAACACGTACTACGACTACGAGCTCTCGGCCAACGGGCGCGAGGTCCAATACGGGGTCCGGGACCGCGACTACCTGACCGACGTTCTCAACCGCAAGGCGACGCGGCTGGTACGACGCAGCGCGGACCGCAAGCGGCCGTTCTACCTCCAGCTCGATCACTGGGCGCCCCACGACAGCCGCGGTCGCGGCACGGGGCCCTGCCACGGCGGAGACGACCCCGTGCCCGCCCCCACGGACGAGAACCTGTTCGCGAGCGAGCCGTTCCCCACCCCCCCCTCGTTCAACGAGGCCGACGTGGACGACAAGCCGCCGTTCGTCCGGCGCCAGCAGCCGGTCGACGAAGGCGTCGTGGCGCGGAGCTATCGCTGCGCGCTCGCCTCGCTCCGCGCGGTGGACGCCGGGATCCGGAAGATCCACGGAGCGCTGCGGAGGGCGGGGGAGCTGAAGCGAACCGTGATCGTGTACATCGGGGACAACGGCCTGCTGTACGGAGAGCATCGGCTGCGGTTCAAGATCCCTCCCTACGAGGAGGCGCTGCGGGTGCCCCTGATCGTCTCGGCTCCGCCGAAGCTCCGCGGAGGCGCCGGGCGCGTCGCGGCCGTGGACGAGCCGGTGGCGAACATCGACCTCGCGCCGACGCTTCTCGAGCTCGCGGGCGCCAGACCCTGCCGGCGACGGGGCGAGTGCCGGGTGATGGACGGCCGCTCGCTGATGCCGCTGCTTCGAGGCCAGGATGCCCAGTGGCCTCAAGATCGCGCGCTGGCTGTCGAATACACAGGCAGGCACCACGGCTTCTCGAGCTGCAGCTACCGCGGCATCCGGGTGCCGGGCCAGCTTTACGTCGAGCACACATTGGTCCCCAACTTCCAGACAGGCGAATGCGAGCCGGGGCTCGAGGTCGAGCACTACGACCTCGAGGCCGACCCGTTCGAGCTCGAGAACCTCCATCCCGCCCCTCCGCTGACCCCGGCGGCGACGGCGCAGGCGGAGCTCGCGGAGCGGCTTGCGGGGCTGCGCGAGTGCGCCGGGATCACGGGGCGCGATCCCCTCCGGGGCGGCCGGGAGCACTGCGAATGAGCTCCGGCGGCCCGCACCGGTCCCGCGCCCGGCCCGCGGCCCGCAGGCTCGCGCTCGCGGGCTCGCTCGCGCTCTGCGTGGCGGCGCTCGCGGTCGTGCCCGGGACCGTCGGCGCCGGGTCGGTCACCTCGCAGGCGAGGCCGAACATCATCGTCGTGACCACCGACGACCAGGCGCTGAGCATGCTGCGGCCGAGGTTCATGCCGAAGGTGGTGGAGCACATCGCGGGCCCGGGGACGACGTTCACGAACGCGATCGTCACCACCCCGCTGTGCTGCCCGTCGCGCGCGTCGATGCTCACCGGCCAGTACGCCCACAACCACGAGGTGCTCCAGAACGCGTACCAGCTGCTCAGCGACAAGGACAACGTCCTTCCGGTGTGGCTGCGGCGCGCCGGCTACCGGACCGCCCACGTGGGCAAGTTCCTGAACGGGTACGAGCGCTCGGTCGCCGACTCGGCCGAGGTCGCCCCCGGCTGGGACGCGTGGTTCACCACCCTGGGCGCCACCCGGTACTTCGACTACGACGTGTCGGCGAACGGCAAGCGGGTCCACTTCGGGAAGGGGCGGCGCTCGCACGTGACCCGGGTGATCAATCGCAAGGCGGCGACCCTCATACGCCGCTTCACGTCCGACTCCCGCCCGCTCTATCTCCAGCTCGACCATCGCGCTCCGCACACCGAGACCGGGGTCAACTCGGGAGGTCGGTGTGGTGCGCGCGCCGTTCCCGAGGAGCCGCGCGACGAGAGGCGCATCCGGGGTCAGCACCTGCCCAACCCACCGTCGTTCAACGAGGCCGACGTCTCGGACAAGCCGTCGTTCATCCGCGACCGCCCGCTTCTCAGCCACACCCGGGTGAAGAAGATCACGAAGCGCTACGAGTGCGCGCTCGCCGCGCTGCGCTCGGTCGATCGCGGCATCAACCAGATCGTGCAGGCGCTCGAGCACACAGGCGATCTCCAGAACACGGTGATGGTCTTCACCACCGACAACGGCTTCTACTTCGGCGAGCACAGGATCGCGCGCGACAAGACGCAACCGTACGAGGAGGCGCTCAGGGTCCCGCTGGTGATGCGGGTGCCGCCCCAGTTCCTCGGCGCGGCCCCCGTTGTCTCGCAGGTCACCGATCAGGTCGCGAACATCGATCTCGCGCCCACGTTCCTCGAGCTCGCCGGGGGCGATTCATGCCCCTCGGACGGCGAGTGCCGGGTGATGGACGGGCGCTCGCTGATCCCGCTGCTGCGAGGTCAGCCCGGATGGCCGATCGGCCGCGGGCTGCTCGTCGAGTACGACGGGGCGAGCAGCAAGGGGACGTCGAGCTGCCGCTACGACGGGATCCGCACCCCCGCACGCTTCTACGTCGAGCACCTCGCGGTCCCCGATCCGCTCACCGGCGGCTGCCGCGAGACCGAGGAGTTCGAGCTCTACGACCTCCAGTCGGACCCGTTCCAGCTCCAGAACGTGTACTCGCGCGACGGTCCGGAGCTCGATCCGCTCAGGGACCGGCTCGCGAGGCTGCGGGACTGCAGCGGGCTCGAGGGCCGCGACCCGGTGCCGGAAGAGGTCTCGTACTGCGAGTGATTCCTTCGCGGGGTTTGTTGGTCCTCGTCTTGGTGCTGGTTGCCCTGGCGGCATTTCCGTCCGCGGCGGCCGGAAAGCGGCCGAACATCGTCCTCGTGGTCACCGACGACCAGACGCTGGCCTCGCTCGACGCCGGGACGATGCCGAGCACGCTTGGCCTGATCGGCGGCGAGGGGACCGAGTTCACCAACGCCGTCGCCACGACCCCGCTGTGCTGCCCCTCGCGGGCGAGCATGCTGACGGGCCAGTACGCGCACAACCACGGCACGCTCGGCAACACGCCCGGATACGAGGCCCTGCGCCACAAGGCGAACACGCTCCCGGTGTGGCTGGGCCGCGCCGGGTACGTGACCGCGCACGTCGGCAAGTACCTGAACCGGTACAAGGCGTCGGTCGCCCATCCCACCGACGTCGCCCCGGGGTGGGACGAGTGGCACACCGTGATCGACCCGTCGCGCCGCTACGTCCGCTACTACGACTACAGGTTGGCGGTGAACGGCGACGCCGTCCGGCTCGGCGACCGCCCCCGCGACTACATCACCCGGGTGATCAACCGCCGCGCCGCGCGGATGGTGCGCGAGCACGCACCGCGGTCGAAGCCGCTGTACCTCCAGGTCGACCACCGCGCGCCGCACACCGAGGAGGGGGTGGACAGCGGGGGACCGTGCGGCGGGACGGTTCCACCCGACCCGCGCGACGCCGGGGCGTTCGCCGCCGAGACGCTCCCTCGACCTCCGTCCTTCGACGAGCCGGACGTGAGCGACAAACCGTCCTTCATCCGCGCGCTGCCGCGCCTTGGCGGCGCGACGACGGCGGCGATCGAGCGGCGCTACCGCTGCGCGCTCGCCTCGCTGCGATCCGTCGATCGAGGGGTGCGAAGGGTCGTCGCGGCGCTGCGGCGGGAGCGGGAGCTCGACGACACCGTCCTGATCTTCACCTCGGACAACGGGTTCTTCTTCGGCGAGCACCGGATCCCCGAGCAGAAGACCCGCCCCTACGAGGAGTCGGTCCGCGTCCCGCTCCTGATCCGCGTTCCGGAGCGCCACCGGGGCGCCCAGGCGCCGGCGCAGGTCTCCGATCCCGTCGCCAACATCGACATCGCCCCGACGATCCTCGACCTCGCCCGCGCGCGCCCGTGCCGCTCGGCGGGCGAATGCCGGGTGATGGACGGGCGCTCGCTCCTCGGCCCGATCCGGGGCGAGGGAGGATGGCCGGACGACCGCGCGATCGCGCTCGAGTTCGATGCCGGGCCGCGCGCGCGCCGCACGCTGGTGTGCCGGTACGAGGGCGTGCGGGCCGCGGGCCACGTGTACGTGCGGCATACGGCGGCGGCGGACGCGGCCGGGGACTGCCGCCCGGTCGACGAGCGCGAGCACTACGACCTCGGCGCCGATCCGTTCCAGCTCGACAACCTGTACCCGGCGGACCCCACGACGCCGCAGGGCGCGTCCGAGGACGCGCTGGAGGCGAGGCTCGATGCCCTGCGCAATTGCGCCGGGATCGCCGGCCGAGACCCGGCGTCGGGAGGTCGGCCCTTCTGCGAGTGACCGGGGCTCCTAGTCGGGAGCCCGAAGCTGGCCCTCGTAGGGCCCGCGTCCGGTCATGGACGCGGCCCCGCAGCGCGACGCCAGCTCCAGCGCCTCGCGGGGAGACCGCCCGTCCCCGAGCCCGTAGGTGAGGCCGGCCGCGAAGGAATCGCCCGCGCCGTAGGCGTCCACAGCAGGCCCGGGCAGGGGCGCCGCGGCCCACTCGCCGGTGCGGCCGTCGGCCGCCGCGAAGGTGCCGCCGCCCGCACCGGCCGTGCGCACGACGAGCCGCGGGGCCGGGTCGATCTCGCTGGCGCGGTAGCGCTCGCCCTCGTCCTTGGCGCTCGAGACGAGCGCGTCGAGCTCGACGCCGGCCTCCGCCAGCGCCTCGATCGCGCGCACGGTCGAGACCAGGTTGCGCGCGCCGCGCGCCGCCCGCACCGCGCCCGGGTCGCCGGCCGTGAGGTAGACGGCGTCGGCGCCTTCGAGCTCGCTCCACGGCAGCCGGTCGTTCGCGCGCGGCCCGAGACGGTCGCCGATCACCGTGATCGTCCGCTCGGCCTCGGCGTCGAGGTGGACGAACGCGCGCCGCTGCGGCTCGGAGCGCCAAGCCGCCTCGACGCGGACCCCCAGCGCCTCGAGCTCGCGCTGGGCGCGGTGGCCGAGGTCGTCGTCGCCGAGCGCCGTCAGGAACAGGCACTCGCCCGCGAGCCGCGCGAGCTGCACCGCCGCCACCGCGCCGCCACCCCCTGGCGCCTCCCAGCTCTCCAGGGCATGGACGATCTCGCCCGGCGCCGGCACCCTCTCCACCCGCGCAAACTCGATCCACTCCACGTGCCCGACGACGGTGACCCGCATCCGGCGCGTAGTCTCACAGGATGGGCAGCGGAGCGGGGACCGCGATTGCGCGCTCGCCCGGCGAACGGCGGGCGGCCGGAAAGGCAGCTCGAGCGGAGGCGAAGCGGTCGAGCCATGCCGACTGGATCCCGGCGCCCGACCGGACCCCCCCGGTCGAGGTGCTCGAGCGCCAGGACGCCGCTCGGGTGCCCGAGCTGGTCCCGATCCGGCACGGACGGATGCTCAGCTCTCCGTTCGCCTTCTTTCGGGGCGGGGCGGCGATCATGGCAGCCGATCTCGCCGGCTGTCCCCGGTCCGGCCTCCGCGCGCAGCTGTGCGGGGATGCGCATCTGTCGAATTTCGGCGTGTTCGCGGCGCCAGACCGCACGCTCGTGTTCGACGTCAACGACTTCGACGAGACGCTGCCGGGTCCGTTCGAATGGGACGTCAAGCGCCTCGCCGCCAGCCTCACGATCGCGGGGCGCGCGCAGGGCTTCGAGGAGCGCGAGCGTCGACGGGTCACCCTCGCCGCCGTCCTTGCATACCGGGTGGCGATGCGGCGGTTCGCCGGGATGCGCAACCTGGACGTGTGGTACGCGCGGATGAACGTGGAGGCGATGCTCGCCCGGTGGGCCTCGAAGGTCAGCCGCCGCGAGCGGAAGGCCTTCGACGCCGGGGTGAGAAAGGCGGAGCACAAGGACAGCCTGCGCGCGCTGGCGAAGCTTTCCCGGCGCGTGGACGGCGAGCGCAGGATCGTGAGCGACCCGCCGCTCATAGTCCCGATCGAGGAGCTCGTGGACGATGTCGAGCGCGCGAGGCTCGAGGAGGCGGTGGACGGCCTCCTGTCGGCCTACCGGGAGACGCTCGGCTCGGCGCGCCGCCGGCTGATGGAGGGCTACCGCTACGCCCATTTCGCACGCAAGGTCGTGGGCGTGGGCAGCGTCGGCACGCGGGCGTGGATCGTCCTGCTGATCGGACGCGACGAGTCGGATCCGCTCTTCCTCCAGGTGAAGGAGGCGCAGGCCTCGGTGCTCGAGCCGTTCGCCGGCCGGAGCGAGTTCGATCACCAGGGCCAGCGCGTCGTGGAGGGCCAGCGGCTGATGCAGGCCGCCGGCGATCCACTCCTGGGATGGGTGAGGGCGGTGGGACCGGATGGACACCGCCGCGACCACTACGTGCGCCAGCTGTGGGACTGGAAGCGATCGGCGGAGATCGAGCGCATGGCGCCGAAGGACATGACCGCGTACGGGGAGCTGTGCGGGTGGACGCTCGCACGAGCTCACGCGCGATCGGGCGACCGGGTCGCGATCGCCGCCTACCTTGGCAGCGGGAGGGTGTTCGATGAGGCGCTGGCCAATTTCGGCGAGGCCTATGCGGACCAGAACGAACGCGACTACGCCGAGTTCGCCGAGGCCGTCGAGTCCGGGCGCGTGAGCGTCGAGAGCGGCCTCTGAGCGTCAGCCGGTGGCCGGGGCAGGCGTCGAGCCCCGGCCGGACCCGCCACGATCGCTCCGGCGCAGCGCGAGTCCGACGAACGGGAAGATCAGGGTCGAGAGGATGGCCGCCCCGACGAGGGCGGCAGCGGTCGAGCTGCGCATGTGCCCACCGTCGGTGGCCAGGGTGGTGATCGCGACGACGAGCGGGAGCTGGGTCGCGGAGAAGAACGCCATCGCGAGGCGCTCGCGCGTTCCCAGCACTCCGCCGTACATGAGGAGCGCCGGAGCGCCGCGCACGAGCAGGAAGAGGGAGAGGAAGAGCGGGAGCTCGAGCATCGCGCCGGTGCTTCCGAGCAGCGAGTCGAGGTCGAAGTTCATCCCGCTCGTGATGAAGAAGAACGGGATCAAGAAGCCGTAGCCAACCGCCGTGAGCTTCGATTCCAGCGCCTCGACCTCGCGCCCCCTGAGCATCAGCCGCGTGATGATCCCCGCCACGAAGCCGCCGAGCAGGAGGTCGAGCCCCAGCGTGGCGGCGAGCGCCACGAGTCCGAAGACGAGGACGACGAGGACGCGGACGGCGGGTTGGCTGCTGGACTCGAGCGCCTCCTCGATCACGTGCCATCCCCTGCCCGCGGAGCGGATCGAGACCACGGCGACCGCGACGGCGATCGCGATGAACCCGATCAGCAGGATCGCCTCGTGCGCGGGGTTGTGGCCCGACAGGATCAGCGTGACCAGGACGATCGGCCCGAACTCTCCGACCGCGCCGGCGCCGAGGAGGAAGGTCCCGAACCTCGTCTGCAGGTCGCCCGAGTCGCGCAGGATCGGGATCAGGGTGCCGATCGCGGTCGTCGCGAGGGCGGAGCCGGTGAACAGCAGCGAGAGCACGATCCCAGCGGCGGCGAGCGCCCCGCCCACTCCGTAGGCGATCGCGAGCGAGACGATCCAGCCCGCGGCGGCGAGCGCCAGCGGCCTTCCACGCAGCCGCCCGAAGTCGATCTCGTAGCCGGCAAAGAAGAACAGCATCCCGAGCCCGAGGTTCCCGAAGAAATCCGTGAACTCGTCGTTCTTCGCGAGGTCGAGGACCTGGGGCCCGATCACGATCCCCAGCAGGAGCTCGAGCACGACCACGGGGGGTGCGAGGCGCCGGGGGAGGGCGACCACGGTGAGCGCCGCGACCACGGCGACGACCGTGATTGCGAGAAACGACTCCGCGTCGACCCTGATCATTCGCCGCCCCGGTCACCCTACCGGCGGCGACGACCGCCACGCGAATAGGATGCCCGTCTGGTGCAGGTACTTCCGCTTGCGGTGACGATGCTGGTCGGGCCGGGGATCATGGCGGCGGTGATCCTGATCACGACGCAGGACCCGGTGCGGGTTTCGCTTGCGTACGTGCTCGGCTTCACGATCTCGACGGCGGCCGGCGTCGCGGTCGCCCTCGGGATCGCTTCGCTGACCGGCATCGATTTCGGGGACTCGGACGACACCGGGTCCACCGGCACGATCATCCAGCTCGTCCTCGTCGGCCTGCTCATCGTCGCCTCCGTGGTGACGTTCCTGCGCCGGGCGAGCTCGGAGCCGCCGAAATGGCTTGGCTCGCTGATGGACGCGACCCCGGGCAGGGCGCTGAAGATGGGGTTGCTGATCGTCGTGATCATGCCCTCGGACATCGTCATCATGCTGACCGTGGGGACGAACCTGGAGCAGAGCGGCTCCTCGTACGTCGACGCGATCCCGTTCGTCGCGCTAACCGCACTGGTCGCCGCCTTGCCTCTGCTCGCGTACCTCGTCCTTCGCCACCCGGCTCAGCGCGCGATGCCCAAGGTTCGGGACTGGATGAACGACAACAGCTGGGCGGTGAACGTGATCACCTACTGCGTCTTCATCGCGCTCATACTCGCCTGAGCGCGATATGTCGGATCCGCCGGTTCCCAGCACCCCGCAGCCACGCCCACCGCGGCGGCGGCCGCCGCTTCCGGCGCGGATCTTCGGTCGCGGCGCGCGCGGCGCCGGCCAGCTCGCCGAGGCGGCCGGGCTCGACCGCGCAGTGGAGCAGGCGACCGAGGAGGCGATCGTCCGGGCTGTCGAGAGCGAGGCGATGGAGCGCGCGCTCGCGCGGGTGCTCGACGGCCCGGTCGTGGACCGGGCGGTGAAGCGAGCGCTCGAGAGCGAGGCGGTCGACCAGGCGTGGGAGCGGCTGCTGGCGAGCGAGGAGGCGCAGAAGCTCGTCGAGCGGATCGCCGAGGCGCCGGAGATCCGCGCCGCGATCGCGTCGCAGAGCGCGGGGCTGCTCGAGGACATCGCGCGCCAGGTCCGGGCGGTCGCGCGCAGGCTCGACGACGGGGTCGAGCGGGTCGTGCGCGCGGTGCTCTTCCGGCGCCGGCGGACCGAGCTCACCGACCGGGCCGGGCTGGTCACCCGGGCGCTCGCGGTCGGGATCGACGTCGCGATCGTGAACGTGGGCTTCTTCGCCGCCTCCGCGCTCCTCGCGGTGGCCGCGTCGGTCTTCCTTGCGGATCCCGACGGGGTCTCCACACCCGCGCTCGCGGTTGGGACGGGAACCTGGTTCGTGGCGGGCACCGCGTACGTCCTTCTCTTCTGGTCGCTCGCCGGGCAGACGCCCGGGATGCGGTTCCTGGGCGTCGTGATCGACGCGGACGGCTCGCACGAGATCGGGCTCGGCCGCGCGGTCCGCCGCCTCGTCGGGGTCGCCCTCGCCGCGATCCCGCTCGGGCTCGGGTTCCTCGGCATCGTGCTCGGGGAGCGGCGCCGCGGGCTCCAGGACGTGGTCGCACGCACCGAGGTCCTGTACGTGGAGCCGCACAGGCCGGGGACTATTCTGGACTAGGTGGAATGCCCCTCGTGCGGTAACCAGAACCGGCCGGGCGCCCGGTTCTGCGACGGCTGCGGAGCGGCGCTGGAAGTCCCACGCGAGGTGCCCGAACGCGAGGCGCCTCCCGCCGATCTGCCAGCGCACGTGGCCGGCGGCCGATACCGCGTGGAGCGCTTCCTCGGGGAGCGGGGGCGCAAGCGCGTGTACCTCGCCCGGGAGCGGGACGGGGGGCGCGAGGTCGCGGTCGCGGTGTTCGAGACCGAGGGCGTCGAGGAGACCGTGCTCGCGCGCTCGCGTCGCGAGGCGCAGGCGATGCGGCGACTCGGCGAGCATCCACACCTCGTCACCGTCTACGACGCGGGCGAGGACGATGGCCGCCCGTACATCGTCAGCAGCTACATGCCCGGCGGCGACGTCGAGACGCTGCTCCGTGGGATGCCGGACGGCTGCCTCGAGCCCGAGCGCGCGCTTGAGATCGCAGCCGACGTGTGCCGCGCGCTCGAGCACGCCCACGCGCGCGGGGTGGTCCACCGCGACCTGAAGCCCGCGAACGTGTGGCTCGCCGAGGACGGCGCGGCGCGGCTCGGCGACTTCGGGCTCGCCGCGACCGATCAGCGCTCGCGCGCCGCCGTCGAGGGAATGCTGGTTGGGACCGTCGCCTACCTGCCCCCCGAGCAGGCACTCGGGAGGGCGTCGGGTAGGCGCTCCGACCTGTACTCGCTGGGGGCGTTCCTGTACGAGCTGCTGACCGGGCAGCCGCCGTTTCCGGGCGACGACGCGGTCGCGATCATCGGCCAGCACCTGAACGCCGATCCGGTGCCGCCCTCCCGCCACATCCCCGAGGTCCCGAGCGCGCTCGACGAGCTGGTCGTTCGCCTGCTTGCTAAGACCCCCGACGAGCGGCCCGAGAGCGCGGCGGCGGTGCGTCGCGAGCTCGAGCGGATTGCCGCCGCCCCGGCCGAGGACGAGGAGCCCGAGGGCGAGGAGAACCCCCTCGACCGGCTCGCCGGCGGGGTGTTCGTCGGGCGCGAGCGCGAGCTGGAGAACCTCAAGGAGGGACTCGAGGAGGCACTCGCGGGACGGGGGAGGCTGCTGCTGCTCGTCGGCGAGCCGGGCATCGGCAAGACCCGAACCGCCGAGGAGCTTGCGACGTACGCGGGAGTCCGCGGGGCGAAGGTGCACTGGGGACGGTGCCACGAGGGCGACGGTGCGCCGGCGTACTGGCCGTGGGCGCAGGCGATCCGTTCCTACGTGCGCGACGCGGACCCGGTCGCGCTCGCGTGGGAGCTCGGCCAGGGGTC
>JBOGZL010000261.1:0-3989 GCA_050697195.1 Solirubrobacterales bacterium
CGCGGGGCTCGAGCTCCCGGGCGGTGCGTCGCTTCGCAAGCTCGCCTCCGAGATCGAGATGGAGCGCGAGGAGCTCCCCGGTGGCGCGCCCGCCGAGTACCTCGTGGTGGGAATCGACCGCTAGTCAGGCCTCGGGCCTGCCCGATTCCACCTCCGAGCGGAGGCGCTCAACCGCGGCGCGGAGGATTCGGGAGACGTGCATCTGGGAGACGCCGACACGCTGGGCGATCTCGGTCTGGGTCATGTCCTCGATGAAGCGAAGGTGAAGGACGGTCCGGTCCCGCTCCGAGAGCGTGTCGAGGACGTCGGTGATCGCCTCCCCGTACTCCACCGTCTCGAAGCCCGGCTCGCTCTCGCCGAGTCGTTCCGTGAGCGCGATCCCGTCTCCCTCCTCGGTCTGGGACTGGGCGTCGAGCGACATCGCGTGGTGCGCCTGGCCCGCCTCCATCGCCTCCAGCACCTCCTCGGGATCGAGCTCGAGGCGATCCGCGATCTCGTTCACCGACGGCGCCCGGCCGAGCTTGCCGGGTAGCTCGGCGATCGCGCGATCGACCCGGGCGATCCGCTCCTGGAGGTCGCGCGGCACCCGCACGGACCAGCCCCGATCCCGGAAGTGCCGCTTGAGCTCACCGAGGATGGTCGGCACGGCGTAGCTGGTGAACGCCACACCCCGTTCCGAGTCGAACCGGTCAAGAGCCTTCACCAGCCCGAGGCTGGCCACCTGGACCAGGTCCTCGAGCGGCTCGCGGTCACCGCGGTAGCGCGCCGCGAGCCGGCGGGCGAGCGGCATGAATCGCTGGACGAGCTCCTCGCGCACGGCCTGATCGCGGGTCCTGTGGTAGCGGGCGAGAAGCTCGCGCTCCTTCGCCAGCTGCTCCTCGGGGCCGGGGGCGGGCTCAGCTGTGGGGCGGAATCTGGGCATCCGTGGTCAGGGCCAAGCAAAGCAAACCCCGTGCCGCCCCGTCCACATATTGTGCCTGCAGTGAGCATCCTCTGCTTCGGCGAGGCGATCGTCGACCTCCTCAGCGAGCGAAAGCCCTCGTCGGTCGAGGACGCGGACTCCTACCGGCCGCACTTCGGGGGCGCGCTCGCGAACGTCGCGGTGGCCGCGACGCGCGCGGGCGCAGAGGTGGCGCTCGCCGGGGGTGCCGGGGACGACCCGTGGGGGCGGTGGCTTCGCAACCGCCTCCGGCGCGAGGGTGTCGACCTGTCGTGGTTCTCGCTCGTGCCCGGGCTGCGCACGCCGGTGGCGTTCGCCACCTTCGATCGGGACGGCGAGCCGAGCTTTCAGATCTACGGCGAGGGGATCGAGGCCTGCGTGCGCTCGGTCGGCGACCGCCTCGAGCGGGCGATTGCCGGCGCCTCGGCGCTCGTGTTCGGATCCAACACGCTGGTGGGGGCGCCCGAGCGCGCGCTCACGCTTCAGGCCCGGCGGCTCGCCAGCGACCGCGGGATCCCGGTCCTGTTCGACCCCAACCTGCGCGAGCACCGGTGGCCGAGACTCGACGCGGCGCTTGGGCTGTGCCGGCAGCTCTGCGAAGGGGCGTTCTGCGTGCGAGCGAACCAGTTCGAGGCGCACGCGATCACCGGCGTCGAGGATCCCGGAACCGCGGCTCGCGAGATCGCCGCGCTGGGGGCGCGGGTCGCCGTCGTCACCCGGGGCGCCGGCGGCGCCGTGATGCGAGGAGTCGAGGAGGCGGAGGCGGACGGAATCGACGTCGACGTCGTCTCCACCCTCGGGGCTGGAGATGCGTTCATGGGCGCGCTCGTCGCCGCCCTCGCTGGGTCGGGGTGGCGTCCGGACGCAGCAGGAGACGCGCTCGGGCGGGCCGTTGGGGCGAGCGCCAAAGCGTGCACGCACTGGGGCGCGCTGGAGTAGATGATGGGCGGTGCCGGGCTCGAACCAGCGACCTCTCGCGTGTAAAGCGAGCGCTCTTCCAAACTGAGCTAACCGCCCGAGGCCACCGGACGTTAGCCGACGCGTAGGGTAAGACCGTGGACCTCGGGATCGACGGCCGCACAGCGCTGGTGATGGGGGCGAGCGCCGGCATCGGGCGCGGGATCGCCACCGCGCTCGCTCGCGAGGGCGCCCGGGTCGCGATCGCGTCGCGCTCGCGGGAGCGGATCGGCGAGGCGGCAGAGGCGATCGACGGCGATGTGGCGCCGTTCGCCGCCGACAGCGACGATCTCGATCGCGTCGCGGCGCTGCCCGCGGAGGTGGCCGGCGCGCTCGGCCCGATCGAGATCCTGGTCGCGAACACCGGCGGCCCGCCGCTCGGCGGCGCGCTCGACAATCCCCGCGAGGAGTGGGACGCCGCCTACCGCTCGCTCGTGCTCGCGCCTCGGATCCTGATCGAGGCCGTGCTCCCCGGGATGCGCGAGGCGGGGTGGGGTCGGATCGTCAACGTCGGCTCGAGCTCGATGCGCGAGCCGATCCCGGGGCTCGCGCTATCGAACGCGCACCGGATGGCCGCGGTCGGAATGTTGAAGACGCTCGCGACCGAGGTCGCGGGCGACGGGATCACGGTCAACACGGTCGCCACCGGCCGGTTCGCGACCCAGCGCCTCGCCGACAACGCCGGCTCGATGGAGGCCGCCGAGGAGCGCGCCCGCGAGGAGGTCCCGGCGCGGCGGCTCGGCGCCCCGGACGAGTTCGGCGACCTGGTCGCCTTCCTGTGCTCGGAGCGTGCCGCGTACCTCACCGGGGTCGTGATCCCGCTCGACGGCGGCCTGCTGCGCTCGGCGTAGACGCGTTGCGTTTGACACGACCCCCGAGCGGGTAACAGACCTCGGAGTAGTCGGCCGGAGAGTTTGCCCGGAGGGGGCCGACGAGTTGAACACACTGCCTCCCTTTCCCAGGGGACGCGACGAAGGGCCCACAACGTGGGCCCTTCGCCATTCGGGGATCAGGCGGGCGCCGGCTCGAGCCCGCCGCGGCGCGCCTTGACCACGAGCCACGCCGCCCCGGCCGCGACCATCGCGACGCTGATCAGCTGCGCCTGGGTGAGGCCGGCGAGCACCTCGTCGTTGCGGCGCACGAACTCGACGAGGAACCGCTCCAGGCCCGCGAGCAGAAGGTAGACCGCGAACAGCACCCCGGGCACGAACCGGTCTCGCCACCGCCACAGGACGAGCGCGACGAACCCCATCGCGAGCGACTCGTAGATCGGCGTCGGGTGGACCGGGGTGTCGATCGGCTCGGTGCCGTCCGGGTACGCCATCGCCCATGGGCCATCCCAGTCCTCGCCGTAGTCGCCGTCGCCCGAGACCTGGCACCCGACCCGCCCGATCGCGTACCCGAGCGCGAGCGGCGCCGCGGCGAGGTCGAGCAGCGAGAGGTTGAGCATCCCGCGCCACCATGCCCAGATCACGACCCCGAGGGCGCCGCCGATCGCGCCGCCGAACCACACCAGCCCGCTGCCCGAGAAGATGTTCCCGGCGAGATCGCCCGAGATCTCGTCCCAGTTCTGGATGATGAAGTCGAGCCGCGCTCCGACGATCCCCCCGATCAGGGCGCAGAAGGTCATCTCGTACGCCCAGTCGACCGGCTTGCCGAGCTCGCGCAGGCGCCGCCCGACCACCGCCCCCGCGGCGAGGAACGCGAGCGCGAAGCAGATCCCGAAGGTCTGAAGCGTGAGCGGGCCGATGTCGAGCTCGGGCTGCACGGTGAGGGGGTAGGTTGATCTTTCCATGACGCCCGATCCGCCAGCGGCCGGGGTGAGCGCCCAGGAGCGCGACCCCGAGGCCGAGTCCGCGGTCGAGGCGGAGCGCGAGCCGAACTTCATCCTCGCCCGGTGGGAGCGGCCGACGCTGATCTGGATCGCGCGGCGGCTGCCGCGCTGGGTGCTTCCCGACGACATGACGATCCTCGGGGTGGCGGCCGCGTTCGGCGTCTGCGGCGCCTACCAGCTCTCCAACGGCGGGCGGGGATGGCTGTGGGCGGCGAGCGCGCTGCTCGTGATCCAGTGGCTCGGCGACAGCCTCGACGG
>JBOGZL010000262.1:0-4340 GCA_050697195.1 Solirubrobacterales bacterium
GTCCTCGACCGCGTCGCGAGCGGTGAGCATGATCACCGGCGCCCATACCCCGTCGTCGCGGAGTCGGCGACAGGTCTCGAACCCGTCGATGCCCGGCAGCATCACGTCGAGGACGATCGCGTCGTACTCGGTCGACCCGGCCATCCATACTGCATCCTCGCCGCGCTCCGTCACGTCGACCGCGATTCCCTCCTCGCGCAGGCCGCGGCGTACCAGAGCCGCCATCTTCAGCTCGTCCTCGACGATCAGAACCCGCATCACCACAGACTCCCCACGAAAGATGAGAGTTGGATGAGAGGCACTGTAGGGAGCGGCCCTACGATCCGGGCGCCGATCGCGACGCGCGAAACGGCCCGTCGCCCCCGCCGACGGCCGGCGCGTAGAGCTCGATCTCGCCACTCTTGCCCTTGAGGCGGATCGCGCGGCGCGGCTCCCAATCCTCCCGGTCCCGGCTCATCAGGGCACGGGTGGCCTCCGTGATCAGGATGTCGTCATCCGTCTCGCGGGTCGCCGCCTCCACGCGGGCCGCGGTGTTGACCGCGTCCCCGATCACGGTGAAGTCGAGACGTCCTCCGCCGCCTACCGTGCCGGCGACCACGGGTCCCGAGTTCACGCCGACACCGATCCGCAGCTCGTCGCCGTATCGCGCCCGCACGCTCGCCGCGATCTCCTTCGCCGCCGCGACCGCCCGATCGGCGTGATCACGAAGCCGCTCGGGCGCACCGAACACTGCAAGCAGCCCATCGCCGATGAACTTGCTCGCGTGTCCCCCATTCCGGAGCACGATCGGCACGATCACGTCGAAGAGGTCGTTGAGCCGTGCCACCACCTCCCGCGCCTCGGAGCGCTCCGCGAAGCCGGTAAACCCTCGCACGTCGACGAACATCACGGTCACCCCGACTTCCTCCCCGGCGAGATCGGTCCCGTGCTCGAGCACGCGCTCGGTCAGCTCGGGATCGACGAAGGCCCCGAACGCCTTAAACAGACGCTCGCGCTCCTGAAGGCCCGTGATCATGCGGTTGAAGCCGGCCTGCAGGATTCCCACTTCGCTTCCGTCCGCTACCGGCACCTGGGTCTCGAGATCCCCCTCCTCGACCGCTTCGAGGGCGCTCGCCACAGCCACGATCGGGTCCGCCACCGAGCGGACGGCGAACAGCATCGCCGTCAGCCCCACACAGATCGCGAGCAGGGTCAGAAAGATGGTCGCTCCCACCACCGACCCCTGTCCGAGGTCGGCGCCCGCCACGTCCGCGACAGCGAACGCGAGCACGCCGAGCATCGGGACCGCGGTGGCGAGCGTCCAGGCCATCGTGATTCGCGTCGCGATGCCCGGCGTGGCGCGCGGCGGAGGCGAGCCTCCTGTCAGGGCCCGCACCGTGACCGGCCGCAGGAGGCGCTCGACGAGCAGGTACTGCAGGGCGCACGCGGTGATTCCCCCCAGCAGGATGGTGACGGCGATGCTCACCGCGACCGCGAACCCGGCGCTCGCGTTGAGCACCGAGAACAGCACCGCGGGGATCACCCAGAAGATCGCGGTCCCGAGCGCCCAGTTGAGCGGATAGCGCAGCACCAGGAGCCGCTCTGCCTGGGTGGCAGGGCGTTCCGCACGCAGCCACGCCGTGATCGGCACCAGCGGACGGCGCTGGACGAGCTCGCGGCCGAGCGGAAGGGCGATCGCCATGTAGGCGACGAACACCAGTCCGCTTCGCACCAGGACCCCTTCGTACTCGTCCGGGCCGAGCGTCACCGGCGCGAGAAAAGCCAAGAACAGGGCCACGGTGAGCGCTCCCACTCCGTTTGACAACACCCCCGCCCAGGTGAGCTCGCGACTGAGATGTGCCGCCAGCGGAGCCGCATCGGTCACGGCGCGGGCACGTGCGGTGCGATCCACGCTTCCTATGATCCGCCACCATGACCCGTCAGACCACTGTTCCCGAGGCCACCGGGGCGCCAGCCGCCGCCACCCAGCCTGAGGCGCTCGCCCCGCGACCCCGCACGGGCCCGTTTCGGCTGGTCCGCTTCCTGGCCCGCAACGGGATGCTGAACGCGAAGTACGGGCGGCTCGCGATCCGCTACCTGCGGCGGCGGCTGTTCACGGCGGCGGGCCGGCGGTGGGAAACGGATGGCCCGCTGTTCCTGGGCCGCGGGCTTCAGATTCAGATCGGCAGGCGAGGGAAGGTGCGGTTCGGCCGCTTCGTCTGGATCGGGGACGGGACGAAGATCCGCTGCCACGAGGGCGAGGTTGCGATCGGGGCAAAGACGGTGCTCGGGCAGGAGTGCACGATCTCGGCGTACCAGCACGTGCGGATCGGAGAGCAGTGCGTGATCGCCGACCGGGCGATGTTCATCGACTTCGACCACGCTGTCACCAACGTGGAGATTCCGGTCCGCCGCCAGGGGATCTACAAGCGCGACGTTGACGTCGGCTCGAATGTCTGGATCGGCTACAACGCATGCGTCCTTCGCGGCGTGCGGGTGGGCGACAACTCGATCATCGGCGCGAACGCGGTCGTCACCCAGGATGTCCCCGCGAACGCCGTCGTCGGCGGCGTGCCCGCGCGGGTGATTCGGATGCGCGAGACGCCACGGACCCTACGCTGGCCCGATCCGATCGAGCCACCCTCGTAGCCGCGCAGCGATCCCGATCTGATCGCTCAAGATTGAACCGGCGCCGGGCGATCCATACACTTGGTGTACAGGGGAATCGAGCGGGTTCTCGGGCAAGCTCCTTCCTCTCCGGGATCTGAGAAGAGTCGCGACCGTCGATGGCGGCCGCGGGGCTTCCGGACAAGTGCGATCCGAAAGGAGCGGTGGGTAGATCGGGGTTCGAGTGACCGAACAGAGGCTCGCCGAAGGCCCTCACCGGATCCGGATCGAGGGCGAGCTCGACCTGGGAACCGTGAGCTTCCTCGAGGCTCCCGTGACGACCGCGATCGACCGCCGGTCGACTCCGATCCTGATCGACCTCAGCGACTGCCCGTTCATCGACTCGTCGGTGATCGGGGCGCTGCTGCGGGCCGTGGAGCGGCTCGGGCACGATGGCGATGGCCCGGCCCTCGCCGTGGCCGCCGCGCCGCAGCCTCTCCAAGTGCTGCGGCTTACGGGGATGGACCGGCGGATCCCGGTCTACGCGAGCCTCTCCGAGGCAGAGGACGCGCTCACGCGCTGAGCGCCCTCACACTTCTGACTCTGCCGCCGGCCGCCCTCCTTCACTCTCGAGCGCTCCCGTCTCGTCCTCGACCGGCTCGAGCACGAAGAGCTCCATCGCGATCTCCGGGTCCTCGTGGATCTGGCTCATGTACGCGATCACCTTGCGGCCGGTCGCGCTCTCGATGATCTCCCGGAAGTGATCCTCCATCGCCTTCTGGAAGCTGTGGCGGATGTCGTGAACGGCCTCCACCTGGCCCTGGTCGATCAGCGTCCGCTCGACCCGGGTGAATCCCCCACGCAGCAGACAGATCACCGTGTCGTCCACCAGGTGGGTCTTCGCCTTCGTCGGCCCCTTGCCGTAGTAGCGGCTGTGCAGCTGCACGACGCGCGTCGAGATCGCCGCGATGACCTCGCCCCTCGGCCGCTCGTTTCCCGTCCCCACCCGTATCCGCTTTCTCGCGCGAGTCGTCCCGCGCTAGTCGAGGACGACCTCGTACTCTCCCGCAACGGGCTCCTCGGCATCGAGCACGAAGACCTCGACGGCGAGATCCGGATCGTGGTGGGCCTGGGTCATGAACGCGATCACCGATCGGCCCGTCGTCTCCTCGACCAGGCGCGTGAACTCCGGCTCCATCAGCTTCTGGAAGTTGAGGCGCACCTCGTGGACGGTGTCGCCGCGCCCCTGCTCGATCAGCGTCCGCTCCACCGGCGTGAATCCGCCCTCGAGGATGCAGACGAGAGTGTCGTCCACGATAAACACCTTGGCCTTGGTTGGACCCTTGCCGCCACCGACCAGCGGTGACGCCGGTGCCCGGGTTTCAACCCGAGAGCACGTCAGCGTCGCGGAGCCCCGCCTCGCCCTCGAGGTCTTCCGGCTCGAGCCGCGCTGACTCGTTCGTAGCCGCCGCCCGACGTCCGCCGCACCGCCGGTCCGGGAGGGCCGCGGAGCGGGTGCCAGTCGGTCTCCCGAAGCTCCTCGCAGATCCGCTTCGTGAGGACATAGGCGAGCGCCGGGAGCACGAACACCGCGACCCTGAAGATCCACACCTGGGTCCCGTAGTCAATTCCGAACGAGACGAAGACCCGGTCGGCGGACGCGGCGAGGAAGATCAGGATGATGAACGTGAACATCGCGACCCCGACCGCCGTTCGCCACGGGTTGTCGCGGGGTCGGTCGAGGAGGTTGTGCG
>JBOGZL010000263.1:0-2364 GCA_050697195.1 Solirubrobacterales bacterium
GCCCTCTTTCCGCACCTCCCGAGCGCTATTTCCCCCAGCCCTCCGCCTGCTCCGCGGTTCGCACCGAGAGCGCCTCGAGCTCTGCGATCAGCTCCCGCAGGCGGCGGTTGTTCTCGAACCACGGCCGGTAGCGGTCGAGCTGCTCGGCGCTGAGCCGCCGGGTGACGGTCTTGCCGGCGACCTTGCGGGTCCAGGTCACATACGGCCCGTGGAGCTTGGGCGGGTCGGCGCGGCAACGGCAGTTCGGCTTGCCGCAGCGGGTCGAGACCACGTTCAGGCTGCCAGGCAAGGCAAAGCCGATCGCGGCGAGCTCGGCGGCGAGCTCGCGGCGGCGGCGCTCGGCTTGGGAGGGTCGGTCGGGCATCCTCGTCAGTCTAGTTCCGTCTGACAGTAGAACTACTATCAGACAGAAGGCTTCACAGGCCGATGACCATGGGCGCGACCGCGAGCCAGCCCCGCGAGCAGTTCGAGCTTCGCTCCGAGGCGCTCGGGGCACTGCCGATCGTCCGCCACCACCTGGAGCGCATGCGCGTCGAGGAGCTTCTGGGGCGCTACCTCGGCTCCGAGGATGGTCGCTCGGGGCCTGGGGCGGCGCGGGCGGCGGGCGTGGTGGTGCGAAACCTCTGCCTCGGGCGCGAGCCCCTCTACGGATTGGGGGAATGGGCGGCCGGGTTTGAGCGCTCGCTGCTCGGGCTGGGGCCGGGCGAGGCCGAGCTCTTGAACGACGACCGGGTCGGCCGGGCGCTCGACCGCCTCTTCGAGGCCGACCGGGGCTCGCTGCTTTGCGAGCTCGTGGTCGGCGTGATCGAGGAGTTCGAGGTCGATACCTCCCAGCTTCACAACGACTCGACGTCCCTCGCCCTGCACGGCTCCTACGAGCGCGCCGACGGCCGCCCGCGCGCGGGACGCCCGACGCCCGCGATCACCCGCGGCCACTCCAAGGACCACCGCCCCGACCTGAAGCAGCTCGTCTGGATCCTCACCGTCGCCCGAGACGGGGCGGTGCCGCTCGCCCACCGCGTCTGCGACGGCAACACCGCCGATCAGACCACCCACATCGAGAGTTGGGATGGCCTTCGCCGGTTGGTGGGCCGGGCGGACTTCCTCTACGTCGCCGACTCCAAGCTCGCCACCCGCGAGCAGATGGGTCACATCGCGGCGAACGGCGGGCGCTTCGTCTGCGTCCTGCCGGCGAGCCGCTCCGAGGACCGGCTCCTGCGCGAGTGGATGCGGACGGGGGAGCCGCAGTGGACCGAGGCCGCGCGGCGCCCCGCCCGACGCGGGGGCGAGCCCCCCGACGTCTGGTCGGTCGCCCCGCCGCCGATCGCCTCCGCCGAGGGCCACCGGCTCGTCTGGGTGCGCTCCTCGCGCAAGACCGAGCTCGACGAGCGAGCGCGGGCGGACGCGATCGGTCGCGGCCTGCGCGCGCTCGAGCGGCTCGCCGAGCGCCTTCGCGGGCCGAAGTGTCGGTTTCGGGAGCGAGAGGCGGTCGCGGGGGCGGCCCGCTCCGCGCTGCGTGCCAAGGGGGTCGAGCAACTGGTGCGTTTCGAGATCGAGGGGCGAGTGGAGGTGCGCCACCGAGTGGACTCGACCGGGCCCGGGCGCAAGCCCCACCGCCGCCGGCTCGAGCGACCCCGCTTCACGCTTCGCTGGGAGCTCGACGAGGGCGCGATCGCCCACGAGGCCGCCTGCGACGGCTGCTATCCGCTCGTCTCCAACGACCCCAGCCTCACCGATGCCGAGCTGCTGTTGGCCTACCGCTACCAGCCCAACCTGGAAAAGCGCCACCACCTGCTCAAGGGCGTGCTCGACGCGGCGCCGGTCTACCTGAAGTCGCCGGCGCGGATCGAGGCGCTCTTTGCCTGCCACTTCCTCGCCCTGCTCCTGCACGCCGTGGTCGAGCGCGAGTTGCGCCGGGCGATGGCAAGGCAGGGAATCGATCGCCTGCCGCTTTACCCCGAGGCGCGCGCCTGCCGGGCGCCAACCGCGGCGCGCGTGTTCGAGCTCTTCGTCGGGGTGAGTCGCCACCGCCTCCTGCGCCACGGCGAGCTGGTCCAGGTCTTCGAGCCGAAGCTAACCGCGCTGCAGGAGCAGCTGCTCGACCTGCTCGGCGTGCCGCTCGGCGCCTATGCGAGCACCGCTTCCGCCCCCGGCCCGTGAGCCGGCGGGCAGCGGCTGGGCGATGTCGCTGTTGCCAGGTGCGGAAAGAGGGTCAGAGCCCCCAAAATCCTTCACACACTTGGCGGGGTCGCGACTGGCCGACAATACGGAGCGCCTCAGTGCACATCCCGGCACGAACCTGAGCCAACCGGATACGCACGAGCAGCGCTATTCGGGCGACTGAGGACACGGCATGGCGGCGAT
>JBOGZL010000264.1:0-8138 GCA_050697195.1 Solirubrobacterales bacterium
GCTGGGGCCGGACCCATCCCTTGATGTCGATGTCGTGGTAGGCGCCCTGGTAGCGGATCGGCTCGCCGCTTGGGGCCTTCGCCATGATCAGCCGCACCGCCTCGATCGTCTCGCGCAGGTGCGGGGCGGGGCGCCCGTACTCGACTCGGTGCCAGGTCTCATTCAGGCGCTTGACGCCCGCCCCGAGCCCGAGCCGGAAGCGGCAGCCCGACATCTCGTCGATGTCGAGCGCGGACACGGCGAGGATGAACGGGCTGCGCGTGAACGCCCACGCGATCCCCGTCCCGACGCCGATTCGCTCCGTGCGCGCCGCGAGCCACGTCGCCTGGGTGACCGAGCTCGAGAACAGCTCCGGCGCCCACACGCACTCGATCCCCGCGCTCTCGGCCTCGCGCGCCTGCTCGGCGAGGTCCTCCGCCGAGCCGCCGATCGCGGCGATCGAGATCCGGTCGAGCGCGCTCACCGCGCGACCGCGGTCAACCGCCTCCGCAGTCCTTCAGCCCGTACTCCTCGGCGAGCCTGTTCGCCTCGGCGAACGGATCCTCGCCGCCACCCGTGATCACGCTCGGGTCCTGCTCGGACTCGTCGATCGCGTCCTGGGCGGCGTCGAGGATCGTGGTGACCTGCTCCTCGTCGCCCTCGGGCGGGGCCAGAGCACGGATCCCGTCGATCTGGTTCTGGATGTTCGGAAGCACCGTGTCGGTGAAGAACCGCTCCTGCTCCGTGGTCGAGGGCTCCCCGCCGCCCCCGAACTCCTGCTGCGCGGCCTGGTCGATCTGTTTGTCGCCCTGCGCGCAGACCCCGTCCGCCGCGGTCACGAAGGCGTCCTTGGTCAGCGCCCCGCCGGATGCACCGGTGGTCGCGGTGGTCGCCGTCTCGTCGTCATCGTCATCGCCTCCACAACCAGCCGCGACGGCGGCGATCGCGGCGGCGAGCAGCACCGCCAAGAGTGTCTTTCGCATCGAGAACCCCCTTTTGGATGGACCCAGGAGAGGCGGCGACTCTAACACTCACCTACGCGGGCATCGCGGCGAGCGAGCGCCACAGGTACAGGCACGCCAGCGTGCGGTGCGGCCGCCACGGCTCGGCGATTCGCTCGAGCTCCGCGGGGACGGGCAGCTCGTCGAGCCCGTACGCGCGCTCGACCGCCCGCCGGATTCCGAGATCGCCCGCGGAGAGCACGTCGGGACGGCCGAGGTGGAAGATCAGGAACATCTCCGCCGTCCACGACCCGATCCCGTGGACCTCGATCAGGGCCGCGACGACGTCCTCGTCGGCGAGCCCCGGGAGCCGCTCGAGGTCGAGCTCGCCGTCGGTGACGTGGGTCGCGAGGTCACGGAGGAAGCCGACCTTGGCCTTCGAGAGCCCGGCCCCCCGAAGATCGTCCTCGTCGGCCGCGAACACCTCGGCCGGCGCCGGGGTCCTCCCGCCGAATACGCCGTGGAGCTTCTCCCAGATAGACGCGGCCGCCTTGGTCGAGAGCTGCTGGCCGACGATCGCGCGGGCGAGCGCCTCGTAGGCGTCCGGGCGGCTCCCGCGCCGGTCGGTCGCGGGGTCGATCGGGCCCCCGTCGTCGATCAGCCCGCGCAGCACCGGATCGGCGCGGCGCAGATATTCGTCGTCTGCGGTCAGCTCAGACGCGCTGGATGATCGTGCCCGTTCCGAGCCCGCCTCCGCAGCACATCGTCACCAGCCCGGTCTCCTTGTCGGAGCGCTCCAGCTCGTGCAGGAGCGTGGTGATGAGGCGGGCGCCGGTCGAGCCGAGCGGATGGCCGAGCGCGATCGCGCCGCCGTTGACGTTGACGCGGTCCATGTCGGGCTCGAGCTCGCGGCGCCAGGCGGCGACCACCGAGGCGAACGCCTCGTTGATCTCGATCAGGTCGATGTCGTCGAGCTTCATCGCGTTGCGCTCGAGGAGCTTCTTGGTGGCGGGAATCGGACCGGTGAGCATCAGGACCGGGTCGACGCCGACCGTCGTCTGGTCGAGCACCCGGGCGCGGGGCTTGAGCCCCAACTCGTCGGCCTTCTCGCGGGTCGTCAGCAGCACCGCGGCGGCGCCGTCGGAGACCTGCGAGGAGTTGCCGGCCGTGACCTTGCCGTCCTCCTTGAAGGCGGGCTTCAGCTCGGACAGCTTCTCGAGGCTGGTGTCGGGGCGGATCCCCTGGTCGGCGACGTAGGTCTCGCCGTTGACCGCGAACGGGATGATCTCGCGCTCGAAGCGGCCCTCCTCGGTGGCGCGGGCGGCGAGCTGGTGCGAGCGGAGGCCGATCTCGTCGAGCTCGGAGCGGGGGATCTCCCACTTGTCGGCGATCATCTCGGCCGAGATTCCCTGGGGGACGAGGTTGTAGCGCTCCATGAGCTGGGGCGAGAACGCCATCCCGTGCTCCTGCATCACCTCCATGCTGTCCGCGAACGAGATGTGGCCCATGTGCTCGACTCCGCCGCCGATCACCGTGTCGGCGACACCGGAGGCGACCAGCGCGGCGCCGAAGTTGACCGCCTGCTGGGCGGACCCGCACTGGCGATCGACGGTCGTCGCGGGGGTCTCGATCGGAAGGCCGGCCTCGAGCCACGCGTTGCGGGCGATGTTTATGCCCTGCTCGCCGAACTGCTGCACGCAGCCCGCGATCGCGTCCTCGACGATCGAGGGGTCGATCCCCGCTCGGTCGATCACGTCGGAGTAGGTCTTTGCCAGCAGGTTGCTGGCGTGGGTGTCCTTGTAGTAGCCCTTCTCCTCGTGGCCGCGGCCGATCGGGGTCCGCGCGGCCTCGACGATCACGACCTCGCGGCCCTGGAAGCTGGCGTTCATCGAAATGCCCTCCGTTCGCTCGCTTGGTTCAAAGATATCCGATTGATTGACTGGCCAGTCAACCGAACGTCAATTCCGCTGATTTGCTCCGCTCCCGCTCGCTCGCATCAAGACCACCGGCAAGTTCGCTAGCGAACTTGCCGCCTTCTGTTGGGATGCGCGCTCCGCTCCCGCGTCCGCCATCAGCGGGTTCTGGAAGGATCTTCGCCGTGAGCGAGGACTCCTACGAACGACCGGCGATCGCGGGAAGCGGTGCGATCGCGTGCGGGCTCGCGGCCTGCGCGAGCGTCGCCGGACGAGTGCACCTGCTCGCGCGCAGCGATGCGGCGGCGTGGCGCGCGGAGGAGAAGGCGCAGGCGACGGCGGCGAAGATCGAGGACGGGGACCCGCGCCGGGTCCGGGTGACCACCAACGTGGACGACCTCGTCGACTCCGACCTCGTCGTCGAGGCGATCGTCGAGGAGCTCGAGACCAAGACCGGGTACCTGGCCGAGCTCGGAACCGCGTGCGCAGACGCCGATCTCGCGAGCACCACCTCCTCGCTCAGCATCTCCGAGCTCGGCGAGCGCAGCGGTCACGCGGAGCGGCTGTTCGGCCTCCACGTCTTCAACCCCGTCCCTCGGATGGAGCTGATCGAGCTCTGCCTCCCGGAGCGGCTTCGGCCCGGGGCGGCCGAGCGGGCGCGCACGTGGTGCGGCCGGATCGGCAAGACCGCGATCGAGGTCGCCGATCAGGCGGGGTTCGTCGTCAACCGGCTGCTCTTCCCCTACCTCTTCGACGCGGTGAGGCTGATGGAGGAGACCGCCATGAGCGCGGAGGACGTTGACAGCTGCATGACGCTCGGCGCGGCGTATCCGATGGGCCCGCTGAAGCTGCTCGACTTCGTCGGCCTCGACGTCGCGGTCGCGATCGGCGAGGGGCTGCACCGCGACAGCGGCGAGGCCCGGCACGAGCCGCCGGAGACGCTCCGCCGCCTCGCCGGCGACGGCATGCTCGGCCGCAAGAGCGGCGCCGGGTTCTACCAGTACTAGCCCGAGGCCTTGCGGGAGCGCGCCTTGCCCTTGCGGCGCGGCTTCGAGCGCGACTTCGCGCGTGCCGGCTCGGGCCGCTTGCCGCACAGGTCCCAGACGACGTCGGCCTCCGAGACCCCCTGGCTCTTCGCCGTCCGGGCGACATCCTCCCACGGAAGCTCCGCCTCAGGAAGTTCGTCCCAGCGCGCCAGGTCGAGCGCCTGAAGCGAGCGCTGCAGCGCCGGGCCGAGGTGCTCCTGGGCGCGCAGCAGCGCCCTCAGGACTTCAAGCTGCTTGTCCGTCAGCCGGACGATCCACATGTTCCCCGGCCTCCTCGCCTCTCGCTCGCAGGTTGGGGGCAAGCTACGGGGGTGCGCGGACGGAAGCCCGGGGTCGATCGGGCGCAAATAGCGGCTACGCGGCGGCCTGCCCGGCCCCCTGGATGCGAACCGCGACGATTCGGTTCTCGCGCACCGATTCGACCCGGATCGTGTAGCCGTCGGCGCGGATCACGTCGCCGCGCTTCGGAAGCCGCCCGAGCTCGCCGAACACGAACCCGCCGACCGAGTTGTAGGCGTCGCTCTCCGCCTCGAGCTCGATCCCGACGTCGGCGAGGTCGCCGAGCGGGACGTGGCCGCGCACGTACCAGTCGCCGTTCGTGAGCCGGCGCACGGCGCCGGTGTGGGGGTCGGTCTCGTCCTCGATCTCGCCCACGACCTCCTCGAGGATGTCCTCGACCGTGACGATCCCGACCGTGCGCCCGTACTCGTCCGCGACGACCGCCATGTAGGCCTGTTGGCGTTGAAGCTCCGCCAGGAGGTCGTCCAGCGGCTTCGTCTCGGGGACGATCCACGCGTCGTGGATCGCCGGCTCGATCGATGCCTCGGGGCCCTCCTGCATGTACAGGCGCGCGAGGCTGTTGTTGTGGACCAGGCCCCGCACCCGATCGGGATTGTCGTCCTCGATCACGACCAGGCGGGTGTGCCCGGAGGAGACGCAGCGCCGCAGCGCGCTCTCGACGTCATCCGCCGCGTCGACCGTGACGACCGCCGGGATCGGCGTCATCACCTCGCGCGCCTCCTGCTCGTGGAGGTGAAAGACCCCGGTGAGCATCCCGGCCTCCCCGGGATCGAGGCGGCCGCGCTCTCCGCCACGGCGGATCAACAACCGCAGCTCCTCGGGCGATGTCTCCTCCTCGCTCTGGATCTCGACCCTGAAGAGCTTGCTGACCAGAACCTGCGCGGGTCGATTGGTGACCACGATCAGTGGATGGAAGGCGGCGCGAAAGAAGCGCAGCGGTCGCGAAATCGCGAGCAGCAGTGCCTCGGCACGGGCAATGCCGAGCATCTTCGGCGCCTGCTC
Source organism: Solirubrobacterales bacterium (assembly GCA_050697195.1). Lineage (GTDB taxonomy): Bacteria > Actinomycetota > Thermoleophilia > Solirubrobacterales > 70-9 > DASPWW01. The sequence continues at coordinate 5,182 of JBOGZL010000264.1, forward strand.
GCCGAGGATCACGTGCAGGAGGGTCACGACCGTGTAGGAGATGGCAAGGGATATGGCGAGCGCGAGCCCATGCCCGACGGGGCCCTCGATCACCGGCTCGATCAGATCCGCGATCGCGGGCTCGCCCAGGAAACCGATTCCGATCGACGCCAGCGTGATCCCGACCTGGGAGGTCGCGACGTACACGTCCACGTGGTCGATCTGCTCGAGGGCCAGCCGCGCCCCGCGGTTGCCCTCATCCGCGAGCTGCTCCATCCGCGCGCGGCGTGATCGCACGATCGCAAACTCGGCGGCGACGAAGAACCCGTTCACGAGAACGAGCACGAGCACCAGGATCAGAAGTACTACGGCCAACGGCTACGTCGGCGGAGCGCCCGGGGCAGGCATGCAGGTTGTGGCCAGGGACTCGGAGGGTGGTCGTCGTCGTTCATCGCCGACGCGGCAAGGCTAGCAAGCGAATCCTCGGCCTCAGCGCCGCCGATCGACTGACGATTCCTCCTAGACTCGGGCCGATGGCGCGAGTCTCGCCCGGTCGCCCCGCATCGAAGCCGCGCTCGGTGGACCCCGAGCAGCTCGAGGCTCCGTACCTGGATGCGCTCGTCGAGTTCGCGGCGCGCGATCCGGGGCGGTTTCACGTCCCCGGCCACAAGGGCGGCGGCGCCGCCGATCTCGCGGTCGCTGAGGCCTTCGGCGAGGCGGCGTTCGAGCTCGACATCCCGGCCCTGATCGAGGGCATCGACGCGGGCCCCGAGCCGACGCCGTTCTCGCGCGCCCAGCAGCTCGCGGCGAAGGCATGGGGGGCCCGCCGAAGCTGGTTTCTGGTCAACGGTGCGTCGCAGGGAAACCACGCCGCGTGCCTCGCGCTGCGCCACTCCGGGCGCCGAGTGGCGGTACAGCGAAACGTCCACTCGAGCACGGTCGACGGGCTGATCCTCGCCGGGCTCGAGCCCACGTTCGTCGCCCCGGTGGTGGACGCCGAGCTCGACATCGCCCACTGCGTCACGCCCGAGGCGCTCGACGAGTCGCTCGCGACCGCCGGCGAGATGGTCGGCGCGATGGTCGTCTCGCCGACCTACTTCGGCGCGGTCGCCGACGTCGCGGGGCTCGCCGAGGTCGCGCACTCGCGAGGCGTGCCCCTTCTCGTCGACGAGGCCTGGGGCGCGCACCTGCACTTCAGCGACCGGCTCCCCTCCTCGGCGCTCGAGTGCGGCGCCGACCTCGTCCTGTCCTCGGTCCACAAGCTCGTCGGCAGTCTCACCCAGTCCGCGATCCTCCACCTCGGTGAGACCCGCCGGATCGACGAGTGGATTATCGATCGCTCGGTGACGCTCGTCGAGTCGACGAGCCCGAGCGCGCTACTCGCCGGCTCGCTCGACGCCGCCCGCCGCCACGCCGCGGTGGACGGCCCCGAGCTGCTCGCCGAGACCGTTGCGGGCCTGGAGCGCGCCCGGGCCGAGATCCGCGAGATCCCGGGGCTCGACGTCCTCGACGAGCGCCTCGTCGCCCAGCCGGGTGTCCACGCGTACGACCCGCTGCGGCTGTGCGTGGACGTCCGCGGCACCGGCGTCACCGGCCACCGGGTTGCCGCGCTGCTTCGCGAGCTCGACGACATCAACGTGGAGCTGGCCTCGGAGACAGTCGTGGTCGCGGTGTTCGGGATGGGCGAGCACGCGGGCGAGAGCGGAGGGAGGCTCGCCGCCGCGCTGCGGCACGCCGTCGCCGAGCTGGGCGCGCGCGACACCGGCCCGGCGCAGCCCTTCGCGCAGCCACCCCCTTGGGGGCCGCTGGAGCTGTCCCCCCGCGAAGCCTTCCTCGCCACCCAGGAGCCCGTCCCGCTCGGCGAGTCCGCGGGGAGGATCGCCGCCGAGTCCCTTGCCGCCTACCCGCCCGGGGTGCCGAACGTCCTCCCCGGCGAGCGGATCAGCGCCGAGACCGTTGAGTTCATCCGCGGCACCCTCGCCCACGGCGGCACGCTGCGCGGCGCCGTCGACCGCACCCTGGAGACGGTCCGCGTAGTGGTCGAGTGACCGAGCCGTGGGGCGTCGACTCCGAGCACGGGCGGCTGCTCGACGTCCTCCTGTGCGCGCCGGACAACTTTCGCTGGCTTGCGACCAGCGCGATCTCGCGCGCCACGCTTGACAGCGGGCGGCAGTTCGACCCCGACGCGGCGCACGCCCAGCACGCCGAGCTCGTGTCGGTTTACGAGCAGGCCGGGGTGCGGTGTCACTTCCTCGACCCCGATCCGGCGCTCCCGTACCAGGTCTTCACCCGCGACTCGACCGCGATGACGCCGTGGGGCGCCGTCGTGACCCAGCTCAACCAGTGGTGGCGCCGGGGCGAGTACGCGGCCGTGATCGGGTTCCTGCAACGCACCGGCGTGCCGATCCGCGGCATGGTCACCGCCGGCGCGCTCGAGGGCGGCGACGTGATGATCGTCGAGCCCGGGGCGGTTCTTATCGGGGTCGGCGAGGAGCGCTCCCAGGACGTCGCGGCCCGCCAGCTCGCCGGCTGGTACGAGGAGGAGGGCTGGGAGGCGCGCATCGAGCACATCCCGAGCCGCTACGTGCACATCGACGTGCTGTGCGCGATCCTCGGCGAGAAGCTCGCCGCGGTGTGCGCGGAGGTCCTGTCCGCGAGCGTCCTCGAGTGGCTGCGGGCCAAGGGCTTCGACCTGATCGAGTTCTCCGCCGACGACGCCTTCCAGGTGGGCGGCAACGCGATCTCGCTCGGCAACGAGACGATCCTCTCCAGCGCCGCCGGGGCGAGCCTGAACGAGGCGCTGCGGGCACGCGGGCTCACCGTCCACGACCCGGACCTGTCGATGTTCACGCTCGGCGGCGGGGGAGCGCACTGCCTCGGACAGGCGCTGCGGCGCGAGCGCCTCGCGACCGGATGAGCGCAGACGGGCCGCAGGTCGATCCCGAGCGCGCGATCGCCGACCTGCGCGAGCTCGAGCG
>JBOGZL010000265.1:0-4159 GCA_050697195.1 Solirubrobacterales bacterium
CGTCGGCATCGCGCTCGCCTTCGTGGTCAGCTGGATGCTGCGCCGCACCTCGGCCGGGCTCAGCGTCAGGGCCGCGGGCGAGCGGCCCGAGGCGCTCGACGCGGCGGGGGTGAGCGTGACCGCGACCCGCAGCTGGGCGACGCTCTGCGCCGGCGCCTTCGGAGGCCTCGGGGGCGCCTACCTGGCGATCGTCGGCGCCGGCAGCTTCACCCCCTTCATCACCCAGGGCGCGGGCTTCATCGCGATCGTGATCGCCATGCTCTCCCGGGGCAAGGCGCCCTGGACGATTGTCGGCGCAGTGCTGTTTGGGATGTCGCTGTCGATCGCCACCGCGCTGCAGCTGATCGGGGTCGAGATCCAGACCGATTACGTGCAGATGCTGCCGTTCATCGCCGTGATCGTGGTCCTGGTGCTGTTCGCGCGCCGCTCCTATCTTCCCTCGGCGCTGGCGCTGCCCTACGTGCGGGGTGAGAAGTGAGCGCGGGGGTGATCGAGGGATGAGGATCGAGAACGACTTCGAGGTCCCTGCCGCGCCGTCGGAGACCTACGCGCTGCTCGTCGACCTCGAGCGGATCGCGCCCTGCATCCCCGGCGGCGAGGTCGGTCCGCGCGAGGACGACGGCGCCCATCCGGCGACGATCGCGGTGAAGCTCGGACCGATGCGGATGACCTACCGCGGCGAGGTGCGGATCGAGGAGCGTGACGCCGCCGCCCACCGCGCCGTGCTGGCAGCCGACGTGCGCGAGCAGCGTGGTCAAGGCACCGCGAGGGCGACGATGACGATGGCGGTCGCCGCCGCCGGCTCCGGCTCGCTGGTGGAGACGGTGACCGACCTCAAGCTCACCGGGCGCGCCGCGCAGATGGGGCGCGGGGTCGTGGACGACGTCGCCCGGCGGCTGGTCGCCGAGATGGCCGAGTGCATCGCGGCCCGATTCGTGGCCGCCGCGGGCCCCGACGAGCCGAACTCGGGGCCGATGCCGGCGGGCGGGACGCGGGCCGCCGGCGCCGGCGCGGGCTCCCGACCGGACCAGCCGGCGAAACCGATCAGCGGACTGCGGCTGATGGCGCGGGTGCTCTGGGAACGGCTGAAGCGGGCGTTTCGACGCCGAAGCGAACAGGGCGAGGCATGATCGACGAGCGCATCCTCGCGGCGGTCGCCGACCACCGGCCGGAGATCGAGGCCGCGATCGAGTTTGTCCACGCTCACCCCGAGCTCGCCCACGAGGAGTTCCAGTGCTCAGACTTTCTCGGCGCACAGCTCGAGGACGCCGGCTACAGCGTCGAGCGTGGCGTCGCCGGCCTGCCGACGGCGTTTCGGGCTCGACTCGAGGGTGCGCGAGACGGATCCGCGGTCGGCATCGTCGACCTCTATGACGCCGTGCCCGCCGTGCGGGCGGAGGGTTCGCCGGAGCCGGTCCACTCGTGCGGCCACGGTCCGCTAGCCGGCGGCGTCGCCGGCGCCGCCCTCGCCTGCGCCGACCTCCGCGAGGGCCTCGGCGGCGCCCTGGAGGTGATCGGCTGCCCGGCCGACGAGCTGCACGCGCCCGGGACGGTCGAGCGCGGCGGGGGCAAGGCGCTCACCGCCGCCGCCGGCGCCTGGGATCATCTCGACGCGGCGCTCTATGCCCATCCCGAGTTCATCGACACGGTCTCCCTGCGCTCGCGGTGGATGCGCCGGCTGGTCGCGACGGTCGCGGGCGCGCGGACGATGGACGACGCGCTCGAGGCGCCGCGGGACGCCGCCTCGGTCGCCCTCGAGGCGGTCGCGGGCCGGCGCTCGGACGCGATCATGCTCGAGCGGCTGGTGCTCGACGGCGATGTCGAGGAGGGTGCGGGGTTCGCCCTGCGGGCAACCTACATCGTCACCGCCGACTCGGAGCGCGAGCTCGACGCGCTCGAGGCCGAGCTTCGCTCGCGCCTGCCCGCGGCGGGCTGGGAGACGGCTCGCGCGGTCCCCGGCATCCTTCCCGACGACGGCGTCCGCGACGCCGTCGCCGGGGCGTTCGAGGCCGCCGGACGCGACTTCGTCTCCGACCCGCAGCCGTTCCCCTTCGCCACCGACTTCGGCGACGTCTCGCGCCGCGTGCCGTCGGCGCTGATCGGGATCGGCAGGCGCGAGGGGTGGGAGTTCCACACCGACCGCGGCGCGGATCAGTTCGCTTCGCCCGACGGCACCGAGGCGGCGGTCGCCACCGCCTCGGTGCTCGCCCTGAGCGTCGCGCGCCTCGTCGGGACGGATGACCAGAGTGTTTCGACGTAGAGGAGGAAAACCAGATGCATGAGCCCGACTTCACACTCAGCGCCGGGCCGACGATGTCGTCGCTTCGGGTACAGCAGGCCCAGGGACGACCGATGATCTTCGACTACGACCCGGTCTTCCAGGAGCGCTTTCGCGAGACCGAGCGACTGGTTGCCGAGCTGTTTCACACCGAGAAGGACGTGGTCCTGATGCAGGGCGAGGCGGTGCTCGGGATCGAGGCCGCGGCGCGGGGCGTCGTCCGTCCGGGGTTGAAGTGCTTCAACCTCGTCTCCGGCGTCTATGCGAAGTGGTTCGGCGACTGGCTTCGCTCTTATGAGGCCGAGGTGGTCGAGCTCGAGGTCCCCTACGACGAGGCCCTCGACTCGGCCCAGGTGCGTGAGGAGCTCGAGCGCCACGGCGACTTCGAGTTGGTGGCGCTCGTCCACTCCGAGACTCCATCCGGGGTCGAGAACCCGCTCGCCGAGATCGGCCCGATCGCCAAGCAGGCGGGGGCGTTGGTGTTCGCCGACGTCGTCTCTGCGGTCGGCGGCACCGAGCTTCTGACCGACGAGTGGGGCGTTGACATCTGCGTCGGTGGCCCGCAAAAGTGCCTCGCCGGCCCGCCCGGGATGTCGCTCTGCGTCGTCGGCGACGACGCCTGGGCGGCGATCGAGCGCAACCCGAACGCGCCCCGTGGCACCTACCTCTCGCTGCTCGACTGGCGCGAGACCTGGATCGAGGGCGGCCGTGTCAAGTACCCCTACACCCCCTCGGTCTCCGACATCAACGGCATCCACGCAGCGGTCGGCGAGTGCCTCGACGAGGGGCTCGACGCGGTGATCGCCCGCCATGCGGCCGCCGCGCGCGCCTGCCGGGAGGGGGTGAAGGCGATGGGGCTCGAGCTCTGGCCGCGCAGCGAAGACTACGCGGCCAACTGCGTCACCGCGATCCGCTGCCCGGAGGGCGCCGAGGTGAAGCCGACCCTCGCCCACATCCGTGAGCGCTACGGGGTGATGCTCTCCGGCGGCTACGGCGAGCTCACCGAGCGGCTCTTCCGCCTCGGCCACATGGGGCCCGGGTCGCGGTCGCTGTATCCGCTCGTCGCCGTCTCGGCGTTCGGCCGCGGGTTGCTCGACCTCGGGGTCGACGTCGACGTCGCCGCAGGCGCCGAGGCGACCCTGCGTGTGCTCTCCGAGAGCGAGGAGCCTGTGGCTGCGTGAGTGCGCTGCCTCCGTTCGAGCGCCACCGGCCGGCGACGGTCGAGGAGGCTACCGAGCTTCTCGAGCACCACGGCGACGACGCCATCGTCTACGTCGGCGGCAGCGAGCTGTTCCTGCTGTTCAAGTTCGGCTTCGCCGAGTACCCACACGTGATCGACCTCAAGGCGATCGACGAGCTGCGCGGGATCGAGCGCCGCGATGGCCACCTGCGGATCGGCGCCGCGGAGACCCACCGCGCGATCGAGCGCCACCCGACCGTCCGCGCCGCGTGCCCGGCGCTCGCCGCGATGGAGCGGAAGGTCGGCAACCTGCGGGTGCGGACGATGGGCTCGATCGGCGGCAACCTCTGCTTCGCCGACCCGCACTCGGACCCGGCGACTTTCATGCTGGCGCTGGAGGGCACCCTTGAGGCGCGCCGCGGCGGCGGCGAGCCGCGCCGGATCGCGCTCGCCGAGTTCGTCCGCGGGCCGTTCGAGAACGCGCTCGAGCACGGCGAGCTCCTGACCGCGGTGCTGGTGCCCGAGCTCGCCCCCGGCTCGGTGATCGTCCACCGCAAGTTCGTCCTTTACGAGCGCCCCGCGATCACAGTCACCTGCCACCTGCGCCTCGACGGCGAGCGGCTGGCCGACGTGCGGCTCGCGGTCGGCTCGGCGGGCGTGGTCGCGGCCCGCGCCCGGGCGGCCGAGGAGCTCCTGGGCGG
>JBOGZL010000266.1:0-4387 GCA_050697195.1 Solirubrobacterales bacterium
GCTCGGTGCAGCCCCAGCAGCTCGACTACTACCTCGACGAGTTCAGCTTCCGCTTCAACCGCCGCCGCTCTCGCCACGTCGGGCTGCTCTTCTACCGCCTCCTCCAGGAGGCCGCCGTGACCGAGCCTGTCCCACTCGCGAGGATCGTCGGCGGCGAACAGGGACGCAGAGGAACGAGCCGCGATCGCTACATCCAGTGTCCGGTTGAGCGAAGCGGATACCCCGCACATATGTTCGCCAGCGTACCGAGGGGTTAGGACGGATCGAGGGCCTCCCGGCGCTCACTCGGCCTACACTCAAGCTCGCCTGGCCCCGTCGTCTAGTGGGAAGACCCGAGATTTTCGATCTCGTAACACCGGTTCGATTCCGGTCGGGGCTACTGCCCGGACCCGTGTCCGGTCTGGCCCTCTAGCTCGAGACCTCGGCGCCCTCGACCCTCTCCGCCAGCGGCGCGCCCATTGCGTGGAAGCCACCGTCGACGTGGAGGATCTCGCCGCTGATCGCGCGCGACATGTCGGAGAGCAGGAAAGCGATCGCGTCGGCGACCGGCGCAGCGTCGCGGACGTCCCAGCCCAGCGGCGCCTGCGCGCCCCACAGATTCTCGATCGCCTCGAACCCCGGGATCCCGCTCGCCGCCGGGGTCGCGAGCGGCCCCGCCGAGACGAGGTTGACCCGTACCCCGTGCGGGCCGAGGTCGCGCGCGAGGTAGCGCGCCGCAGCCTCGAGCGCCGCCTTCGAGACGCCCATCCAGTCGTAGGCCGGCCACGCCACCGAGGCGTCGAAGTCGAGCGCCACCAGGCTTCCGCCGCCGCCCTTGGCGCCGTTCGTGTACAGCGGCAGCAGCGCCTCGGCGAGGGCCTTGAGCGAGAACGCGCTCGTCTCGAACGCGACCGTGGCGCTCTCGCGCGGCGTGTTGAGGAACTCGCCGCCGAGCGCGTCGGGCGGCGCGAACGCGATCGCGTGGACGGCGCCGTCGATCCCGCCCCAGCGCTCGCTCAGCTCCTCGCGCAGGGCGCCGAAGTCCTCGGCCTTGTAGACGTCGAGCTCGAGCACCTCGGGCTCGCGGGGGAGGCGCTTTGCGGCGCGCTCGGTCATCGATCGCACCCGGCCGAAGCTCGTCAGCACGACCTCGGCGCCCGCGCGCTGTGCTTGCTCGGCGACCGCGAACGCGATGCTGCGCCGGTTGACCACCCCGGTGACGAGGATCCGCTTGCCCTCGAGGATCACAGGAAGACCTCATTGCCCGCAAAATGCTCCGCTTCGCGCCCGCTTTCGCGGGGTCGCGGGCGGGACGAAGTTGTCCGCTCCTCCTCCCGCCGCCACACCACCTTCAGCTTCGCGCGCGCGACGGTCTCGTCGCGCTCATTGAGGACCTTCCACCCGCACGTTACGAGGCCGGTGGCGGCGTCGAGCGGGTCCAGCGACTCGACCCGGCCCTCGACACGAATCGTGTCGCCGATGTGGGCGGGCCGCTTGAACACCACCCCCTCGACGCCCCGCAACGCGACCACCCGGGATGGATCGAAGGGGACGAGGCCGAGCGCGTAGGAGAGCACCAGCATCCCGTGCGCGACTCGCTCGCCGAACGGGCTCGCCTCCGCCCACCGCGCATCGGTGTGAAGCGGATGCCGGTCCCCGGTGAGGGCCGCGAACGACACCAGGTCCGACTCGGTGATCGTGCGGCCGGCGGTGCTGAAGGTCTGTCCGGACTCCAAGTGGTCAAAGTCGCGTTCGAAGATCCCGCTTTCCCTCACCGCGGTGCACCTCCGTCCACGTCGATCCCGAACTCGACGCGGAGCACGTCCGCGAACTCCCTCGCCGCCCGCTCGTGGCCGACGCTCGACGGATGGAGCCCGTCGGGCGAGAAGTTGGTCCGGTCCGCGAGCCCGGGGTGATCGACGACGTCCAGGCACGGCACCCCGCGGTCGGCCGCCACCATCCGCGTCGCCTCGTTCGCCCGCCTGATCCCGGCCACCACCCGCGCCCGCGTTCGCGGTCCCAGCTCCATGAACCGCCATCCCTCGGGCGAGGTCGCCGTGAGAATCGCGGCGGCGGGCAGCGCCGCCCTGAGACGGCCGAGGATCTCGGCCAGCGTCTCGGCGTACCCGTCGACGTCGGGGCGCACCCTGCGGAGGACGTCGTTCGCGCCGCACACCACCGTGACCAGATCGGGCTCGAGCTGGAGCGCGGCCCCGACCTGCCCGAGCACAGCGTCGCTGGTCGCGCCCTCGGACGCGAGGTTGCGGTACTCGAAGCTCGGGTTGCGGGCGCGCAGCGCAGACGCGAGCCGATCGGGCCACGCCTCGCCCGGCGCGCATCCGGTTCCCGCCGTGAAGCTGTCGCCGAGCGCCGCGTAGGAGGAGACGGAGCGCTTCGGGAGGTGGCGGGCCATGAGCGCGAATGGGTCCTCGACGCTCATCGCCTCTCCAAGGAGGCGAGCCCCCAGGCGAGCGAGGCGCGCGTGTCGGCCGGCGCGATCACCTCGTCGACGAACCCGCTCGCCGCGGCCGCCGAAGCCGTGAGGTGCTCCTCGGCATACGCGGCGGCGAGGTCGGCCCCGATCGCGTCGGGGTCGCTCGCCTCGCGCAGGCGACGGCGATGGACGATCCCCACCGCCTGGTTTGCCGCCATGATCCCGATCTCCGCGCCCGGCCACGCGAACACCATGTCGGCGCCGAGGTCCTTCGAGTTCATCGTGATCACCGCGCCTCCGTAGGCCTTGCGCAGCACGACCGTGAGCCGCGGCACCGACGCCCCGGCGAATGCCCGAAGCAGCTCTGCGCCGTGGCGGATCACGCCCGCCGACTCCTGGCGCGTTCCCGGCATGAACCCGGGCGTGTCGACGAGCACGATCAGCGGGAGGCCGAAGCGATCGCACATGCGCACGAACCGCGCCGCCTTCTCGGACGCGGCGGCGTCGATCACGCCCCCGATCCGGCGCGGCTGGTTGGCGACGATCCCGACCGGTCGCCCGTCCACCCGCGCCAGGCCCGTGACCATGCTTCGCGCCCACCGCGAGGAGATCTCCATCATCCAGTCGCCGTCGACGATCGCCGCGACGACCTCGCGGACGTCGTAGACCCGCCGCGCCTCGGCGGGGACCGGTGCTCCCGGGTCGCGACCGTTTGGTGGGAGGGGATCGGCGAGCGGGGGGAGCTCGCCGATTCCCTGGGGGAGCACCCCGAGAAGATCTCGGACCATCGCGGTCGCGTCGGCCTCGGACTCCGCGACCAGCTGGCAGACACCGTTTCCATCGTGGACGCGGGGGCCGCCGAGGTCCTCCATCGTCACCTCTTCGCCGAGCGCCTCGCGCACCACGCGGGGGCCGGTGAGGAACATCCGCGCCGCCTGGGTCATCAAGACGAAGTCGGTCAGCGCCGGGGAGTACGAGCCGCCGCCCGCCGACACCCCGGTCACGACCGAGATCTGGGGCACCTCGGACGCGAGCTCGACGCTCGTGCGGAAGATCCGCCCATACCCCGCGAGCCCGGCGTGCCCGTCCTGGAGGCGCGCGCCCCCGGACTCGATGAACCCGACCACGGGAGCGCTCGCCCGCCCGGCGAGCTCCATCACTCGCACGATCGAGTTCGCGTGCGCCTCGCCAAGCGAGCCGCCCATGAAGCTGGGGTCCTGTGCGTAGCAGAACACGGGCCGCCCGCGAACCTCGCCCGCCCCGGCGACGACGCCGTCGCCTGCGCGCGCCTTCGGGCCCAGCCGATCGGACAGCACGCCCGAGCGCAGGGGCCGGAACGAGCCCGGGTCGCACAGGGCCTCGAGCCGCCCCGGGGCGTCGAAGACGACCTCCTCGCGAGCCGTTGCGGTCAGGGTGGTCATCCGCTCAGGCACAGGACGGCGTTGTGACCACCGAACCCGAACGAGTTGGAGATCGCGACCCGGTGCCGGTCGCCTTCGCCGTTCTCGACCGCGAGCGGGCGCGGCTCGCCGGGCACGTAGTCGAGGTCGAGACCCTCGTCGCGCTCCTCCCACCCGAGCGTGGGCGGCGCCGCGCCCTTGCGCAGCGCGCCGACGGTTGCTATCGCCTCGACCGCGCCGGCCGCGCCGAGCAGGTGGCCGATCGCCGACTTGGTGGACGAGATCGGCACGCGCTGGGCGTCGTCGCCGAGCGCCGCTTTCAGCGACTCGGTCTCGGAGCGGTCGTTGAGCGGCGTCGAGGTCCCGTGGGCGTTCACGTAGTCGATGTCCCCGGGGCTGAGCTCGGCATCGTCGAGCGCGAGCTCGATTGCCCGCGCCGCGTCTGCGCCCGTCGGCTCGGGCGCCGTGAGGTGGTGGGCGTCCGAGGTCGCGGCGTAGCCGAGCACCTCGCCGAGGGCCTCGGCGCCGCGGCGCTCGGCCGCGTCCGCGTCCTCGAGCACCAGCACGCCGGCGC
>JBOGZL010000267.1:0-4735 GCA_050697195.1 Solirubrobacterales bacterium
CGCGCTTCGTCGGCGAGCTGGACCTGGGGATCGACGAGGGGCTCACGGGGGCTGTCGCCCGCACGAAGACGCCGGAGTTCATCCGCGAGAACGCGATGGCCGACCCGCGGATGAAGTACGTGCCCGAACTCGAGGAGGAGCGGTTCCAGTCGATGGTCGCGGTGCCGATCCTCGCCAAGGCGGGCGACGTGATCGGCGTGGTCGTCCTCCACACCGAGGCGCCGCGCGAGTTCGACGACGACGTCCTCAACTTCCTCGTCCACACGGCGTCGCTGGTCGCGGGGGCGATCGAGAACGCGCAGCTCTACGAGGAGACGCGCACCCGGGTCCAGGCGCTGACGACGCTGACCCAACTCAGCCAGGCGCTCGCGGGGGTCACGCTGCGCGAGGACCTCTACGACGCGGTCACGCGCGGTGCCCGCGAGCTGCTCGGCGCCGACGCGTGCCAGATCTACCGCCTCGACACGGAGGCGGACGAGCTCACGCTCGCAGGCTCCGATCCCGACGGCGCCGCGGGCCTCAGCCCGCGCCCCGGCGGCGCCGCGCTCGTGCTCGACGTGATGCGACGGGCCGGCGGGCGCGGGGCCGGGCGGCGCGGGGCGGCGCGCGCCCTGTGGCCCGACATGGACGAGAGCGCATTGCTGGTCGCGCCGCTCGTCGCGGGCGACGAGCAGCTCGGGATGCTGTGCTGCGTGGCCAGCGAGCGGCAGTTCACCGAGGAGGACGAGGAGCTGCTCGCGGCGGTGGCCAACCAGACCGCGGTCGGGCTGAAGAAGGCGGAGCTGATCGAGCGGCTGACGGCCGAGAACATCGTCAAGGACATGTTCGACGCGCTCGCCGCCGGATCGGCGGAGTCGGCGGAGGCGAAGGCGAGCGAGGCGCGGTGCGACCTCACGAGGCCGCACCTGTTCCTCCACATCGAGCGCGCCCCGAGGGCCGGGGAGGAGGCTCCGCCGTGGCCCGAGCTGGCGGCGAGGCTCGAGACCCGCCTGCGACGCCTCTACCCGCGCGCCTTCTTCGACGCCCGTCACGACCGCGTTCGCGCGCTCGCGCCGCTGCCCACGGGGGAGACCGCTGCGATCGAGCGGCTGCGGGCAGCGTGCGAGCCGCTCGGTCGAGAGGAGGGGGTGGTGGTAGGGCTGAGCGACGTCGATCGCGGCGCCACGAGCGCCCGCCGCCGGATGCGCGAGGCCGCCGACGCGGCGAGCATCGGCCGCTCGCTGGTCGCCGAGGGCGGCGCGGTCTCCTACGAGCAGCTCGGGGCGTACCGCTACCTCGTCCACCTCGAGCTTGAGGAGGCGCCCAACGATCGCTACCGCCAATCGGTGGAGGAGCTGATCGAGTACGACCGCCGCCGCGGCGCCCGGCTCGTCGAGACCCTGGAGCAGTTCCTCGCCGACCGCGGCGGGGTCACCGCCAGCGCCCGCGCCCTGTACGTGCACCCGAACACCGTCCGCCAGCGCCTCGAGCGGATCGAGAGGGTTGCGGGGCTGGACCTGGGGAGCGAGGACCTGCTCTCGCTCGAGCTGGCGCTGAAGCTCGCGCGCCTGCACCGGGTGCGGGCGGGGAAGGAGTAGCCACCGGGTGGTCCGGGGAGCGCGCGGGGTGCTAAGCGTGGCGGTGGCGGCGCCGCCGCGTCGCGAGCCAGATCCAGAAGATCCCGAACCCGACCACGTTCAACAGGAACACAAACAGGACCCACCACGCCTTCCACAGGAACGGCAGCTCCTTCTCCTTCCACAGCTCGTAGCCGGCCAGGTAGCACATCACGACGAGCGTGAGCACCAGGATCGGGGGCGTGCCGCCGGTGAGGATGAAGAGGACCATCGCGGCGGCCATCGTATCGGCGGTCCTCCCGGGTGACGATCAGGGGAAAGCTCTATGCCGCGATCGTGCTCACGGTCCTTGGGCCGGTGGCGACGACCGCGGTCGCGCTCCACGGGATGGGGGAGCTGGGCGATCGCTTCGACCAGGTGCAGCGGCAGGCCGATGCCGAGGCGCTCGCGCGCGAGCTCAAGTTTCGGGTCACCGACGTCAACGGGTGGCAGACGGCATACGGGTACGCCGGCGACGACGTCGCGAAGCGCGACGAGATGCGGCGGACGTACCTGCGCGCCGAGGGCGAGCTCGCCGAGGAGCTCGAGGTCGCGTCGAGCGAGCTCACCGACCCCCGCGAGCAGGAGCTGCTCTCTCAGCTCGAGCGGGAGTTTGAGCGGTTCAAGCGGCTCGACGCGATCGCGTGGCGGGCGCTTCGCGACGGTGACGCCCAGCGCACCCGGCAGATCTTCCTCGGGCCGGAGATCGCGCACTTCGAGGCGATGGCGGCGATCGCGGAGGAGCTCGCCGTCTACGCGGATGAGCGCGCCGCCGCTACCGACGCCGAGTTCGACGACGCCCGCGACGACGCGCGCCGCCGCCTGATAGCGGTCGCGCTCGGTGCCGGGATCGTGATCGTGCTGCTGCTCTTCACCGCCGCCGACATCGCCCGGATGGCGCTGGAGGGCGAGCGCAGCGTGCGCGGGCGACGGTCCCGCGAATCGCGAAGCGGTGGCGACGAGTGACCCGCGACGTCATCCTGACGCTGAGCATCCTGCTCAGCGCGGCGCTCGTCGCACGCCTCGTGGCGAGCATCGTCCGGGTGCCCGAGATCCTCGTGCTGGTTCTGTTCGGCGCGCTGCTCGGGCCCTCGGTGCTCGACGTGGTGGACGTCCCGTTCGAGTCGATCGGCGCCCAGCTGATGTTCACGCTCGGCGTCTCGCTGATCCTCTTCTACGGTGGTCTCAATCTCTCGGTCGGGGTGCTGCGCCGGGTGTGGGTGGGGCTCGGGATGCTCGCTGTGCCGGGGGTGTTCCTGACCACGGCGATCGTGGGCTCGGTCGCCCACCTGGCGTTCGATCTGCCGTGGTACGCGGCGCTGCTCATGGGCGCGGTCCTCGCGCCAACCGACCCCGCGATCCTGATCCCGCTTTTCACGCGCTCGCGGCTGAGGCGGAAGGTTGCGCAGACAGTGGTCGCGGAGTCGGCGCTCAACGACCCTGCGGGCGCGGTGCTCGCGCTCGCCCTCGCCGGCCTGCTGCTCAGCGGCGGCGGCTCGCTCGCGACGCCGTTCGAGGAGTTCGTCGTCGACCTCGCGATCAGCACCGTGCTCGGCATCGTCGCCGGCATTCTGCTCGCGGCGACGATCTCGAGCCAGCGCGCCGGGATCTGGCGAGAGTCGTCCGTGGCGGCGGTCCTCGCCGTGGTCACGATCGGCTACTTCTCGCTCGACTCGGCGGGTGGGAGCGGCTACCTCGGCGCGTTCCTCGCGGGGTTGATCGTCGGGAACATGGAGCGCCTCGGGCTCGCGATGCACACCCAGCACGAGCAGGAGATGCGCCAGTTCGCCTTCAACATCGCGGACCTGGTCACGTTCTTCGTCTTCCTCGTGCTGGGCGCGAACATCCCCTTCGACGTGCTGGGCGAGAATCTGCTGCCCGCGCTCGCCGTGCTCACGGCCCTGCTGCTGCTCGCACGGCCGGTCACCGTGCTCGCATGCATCCTCCCCGACCGCCGCGGAGCGTGGACGCGGCACGAGATGGCGTTCCTGTGCTGGACGCGGGAGACGGGGGTGGTACCGGCGGCCCTCGTCGGGGTGCTCGCCGGGCTCGGCGTCCCGAACACCGACGCGTACGCGAGCGTGGTCGCCCTGGCGATCGTCCTCACCCTGATCCTCCAGGCGCTGCCGGCCGCGTGGCTCGCCGGCCGACTCGGGTTGCTCGACGGTGAGGCTCCGGCGCCCCCGTCGCCAGCCCCGGGGACCGCGGGCTGAGTCGGTCACGCGCGAGGGGCGGTTGGAAACTTTGTACCTATTTGTCTAGGATGGCGGCCGACCGGTGTCCTTCGTCCTTTCCTGTCCGAATTGCGGCGACCGCGAGGTGACCGACTTCCAGTACGGGGGTGAGGTCGTGCCGCGCCCGCGCGAGCGCCCCGAGCGGCGCGCGCTCGCCGGCTACAACTACTTTCGCCGCAACGTCGCCGGGGTCCAGCGCGAGTGGTGGTACCACCGTGCCGGCTGCCGGACCTGGTTCCTCGCCGAGCGCGACACGACCACCAATGCCGTGGTGGGCACATGGTTGCCGGGAGACTCCACATGACACGGCTTCCCGAGCGGCCCGGCGAGCGGATCGACCGCGGGCACGAGCTGAGGTTCGAGTTCGACGGCAAGGAGGTCCGCGCGCTCGAGGGGGACACGATCGCGTCGGCGCTCTACGCGGGCGGCCGGCGCACGTTCTCGCGCAGCTTCAAGTACCACCGCCCGCGGGGGCTGCTGTGCTGCGCCGGGCAGTGCCCGAACTGCCTCGTGAGCGTGGACGGGGACCCCGGCGTGCGCGCATGCACCGAGCCGGCGCGGTCGGGGATGCGGGTCCACCACCTCAACGCGACGCCCTCGCTCGACCGCGACGTTATGCGTGCGGTGGACGCCGTCGGAGGGCCGTTCACCCCGCCGGGCTTCTACTACAAGACCTTCAAGCGCCCGCGGCGGCTGTGGCCGCTGTACGAGCGCATTCTGCGGCGCGCGGCGGGCCTGGGGCGAGCGCCCGAGCCGCGTCCGGAGCGCGAGTGGCGCACGGACTACCGCCGCCGCCACGCCGACGTCCTGGTAATCGGCGGCGGCCCCGCCGGGCTCGCTGCGGCGACGCGGGCCGCGGAGTCCGGCGCCGACGTCGTGCTCGCGGACGAGGGACCGGAGCCGGGC
>JBOGZL010000268.1:0-3236 GCA_050697195.1 Solirubrobacterales bacterium
GGATCGCCAAAGTCTCGATGACGTCGCGCGCCGACACCGCGTGGATTCTGCTCTTCGCCGATGACGGTTGCGCGCCGCGGCGCGTTCGCTCACGATGGTCGGATGCTTCTCGTCTACTTCGCGCCCGGTCAGGGCGCGCTTCTCATGGTGCTCACGCTCGTCGTCGCCCTGTACCTGACCGTGATCGAGCTGCGCGACATGGAGCCGCGCCCGCACTTCGTCTGGTGGGGCTGGTGGCTCTCGCTCGTCTTCCTGACGCACTTCATCGGCTACCTCGCGCTGAGGATCTACCTTGCCTACCGACGCCGGCAGCGAGCCCGAGCCTAGCCGGTCGTTCCGGGACCGGCCCCTCGGCCGGATCCTGATCCTGCTCGCCGTCCTGGCCCTGGCGTTCGTCGCCGTCAAGAGCTGTGCTTCCAGGGATACTGAAATCGACTCCGACGAGGCGCTTGCGATCGCCCGTGAGGAGGTCGACTACGCGCCGGACCGCGTGATGGTCCGCTTCACCCCGCGCGGGTTCGACTCGCGCCCGTTCTGGTCGGTCTCCCTGTCCACGCTGGACGAGGACGGTCTGCCGGAGGAGATCACCGTCGTTCTCGTCAACGCCAGGACGGGCGAGGTCGAGCAGGTCCAGCACGGGCAGCGCTGAGTCCCTTGCGTATGTAGATCATCGACACCTGCACGGGGAAAAGGTGGGGCAAGCGTACCTGGGCCACGTCCGGCCGGTCTCGTACGTTTGTGCCCGTCTGGTGTGTAGCAGCGCTCTTGTGGCGTCCGTCCCGAGGAGGGCTTGATGTCGTCGCTCGCTAACGTGCTGTCCTCGCTCTTCGCGCAGCTCGAGGAACAGGTCTCCCTCGACTCGCAGATCCTGACGGAGCAGTTCTACTTCTTCACCGTCGTGATCATGTGGCTGATCCACGTCGGCTTCATGGCGTATGAGGGTGGCGCCTCGAGGCGCAAGAACATCATGTCCACGGCGATGAAGAACATCCTCACCATCGCCGTCGTCACTCCGACGTTCTACTACTTCGGCTGGTACATCTACGGCTGCTTCCAGCCCGGCGGCCCGGCGCAGGGGCACTCCGGACCGGCCGACAGCGGCTTCTGCGGCGCGACCGCTCCGTGGTCCGACGCCATGGGGCCGAACCTCGCCGACCACGTGAGCGCCGTCTTCTTCCTCGCTTTCCTGCTCTTCTCCTGGACGACCGGCTCGATCATGTCGGGGGCGGTCATCGAGCGGATCCGGCTCTCCGCATACCTGATTCTCACCGCGCTGCTCGGCTCGGCAGTCTGGATCATGGACGCGGCCTGGGGCTGGAGCTCCCAGGGCTGGCTGGTGACGAAGTTCGGCTTCCACGACGCGATTGCCTCGCTCGTCGTCCACGGCGTGGCGGGTGCCTTCGCGCTCGGGGTCCTCGTCAACCTCGGCCCACGCATCGGGAAGTTCGACATACGAGGGCGCGCGAGAGCCTTCAGGCCTGTGAACACGCACTTGACCCTTATGGGGCTGATGCTGATCTTCACCGGCTTCTACGGCTTCTACGCAGCCTGCCTCGTGATCCAGTCCACCGTGGTTCCGGGCTGGCTCAACATCTACCTCTCGCCGGCCACGCTCGGAGCGATCGCCTTCGTGATCACGGTCGGCTTCGCCGGAGGGTTCACGGGCGGCTGGTTCGCGAGCCGGGGCGACCCGTTCTGGACGCTCTCCGGCGGTCTGGCCGGCGTCATCTCCGTGTCGGCCGGCGCCGACGTGTACCACCCCTCCCTCGCCTACATCCTCGCGTTCACCGGCGGTCTCGTGGCCGTCTGGGCGGGAACGTACATCGAGAAAAAGCTGCGGGTCGACGACGCGGTGGGGGCGGTAGCCGTCCACGGCGTCTGCGGCTTCTACGGCGTCTTGCTCGTCGGCATTTTCGCGGGCGGATTCCCGACCGGCGTCAACAACATCCCGGTCTCGTTCGGCGGCCAGCTCATGGGCATGCTGGCGTTCTTTCCGCTTGCGTTCCTCCCTGCCTACGTCGTCAGCTGGATCCTGAAGAAGCTGAACCTGCTGCGCGTGCCGCCCGAGGTCGAGCTCGAGGGCCTCGACATGGCCGAGTTCCAGCACGACTTCTTCCCCGAGTTCGAGCGCGTGCCCGAGTCGATCGTCCTGCCCAACGGGCAGGAGGTCGAGGCCGCCCCGGTCCTCATTGAGTCGTTTGGCGAGGCGAGCGCCCACACTGCGGCGATGACCGCGGAGAGGAGGTAGCCGTGATCGACAGCTTTCCCTTCGACGAGTGGGCTGGAGACATCACCGCCTACTGGACCTTCGGGCCGGGCGGCTCGAACGGGACCTACGTCCTGACCGTCCTCGGCATCATCCTCATGGTGGCCTCGTTCATCGGCTTCGTCCTGCTCGAGTCCAGGAAGCTGAACGCGCAGGCGCAGCTCCTGCGCGGGAGCGGCACGCTGCCCCCCGCCGCCCCGACGGCCCCCGGCTCGGGCTTCGCGGAGCCGCCGCTGGCCGGGCCCTCGACCGACCCCGGCCCCTAGAAAGGAGGGACGATGGCTCGCGAGAAGCAAATCGAGTTCCCGCCCGAGCAGACTCAGGTCCCCTGGCTGACGCCGGCGCTGCTCGTGGGGTCGATCGTCTGCATCGTGCTGGTGGTCATCCTCGTCCTCGCCCTCGACGACGGCGCGTTCATCGGCCCCTGGTAGGCGGGCGAGGACGTCTCGGCGGTGGTATAAGAAGGGATGTCGCGCCTCTATCTCTACTGCGGCCTCTGCGGGCGACAGCAGGCTGACGGCCTCCTGTCGCGTGGGTACTGGGGGCACCTCGACGCGGGAAACGGGCACGCGCTCCGTGCCTGCCCGACCTGCAAGGAGCAGCATTCGGACTGGGAGACCCAACTGCGGGCCAATACCAACCCGAGTGCGCTCGACGCCTCCGCCTTCCCGTACGCCGACGGCTCGCGCGGACTGATCTAGCGGCGGCCGCTTGCGGCCTGCAGCGCGGCGGCCTCGGCCGTGTTGCGGAGCAGCCAGACGTCCGTGATCGGCCCGACCCCGCCGGGCACCGGCGTGACCGCTTCTGCCTTCTCGGCCACGCTCTCGAAGTCCAAGTCGCCGACGAGCCGCACCTTTCCGCTCTCCTCGTCTCGCACCGGGTTGATGCCGACATCCACCGCGATCACACCCTCCTTGACCATCTCTCCGGTGACGAGCCCGGGCACGCCCGCGGCGACGACGAGGATGTC
>JBOGZL010000269.1:0-1870 GCA_050697195.1 Solirubrobacterales bacterium
CTAGCTCCGCTTGGTCAACCAAAGATCCACGGACGAGTCATCCTTTCAGGCCATGAGGGCGGCATCGGCGATCCGGGCGTCGAGGGCGCGCTCGAACTCGCGCCACGGTCGGCCGAGAGCCGTGCGGCGGGCGACCTGCTGGGGGAGCGAGGGGTCGAGCTCGGCGAGCGAGGGGTTCACGATCCGCGCGTAGGTCTTCGTGAAGAAGACGGCGAGCCGCCGGCCCTCGCTCGTGAGCTCGTAGCGCTGTGAGCGGGGAATCCGGCGGATAAGGCCCTTGCGCCGGAGGCGGCGCAGGTCATAGGTTGCCTGGCGCGCGCTGTAGCCGGGGATCTGCCCGGCGACGAGCGTGCGCAGGCTGCGGTTCGTGAGCCCGGCGAAGATGTGGGCGAAGGCGCAAAGCGAGGCGAGCAGCGCCATCACCCGGGGATCGCCGAAGCGAAGGCCCGGAGCTGGTAGGCCGTCGGACGTGGACGGCAGCACGACGCTCTCGAGCGTCCGTGCATCAGGCGCGCACTCGCACGCCTTGAGTTGAGCTTCGAGCAGGCGCTCGTTGGTCTCGTGGCCGATGCGGCAAAGCGCCTCCCGGTTCTGCTCGCAAAGCAGTCGGCCGACGCCGAAGTCCTTGCTGTCGTTGACGGTGGTCTCGGTCCGCAGCGCCCTGCCCTCCTTGAAGTACTGCTTGACCTTCGAGCGGCGGTAGTGGATCTGGATCGCGGGGTCTGACCCGCGATTGATGAAGCGGGTCAGGTAGCGCCCCGGCGTGCGGCGCGTGACCTTGCGGTCGAAGACGATCGCCACCTGGTCTGGCCGTCCGAGGTGAAGCTGGTCGCGGATCACACGCTCGAACCACTCGCGGCCGGCCTGCGGGCGATCGAAGACGCGCGTGTCTGAGAGCTCGAGCTGGCGGAAGGCGAGCGCGTGGCGGTAGCCGCGGCGGCGGTCAGAGGCATCCAACGGCGAGGGCAGCAGCGCCTGCGAGCGGCGAAAGAAGCGCTCGACGTCGCGGGCAGAAAGCGAGGCGGTGATCGTCGCCAGCGCCTCGGCGTCCTCGGTGGAGCGAAAGCCGTTGTCGAGCGCCTCGACGGCGAGCCCGCGCTTGGCGGCTTGGCGCTTGGCCCACTCGTGCCCGTTGAGGCAGATCCAGACGGGATAGGGGGCGTAGGAGCACGCCTTCACGAAGGCCGGGCCCCAGTCGGGGTCGAGCACATAGAAGTAGTGGTGGTTGACGAACACCGTCTGGCGGCGAAACTCGAAGTGGGGGTGCCCGTCGGGACCGCCGTCGCGCCAGCCGCAGGCCGATGCCTTCTCCTGCGCGACGCCGATCATCACGCAGCCGAAGCGGCCCTCGCGCTCGGCGCGCTCGAGGTGGGGCTTCGCCGCCTCCTCCTTGGACTCGCCCCTTCGAAACCGCACCACGGGGATCTCGTGCTCGGCCGCGAAGCGCTCGACCCGCTTCACGTAGTCGCGGCCGATCCTGCCGAGCAGCGCCGGCGAGGGGATCGGGTTGCCCCGGTCCAGCGGGAAGCGGATCAGCTGGCCGCGGTCATCAGCTGCGGCACGTAGCGCTGGCAGAAGAGGCGGTCGACCGAGCGCACCTCGAGCGTCACGTGATCGCGCGGCAGGCTTTCGATGGTGGCCATGGCGCCTCCTTGGCGACCCTTCGGGGCCGCAGCCCGAAAGGGCTCTACGACGACAACGTCAATCTGGTCGGAGGTTGCCTGGCCACCGATGCGAAGCGATCCCCGCGGCCTCCCTCGGCCTTCGAGGATCGCGCTCGCTGCGCGAACTTCAGCCCCGAGCGAGGCTCATACCCGGACCCTGTAGGTGGTTCCGTCCCTGCGCTCGGCGGTATGAGGCTCGCTCGCTA
>JBOGZL010000270.1:0-5670 GCA_050697195.1 Solirubrobacterales bacterium
CCCGCGGGTTGTAGGGCGGGAACGCGTCGCGGTCGTAGTCGCGGATCGCCTCCTCGAGCTGCCGGCGCCGCTCCGCCTCGGAGGCTTCCTTGTCCCAGATCATCGGGTAGTCGTTGCAGCTCACCGCAAGCTCTCCCGCACGGAGATAGAAGCGCGGATGGTGAAAGGCCGGCTTGGACTCCTGGGTGAGCTTGCGCCACGGCTTCGGGTCGCCCTCGAGCAGCGCCTGGCCGGCCTCGTCGACGTCGAGGTAGTACTTGGCGGCGTCGGGGCCGCTTCCGGCCTCGGCGATCGCGTCGATCAGGTCGCCGACACCACGGCCCGTGTCCCGCAGGTGGTCGACGACCCGCTCGAGCCGCCTGCCCGCGTCGCCCGTGCACTCATCGGAGCGCTCGCACGCGATCGACATCGAGCGCACCCCGGTCCGCGGGAGGCTCGGGTACCAGGGATCCTCGCCCTCGACCGGATACGCCGAGTCGAGCACCAGGGCATTGAGCGTGTCGCCGTGGCGGTAGGCGTAGGACTGCCCGAGGAAGGTCCCGTACGAGTCGCCGTAGAGCGCGATCTTCCCGAGCCCGAGCGCCCGGCGCACGTCGTCGATGTCGTCCGCTGCCGCCGAGGTGCGGTACGACATCGCCCGGTCGCCCAGCCGCCGCGCGCACTCCGGGAGCGTCAGCCAGTCGGGCCCCCGTCCCTTCTGGAGGTCGGGGCAGTCGATCAGCTCCGATCGACCCTGACCGCGCTGGTCGACCAGGACGAGCTCGTGCCGCCGCAGCAGGTTCCCGAACAGCTTCACGTAGGCGTTCGCCGTCCCCGTGCTTGAGTAGCCGGGCCCGCCCTCGACCGCGAAGATCGCGCCCCGTGACGGACGGTCGCGATCGTCGCGCTGGCGCACCGCAAACCCGATCTTGGTCTTGCCGAGCGAGGCCTCCTCGCGCTCGAAGGGCACCTCGATCGATCCGCACCGGAACCCGGGGATCTTCGGAAGCCCTCCGCAGGGTCGAAGCTCGTCCATCGTCACCGACCCGCGCGCCGCCGGCTCCGCCTCGTCGCCGCATCCGGCGAGCGCAAGGGGGGCGAGTGCCGCCGCCACCAGTGCGAATCCCACCATTCCCCGCATCCCTGACTCTTGATCTTGACGGAATCTTGCGACGATGAACGGCGTGGCCACCGATCCCGAGACCGGCGCCGCGAGGATCGATCCCGCGACGCGGATCGGAGCCGTGCGCCTCACGGTCCGCGACGCGGACGCGGCGGGGGAGTTCTACGAGCGCGCGATCGGGCTCCGACGGATGGAGGGCGATGGGGACACCGTCCGGCTGGGCGCCGACGGCGAGGTTCTGATCGAGCTCCACGGCGATCCCGACGCGCCCGCGCCCCCGCCGCGCGCGACGGGACTGTTCCACCTCGCGATCCTCGTCCCCTCTCGCCGCGAGCTCGCCGACGCGCTGCGGCGCGTCGCGGGGTCTGGCTGGCCGCTCGCGGGGGCGTCGGACCACCTCGTCAGCGAGGCGCTGTATCTAAGCGACCCCGACGGAAACGGGATCGAGATCTACCGCGACCGTCCCGCGGACGAGTGGCACGACGAGGACGGCTCGCTGCGGATGGCCACCCTGCCGCTCGATCTCCGCGAGCTCGCCGACGAGGCGGGCGGCGAGGGGTCGGAGCCCGACGGGATGCCCGTCGGCACCCGGGTGGGCCACGTCCACCTCCGCGTTGCCGACCTCGATCCCGCCGAGCGCTTCTACGCCGGCGAGCTCGGGTTCGACGTCACGACCAGGGACTACCCGGGCGCGCTGTTCGTCTCCGCGGGCGACTACCACCACCACGTCGGGCTCAACACCTGGGCCGGGCCGGGAGCCGCCCCGCCGCCGCCCGGCGCGATCGGGCTGCGCTCGTTCGAGGTTGTCCTTCCCGACCACGCGCAGCTCGACGTGGCGGCGCTGCGGCTCGAGGCCTCCGGCGGCGAGATCGAGCGCTGCGACGCCGGCGTGCTCGTTCGCGACCCCTCGCGCAACGGCGTCCTCCTCGTGGCGGGGTAGCGGTCGATACGGGGCCGGCGGGGGTTTGCGACCGCCGTCTCCAGGGGATACGGGAGGCGGGGAGCGAGAAGGAGAGAGATAGTCGTTGCGTAGCGCCGTGACGCGTGCAAGCTTGGCCTTCGGGACGGCGCTGTGCGCCCTCACGCTGACGGTCGGTTGCGGCGGATCCGACGACGGCGGGGGCGCGACGTCGCTGAACTGGTTCGTCCAGATCCAGCCCGGGGGCTCGTTCCAGGAGGTGGCTAAGCGCTGCAGCGAGGAATCGGATGGCCGCTACGAGATCGAGTTCGAGCTGCTGCCCACCGACGCCAGCCAGGCGCGCGAGCAGCTCGTCCGGCGGCTCGGCGCGGAGGACTCGACGATCGACGTGATCGGGATGGACGTGGTGTGGACGGCCGAGTTCGCGAACGCGGGGTGGCTGAGGGAGTGGACCGGAGACCCCGCGCGCCAGGTGACGAAGGGCGTCTTCGACAGCGTGATCGAGACGGCGAGGTTCGAGGACAAGCTGTACGGGGCGCCGTTCAACTCCAACACGCAGCTTCTCTGGTACCGCACGGATGAGGTCCGCAAGCCGCCGGCCACCTGGGACGAGATGATCGACCAGGCGGAGGAGATCGGACCCTCCGGCGGCCTGATTCAGGTGCAGTCGAACCAGTACGAGGGCTTCACCGCGTGGTTCAACGCGCTGCTCGAGTCGGCGGGTGGCCAGATCCTCTCCGGCCCGGAGACAGTGGACCTTCCGGAGGGTCCAACCGACGAGGCGCTCGAGGTGATGGGCCGGCTGGGGAACTCACCCGTCGCCGCCCCGGACATCGACACCTCGAATGAAGACACCGCGCGGCTCGGGTTCGAGGCGGGGGACTCGGCGTTCATGGTCAATTACACGTTCGCGTACGCGAGCGCGCAGGAGAACGCGCCGGACGTCGCCAAGAACATGGGCTTCGCGCCCTATCCGAGGGTCGTGGCAAACGAGCCCAGCCGGCCGCCGCTCGGCGGGTTCAACCTCGGCGTCAGCGCGTACTCGGACAATCCGGACCTCGCCTTCGAGGCCGCGGCCTGCATGAGCGGGCCGGAGAGCCAGCTCACGGCGACGGAGCTCGACGGCCTGCCGCCCAGCAACGAGACCCTGTACACCGACAAGGTCGTGAAGAAGGCCTACCCCGGCTTCGCTCGGCTGGTCCAGCGCTCGATCGACGACTCCGGACCGCGGCCGCAGACCGCCGCCTACCAGGACGTCTCGCTCGCGATCCAGCGCTCGCTGCATCCCCCGAGCAAGATCGACCCCGAGGACGTGACTCCGATCTACGACGAGTTGCTCTCGAACCTCGAGGACGCGGCGAAGCGGGAGGGCCTCCTGTGAGCGCGGAGGCCGGCCGGCTGAGGAGGTTCGGCTTCGGTCGCGGCAAGACGACGGAGCGCGGGCGGGAGGAGCGGCGCCTGGGCTGGATGCTGTGCGCGCCGGCGGTGATCGCAATGCTGCTCGTCACGGCGTACCCGATCGCGTACGCGATCGTCCTTTCCCTCCAGGACCTCGACCTGCGCTTCCCCGAGGAGGGTGGGTTCGTCGGGCTCAGCAACTACGGAGCCGTGCTGAGCTCGGAGCTGTGGTGGCAGGACCTGTTCAACACCGTGTTCGTGAGCGTGATCTCGGTCGCCGTCGAGCTCGCGCTGGGGATGGCGATCGCGCTGGTCATGTACCGGGCGATCTTCGGCCGCGGGGTGATCCGCACCGCCGTGCTGATCCCGTACGGGATCGTCACCGTCGTCGCTGCGTTCTCGTGGTTCTTCGCCTTCAGCCCGGACACGGGATTCGTCAACCACCTCCCCCTGATCGCCGAGGACAAGGCGTGGTTCGGCGATCGCTTCAGCTCCTTCGCCGTGATCATCATGGCCGAGGTCTGGAAGACGACTCCGTTCATGGCGTTGTTGCTGCTCGCGGGGCTGACCACGATCGACGCCGGTCTCTACGAGGCGGCAAAGGTCGACGGCGCGAACGCGGTCCAGCGCTTCTTCCGCATCACCCTGCCGTTGATGAAGCCCGCGATTCTCGTCGCGCTGCTGTTCCGCACCCTGGACGCGTTCCGGATCTTCGACACGATCTTCATCATGACCAGGGGGGCGCAGGACACCGAGTCGGTCTCGATCCTCGGCTTCAACCAGCTGATCTCGAGGCTCAACCTCGGTCTGGGCTCGGCGGTCTCGGTGATGATCTTCTTCTGCGTCCTGATCATCGCGTTCCTGTTCGTGCGCGGGTTCGGCGTCCGGATGGCGGAGGGAAGACCCGGGGGTAGCTAGCGATGGAGCGAGGGTCGAGGGAATACGCAATGTGGAGCATCGCGATCCTGCTGGTGCTGGCCTTCGCAATGGTCCCGCTGCTGTGGATCATCTCGGTCTCCCTGAAGGAGCCCGCGACGATCGCTGAGGGCACCAACTTCGGCAACACCTTCATCCCCCAGAAGATCACCTTCGACAACTACACGACCCTGTTCGAGGGCGGGATCGACAACAGCCCGTTCATCAAGCCGCTGATCAACTCGATCCTGATCGCGCTGATCTCGACCGTGATCGCGATCGTGCTGGCGGCGTTCGCGGCGTACGCGATCGCCCGCCTGAACTTCCCCGGCAAGACGCTGATCCTCGCCGGCGCGCTGGCGATCGCGATGTTCCCGGCGATCTCGACGGTCGGACCGCTGTTCGACATGTGGCGGGCGCTGGGCCTCTACGACACCTACCCGGGGCTGATCATCCCCTACCTGACCTTCGCCCTCCCGCTGGCGATCTACATCTTGGTGGCGTTCTTCAGGGAGATCCCGTGGGACCTCGAGCAGGCGGCGCAGATTGACGGCGCGACGCCCTTGCAGGCGTTTCGCAAGGTGATCGTCCCGCTCGCCGCCCCGGGCGTGTTCACGGCAGCGATCCTGGTCTTCATCTTCGCCTGGAACGACTTCCTGTTCGCGATCTCGCTCACGTCGTCGGACGCTTCGCGAACCGTCCCCGCCGCGCTCGCGTTCTTCACCGGCGAGTCGCAGTTCACCGAGCCGACGGGGAACATCGCGGCGGCGGCGGTGATCGTGACCGTGCCGATCGTCGTCTTCGTTCTGTTCTTCCAGCGCCGCATCGTCGCCGGCCTGACCGCGGGCGCCGTCAAGGGTTAGGTAACCAAGGAGGAGAGATGTCCGAGATCGTTCTTGAAGGAATCACGAAGCGCTTCCCCGACGGCACCGAGGCCGTCAAGGACATGAATCTCGACATCGAGGACGGCGAGTTCATGATCCTCGTCGGCCCCTCCGGGTGCGGGAAGTCGACCGCCCTGCGGATGATCGCTGGGCTCGAGGACATCAGCGACGGGAAGATGCGGATCGGCGAAGAGGTCGTGAACGAGATCGCGCCGAAGGACCGCGACATCGCGATGGTGTTCCAGAACTACGCGCTCTACCCGCACATGTCGGTGCGCGACAACATGGGCTTCGCGCTCAAGCTGCGCGGCGTGGACCAGGGCGAGATCGACCGCAAGGTCGAGGAGGCCGCCGCCACGCTCGACCTCACCGAGCACCTCGACCGCAAGCCGGCCAACCTGTCGGGCGGCCAGCGCCAGCGCGTGGCGATGGGGCGGGCGATCGTGCGCGAC
>JBOGZL010000271.1:0-2256 GCA_050697195.1 Solirubrobacterales bacterium
CGCCACCTTGCGGTCCCGGCCGCGTGCCTACCCGCGCAGGCGGTCCTGCTCGCGGCGGATCTCGTCCTCGGAGATCGGCTTGCGCCCGTACACGTCCCAGGCGTTCGCGACGACGCCTATCCCCCACCCGACGATCACGAAGATCGGCCAGAAGAACTCGTCCCCGTCCTTGCTCACCGCCCAGATCACGACGAGGAAGGCGTTGACGAGCAGGTACATGAGGACGTGGACCTTGAAGTCGCGCTTCTTCTTCAGACTGGTGACGGCCTGGTCGCGAAGGTCCTGCTCGCTCTTTCCGCTCGCCTCCACGGCCGGTGTTCTATCAGCAGCGCCGGTCCCCGTCAGGCACACTTCGCGGGGTGGCCGATCCCGGTCAGAGCCCGCGGGGGCCGGAGCGAGGCCCGGACCCCGCCCCGCCCCACCGCCGCGCGCACACGAGCGCGCGCGACCTCGAGCGCTACGGGGGGCTGTTCGCGCACCGCACCCGGGTGATGCGCTCCTCGGCGATGCGCGACCTGATGGCGATCACCGCGCGCCCCGAGGTGATCTCGCTCGCCGGCGGGCTCCCCGACACCTCGACCTTCCCCCCCGAGTCGTTCGCCGCCCAGATGACACGGATCGCCCAGGAGTCCTCGGCCGAGGCGCTCCAGTACGGGCCGACCGAGGGGTTCGACCGCACGAAGGAGTGCATCCGCTCGATCATGGCCGCGGAGGCGATGGAGCCCGACCCCGAGGACATCATCGTCACCACCGGGGGCCAGCAGGCGATCGACCTCGTGTGCAAGACGCTCGTCGACCCCGGCGACCCGGTGATCTGCGAGGGCCCCACCTACCCCGGCGCGGTGCCGGTGTTCTGCTCGTATGAGGCCGACACGCACCAGATCGAGATGGACGCCGAGGGGATGCGGGTGGACGAGCTCGAGGAGCGGCTGGACCGCCTCGAGCGCGAGGGGCGGCGGCCGAAGTTCATCTACTCGGTGCCGAGCTTCCAGAACCCCGCCGGGGTGACGCTGTCGGCGGCCCGCCGCCGGCGCCTGGTCGAGATCGCGCGCGAGCGCGAGGTGCTCGTGGTCGAGGACAACCCCTACGGCCTGCTGCGGTTCGAGGGCGACCCGCTGCCGCCGCTCTACCAGCTCGACGGCGGCGACTACGTCATCTACATCGGCACGTTCTCGAAGATCCTCTCGCCCGGGATCCGGCTCGGGTGGTGCGTGGCGCCACCGCCGGTGATGGAGAAGATCGTGCTCGGTAAGCAGGCCGCCGACCTATGCACCTCGACCCTGAGCCAGTACTTCGTCTCCGAGTACTTCGAGGAGGGACGGTGGCGCGAGTACGTGGACAGCCTCGTCGGGATCTACCGCTCGCGCCGCGACACGATGCTCGACGCGCTCGAGCGCCACTTCCCTCCCCAGGCGGAGTGGACCCAGCCCGGCGGTGGGCTGTTCGTGTGGGCGACGCTCCCCGACTACATCGACACCGGCGACCTGCTCGCGAAGGCGCTTCGCGACGAGGTCGCGTTCGTCCCCGGGTCGGCGGCGTACGCGGACGGGCGCCCGTCGAGCGCGATGCGGCTCAACTTCTCCGGCTCGGACGATGACGAGATCCGCGAGGGGATCCGGCGGATCGGGAAGGTGGTGTGGGAGCAGGTGGCGCTGTACGAGACGATCACCGGCGAGCACCCCGTCCCGGTCGAGGAGCTCGAGACCGCGGAG
This sequence comes from Solirubrobacterales bacterium, assembly GCA_050697195.1. Lineage (GTDB taxonomy): Bacteria > Actinomycetota > Thermoleophilia > Solirubrobacterales > 70-9 > DASPWW01. Next base: position 1,713 of record JBOGZL010000271.1, read on the forward strand.
ATGGACCAGACGACCGGCGAGGTGCTCCCGCTGCGCCGCCGCGAGGGCCGGGGAGGCGCCGGCCGATGAAGATCGCCGTGCTCGCGGGCGGGCGCTCGCTCGAGCGCGGGGTGTCGCTTCGGTCCGGGGCGAGGGTCGAGGACGCGCTCCGCTCGCTCGGACACGAGGTCGTCGAGCTCGACCCCGGCGCCGACCTCGTCGCGCGGCTGAAGGAGGAGCGCCCCGAGGTCGCGTTCATCGCCCTCCACGGACCGGGCGGCGAGGACGGCACCGTCCAGGAGCTGCTCGAGATCGTCGGGATCCCGTACACGGGCCCCGGCGTGACCGCGTGCATGCGGTGCATGGACAAGGTGACGGCGAAGCAGGAGATCCGCGGCGCGGGCCTCCCGACCCCCGACTGGGTCGCGTTCAACGCGACCGCGTTTCGGGAGCTCGGCGCGGCGGACTCGCTCGAGGAGATCGAGGAGCGGCTCGGGTTCCCGCTCGTCGTCAAGCCGGCGCGCCAGGGATCCTCGCTCGGGGTCGAGTTCGCGCCCTCGCGGGC
>JBOGZL010000272.1:0-3074 GCA_050697195.1 Solirubrobacterales bacterium
CGGCCGGCGAGAGCGCGCGCACGAACACGGATGGGGGACGCATGACCACCTCCACTGTCGGGTGCATGCGTCGGTGTTCGCCGCCGAGTCGGAGTTTCCGGTCAAACGTTATGAGAGGCACCACTAGACGAGCAGCTCGCCGCCGCGGACCACGGGTTGACCGTCGAGAGCAACGTCGGGCTTCATCACCACGCAGTCGAGGTGGACCGGAACCTGGACCGTCCCCCCGATCGCCGCCGAGGCGCCGAACGCGACGTGGGCGGTGCCGAGGATCTTCTCGTCCTCGATCACGTTCCCGGTCAGCTTCGCCATCTCGTTCGCGCCGATCCCCAGCTCCGCGACGGTCGTCGCCTCGGGCCCGTGGACGGTGAGCAGCTCCATCAGCTGCGCGCCGTCTACACCGGTGGCGTCGACCAGCCGGCCGTCCACGACGGTGAGGGTCGCGAGCTCCTCGGGGACTCCGACCGACGCGATCGAGCCGTCGATCACCACCGTGCCCTCGCAGCTCCCCTCGACTGGGGCGATGTAGCCCTCGCCGCAGGGCAGGTTCCCGAACGCCCCCGGCTCGCCGAGCTCCCCTGCGTCGGAGATCGCCGTGCGGCCATCGAGCCCGAGCCGCAGGTCGCTCCCATTCGCGCACGTGAGGCGCGCCTCCGAGGCGGCGCTGAGCGCGTCGGCAAGCGCCCGGCATTTGCGGCGCAGTCCATCCATGTCGGCGCTCATCACCCGGGCGAGCATGCCCTCGGTGACGCCGGGGAGGGTCCCGATCCGGGTGCCGGTCTCGCTCGCCGCCTTGCGCGCGGCGGTGTGGGAGAGCGATTGGACGGTCGGCGCGAGGACGACGTCCGCGGCCGCCATCGCGGCCGCGAGCGCCGCGGGCGGCTCCCCCGCATGCGAGGCGCGCTCCGCCATCACCGCGAGGACTGCGTCGGCGCCCGCCCCCGCGGCCTCGGCGCGCAGGCGCTCGCCCAGGTCCCGGGTCGCCGGGTTGCAGATCACCACGACCTCCTCCCCATCGGCCACCGCCATGCAGTCGCGGACGACCGTCTCCACGGCTTGCTCCAGTGCGCTCATGTGTGGGCAGCCTAGAGCCGCCTCGCCCCCGCCGGACCGCTCACCCCCGCCGCTACGATTCGATCCCCCGCCGGAGTAGCTCAGCGGTTAGAGCAGCGGAATCATAATCCGCGTGTCGCAGGTTCGAATCCTGCCTCCGGCACTCGGGAAAGCCCCGCTAATGCGGCGTTTTCTGTTTTCTTACGAGCGCGCACCTGCCGCGCCCGAGTAATCGGCGGTCGGGTCAATGTCTGGGTCAACACCGCGCACTTCTCGTCTCGCGATGGGCTCAACGGTCAGCCGCAGGCCGCGACAGCATCGAGTAGGAGCGGGCACCGGACTGCTGCTCGTCGCGCAGAGGAGCAATCACCCCGCTACTCGACGGTGAGCACGATCTTCCCCCGTGCCCGCCCGTACCGGAGCCGCTCGTGCGCTTCGGCGGCCTGAGCGAGTTGGAAGGTCTCCTCGATCACAACCCTGAGCCGGCCCTGGTCGGCGAGGGCGGCGAGTGATTCGAGGCCGGCAGCGTCGGGCTCCACAAGGAGGTCGGTGGCTCGCTTCGACTGCTCGTGGGCGGCGGTCGCCACCGCATCGCTGATCCCCTCGGGGACCGCGATCAGCAGGCCGTGCTCCCGCAGTGTCTGGAGCGAGCGCAGGCCGTAGTCGTCGTCGCCGACCAGGTCCAGCACGACGTCGACATCCGACGCGGCCTCCTCGAAGGGCCGGGCCGTGTAGTCGATTGGCTCATCGACCCCGAGGTTGCGGAGGAACTCGTGCTTCTCGGCGCGGGCGGTGCCGATCACGCGGGCGCCGCGGGCCTTGGCGATCTGCACGGCCAGGTGGCCTACGCCGCCGCCGGCCGCGTGGATCAGGACCCGGTCGCCCTCCCCCACCTCGGCGGTGTCGACGAGGGCCTGCCAGGCGGTGAGGCCGGCGAGCGGCAGACCGCCTGCGTGCTCGTCGTCGAGGGCGTCGGGGGTGCGGGCGAAGTGGCGCGACGGTGCAGTGACGTACTCGGCGTACGCTCGTGCCAGCCGAGGAAACCACGGCATGCCGAAGACGCGGTCCCCGGGCGCGTAACGGGTGACTCCGTAGCCGACCGCCTGCACGGTGCCGGCGACGTCCCAGCCCAAGATCAGCGGCGGCTCGCCCATCAGCTCGGGCAGCCAGGGCTCCTCGCGGACCTTCCAGTCGACGGGGTTGATTCCCGCCGCCGCGACCCGTACCAGGACCTCGGTCGGGGCGGGCGCCGGTCGATCCGTCTCCTGCAACTCGAGGACATCGGGACCGCCGTGTCCTCGCATCACGATCGCTTTCACGGGATCAGTATCTCGGGGCGACGAGGCGGACGCTGCCCGGAGTGTCACCGGTGCGGAGAGTCGTCTCCTATCGGCCTGGCCGCGGTTCGGGCGAGGGACCCAGGTGCTGCTCGTCTTCGCGCAAAGGAGCAGCAACTGCTCGCTGACCGCTCGCTCCCAGCGCCGCAAGCTGCATCGACCGAGCGTTCGTGCCCGCCGAGCTCGCGTGTCTGCGCGAGGTGGGAACGAAACTGATCCTCGTTAGGGGCCGTCCACCGAACGCGCCCTCGCGGTCGGCGATAAAGCCGTCCACCCAGACGCTCATCGAGTAGATCAGCATGGCTTCAAGCTCGTCGCACCGGAGGAACGGACGATGATCGTGAGGTCAGGCGGCGGGCCTCAGAGCGCGAGCCCGAGCCTGCAGCACGGTAGGAGCGCCATTCGCGGCCGGGACCCCACGACCCGGCCGCGGCGTCCTCGTGGGCGAATACCTTTGGGTCCATGACGGAACGCGGAACGTCCGCCGGCGACGGCTCTGGCCCGAAAACCCGCTACCACCTACTCACGACCGACGGGGGCATAGTCGCCGATCAACCCGGGAAGATGGCGGGTGAAGCCGCGATTGGTGTGGTCCTGAAGGCCCCTCTCGAGGAGATCTCGGAGCCGATAGGGCCGGCGAAGGACCACCACGTCGCGGAGTATCGAGCTCTCATCAGAGGCCTC
>JBOGZL010000273.1:0-4068 GCA_050697195.1 Solirubrobacterales bacterium
CCATCAGCGCGTCCGGCTCTCCCTCCCCGATCCACGAGCCCTCCGCGTCCGGGGTGAGGATCACCGGCATCCGATCGTGGATCGGCCGCACGAGCTCGTTCGGCTCGCAGGTGACGATCGCGCAGCTATGGACCGCGTCCTCGCGGTCGTCGAGCGTCGCCCATATCCCCGCAAACGCGAACGGCGCCTCGTCGGCACGGCTGATCCACGCCGGCTGCTTGCCGATCTCGCTCGCGCGCCACTCGTAGAACCCGTCCGCCGGGATCAGGCAGCGCCGATGGAGGGACGAGTCGCGAAACGCGGGCTGCTCGGCGATCCTCTCGGCGCGCGCGTTTATCAGCGGCCGACCGCCGTCGTTCGCCCACTCGCCCGGCAGCAACCCCCACCGCAACCGCCCGGCCTCGCGGCGCCCGCCGGCCCCCGTGCGGATCCCGAGCACCAGGTCGGTCGGTGCGATGTTGAACCGCGGCCGCTCGTCGAAGTCCGACAGGATGTCGATCCCGAACCGCGCCTTCAGCACGTCGGGGTTGGCGTTCGCGAGCGTGTACCTGCCGCACATAGTGCACGCCAGGCTACTCTGCGTCAGGGCGGAGGAATTGCCACGCCTTCGTGGCGTTCTTGACGCATCTCGCGCACCTAAACTGCTGGTGAGCCGGCTACGGTCGGCTCGATGATGGTCGTTGCGGCGGTGCTGCAACTGGTTGACAGGACGGTCTCAAACACCGTTGTCCGAAAGGACATGTGGGTTCGAATCCCACCCGCCGCACTCCGGGAGGGTCGCTACCGGACACAGCCGGTCCAGTGACCCGGTCGCTCGAGGAAGTCGAACTCGTCCTCGAGCTCTCGGCGGCGGATCGCCAACCGGGCGAGATCGCGCGGCTGACGGGCGTCCCACGCTCCACCGTCTATCGATGGATACGCGGACGAACGCCCACGCGAACCCCGCGGGCAACGTGCATGCGCTGCACCCCTGAGCGATTCTCGGTCTTTCGTTGCCTGACAGAGTCGGCGTACGCGTATCTCCTCGGCATGTATCTCGGCGACGGCTGTCTGGCCAGCCATAGGCGTGGTGTATTCCGGCTCGAGATCACCTTGGACGGTCTATATCCGCGAATCATCGCCGAGTGCGAAGCGGCGACGAGCCTCGTCATGCCGTCCAACCGGGTATCGGTCAAGGCCCGAGCGCAAGAGCGCGCAGTGGACGTGAGCGCATACTCTCAGCACTGGCCCTGTCTCTTCCCCCAACATGGCCCAGGGCACAAGCACCGTCGGCCCATCGAGCTCGTCGACTGGCAGCGAGAGATCGTCGATCGGTACCCGAATCGCCTCCTGCGAGGACTCATCCACTCGGACGGCTGCCGCGGCGTCAACACGATCAGGCATCCAAAGAGGACCTACGTGTATCCGCGCTATCAATTCTCCAACCGCTCCGCCGATATCCGCGCGATCTTCTGTGAATACTGCGACAAACTCGCCATCAAGTGGCGCCAGATGAACCGCTTCAACATCTCGGTATCGCGCGCTGAATCGGTGGCCCGGTTGGACCGCTTCGTCGGCCCGAAACGCTGAATCCGCGCAATCGTCGCGAGACCAGACGCCCTGCGGCGATAATCCTCCGCCCGTGGACGTCGGCGAGCGCATGGACGTGATCCGCCGCCTGTGCTCGTTCGGGCGCAGGCGGGCGGGCAGCGACGCCGAGCGCCGGGCGGCGAACTACCTCGCCGACCGCCTTCGCGCGGCAAGGCGGCGGGCCGAGGTCGAGCCCACCTACGTCCACCCCCAGTACGCGCTCGTCCACGCCCTCCACTGTCTGCTCGCGATCGCCGGCAGCCTCGCGGCGCTCGAGATCCCGGCGCTGGGATTCGCGCTCGTCCTCCTCGCCGCCGTCTCCATGTACCTCGACCTCAATACCCGCTTCTACCTCCTCCGCCGCCTGTCATTCCGGCGCGCGTCGCAGAACGTGCTCTCCCGCGGCGCCCGGCCCGACGCGCCCGCCCGGGTCGTCCTCTGCGCCCACTACGACGCCGCCCGTACCGGCTACGCGTTCGCCCCCCGCACCGTCGAGCGCGCCGCCGGCGTCGCGGCCCACCTTCCCATCCCGATCGGCCCGTTCCGGATCGCCTTCTGGTCGCTCGCCGCCCTCCTCCCCGTCCTCGGCGCGAGGATGGCTGGGGTCGATGCGGAGTGGCTGTCGGTGGTCCAGATCGTCCCCACCCTGGTCCTGATCGTCGCCGTCTTCGCGCTCGTCGACACCGCGCTCTCCGAGGTCTCGCCGGGCGCCAACGACAACGCCTCCGGCGCGGCGACCGTCCTCGCGCTTGCCGCAGAGCTCGACCGCGACGCTCCCGAAAACCTCGACGTCTGGGTGCTCTTCCCCGGGGCCGGGTGGTCGCTCCACGAGGGGATGCGCTCGTTCATGCGCGCGCACGCCCGCGAGCTCCCCCGCGACTCGACCTACATCGTCTGCGTCGACACGGTCGGGCTCGGGGACGTGCGGTACGAGACCTCCGCCGGGTGGGTGGTCAGCTTCCCGATGGACCGCCGCCTCGTCGAGCTCTGCGACGCGATCGCCGCGGCCGACGACGGTCCCGACAGCTTCCACGCCCGCCCCCTCCGCCTCGGGGTCGGCGACGACGGGATCGCAGCGCGGATCCGCCGCTACGCCACGACCACGGTCACGTGCGCGAACGAGCTCGACGTCGTCCCGACCGTCCACGCGTCCACCGACCTGCCGGAGCGCATCGATCCCGCCGCCCTCGAGCGCGCCCACGGCTTCACGCTTGCCCTCGTCCGCCAGCTCGACCGCGACGTGGGCCGCCGCGGCGCGTTGGTATAAGCGCACCATGGAGAGGACGACCGCAGGCTCGGCCGAGCGCGGCGAGCTTCTGTGGACGCCTTCGGGCGAAAGCGTCGAGCGCGCGACGATGACCCGCTACATGCGCTGGCTCGAGGCCGAGCGAGGGCTCTCCTTCGACGGATACCCCGCCCTGTGGGAGTGGTCGGTGACCGAGCTGGAGCGGTTCTGGGCCTCGATCTGGGAGTTCTTCGACGTCGGCCCGCCCGCCTCCGACGCCGAGGTCCTTGCGGAGCGCACGATGCCGGGGGCGAGATGGTTCGGGGGCGCCGAGCTGAACTACGCCGAGCACGTCTTTCGCGGCAAGCGCGACGATGGCGTCGCCGTCCTCGGCGCATCCGAGCTGCGAGAGCTCGAGGAGCTGAGCTGGGGCGACCTACGCCGCCAGGTCGCGCAGCTCGCCGCCGCTTTGCGCGGACTTGGGGTCGAGCGCGGCGACCGAGTCGTCGCCTACCTCCCCAACGTCCCCGAGACGCTCGTCGCCTTTCTCGCGACCGCGAGCGTCGGCGCCGTGTGGTCGAGCTGCTCTCCCGACTTCGGGGCCGGAAGCGTCGTGGACCGGTTCGCACAGATCGAGCCCAAGGTGCTGCTCGCCGCCGACGGCTACCGCTATGGCGGGCGCGACTTCGACCGCGTCGAGGTCGTCGCCGGGCTCCAGCGCGAGATGCCCTCGCTCGAGCGCACCGTGGTCCTGCCCTACCTCGACCCCGACCCGGACCTCTCCCGGCTGGAGAGCGCGATGGGCTGGACGGAGCTGCTCGAGGCAGGAGCGGGCGCGTCGCTCGAGTTCGAGCGCCTCCCCTTCGACCACCCGCTCTGGGTGCTCTACTCCTCGGGGACTACCGGGCTGCCGAAGGCGATCGTGCACGGGCACGGCGGGATCCTGCTCGAGCAACTCAAGAAGCTCCACCTCCACGTCGACGCGCAGGAGTGCGACCGCCTCTTCTGGTTCACGACGACCGGCTGGATGATGTGGAACTTCCTCGTCGGGTGCCTGCTGACCCCCGCGTCGATCGTGCTCTACGACGGCAGCCCCGGTCAGACCGACATGGGCGTGCTGTGGGACCTCGCCGACAGCGCCGGCATCACGACTTTCGGCACCAGCGCCGCATACATCGCCGGGAGCATGAAGGCCGGAGTGGAGCCCGCCGCCGGCCGCGACCTCTCGCGCCTGCGGGCCGTCGGCTCGACCGGCTCGCCGCTCTCGCCGGAGG